>JAIOSJ010000092.1 GCA_021107705.1 Thermoanaerobaculales bacterium | reverse complement strand
GATGTGACGATGATTCGAAGAAAACATGAGAAACCTCCCGATTTCGTGTTCCCCTACAACAATGGGTTCGGGAGGCGCCGATGAACATAGCGAAAGACGACATTTCCATGTTCTCACGCGACATAAACATGCACAAAGGCGACAGATCAATGATTTGACACCCAGAAGAGCAGTGTTCCTATCCCCTTTTCTAGCTTTTAGCTTCTGCTTCGCGAGCGCGAGCGAGGGTGCCACGTTGCTCACTCACCGCATTCAGCCTGACTGAGGCAACCTCGGAGTTCAGAGAAGTCACGTTGAAAACCCATATCGGTTTGATTGAGTTTAGTTGCACGGTTCAACCACCGAGTGACCGAACTCGGATTCCGCCCAAGGAAGTCGGCAAGAGCCCGGCTTTTCGGTGCCCCTTTAGGATCTTAGGAAGCTTGAGAATACTCTCTCCCCTCGGTGACTGGCCACCTGATCTGAAGCAGTTAACCGAACTTCCCAACTTCCTAACCCAGCGTGGCACCGCTTTTGTCTGCTTGGTCCAGACCCCGGCGGACCCGCGATACCATGCCTCTACGGTATCGACTGTGTTGCCTTCCCACTCCAGGGACAGGGTCGGCGTCCACAAATCATGATTTCGGAGCTGTTCACACAGCCTGCGATCTCGCTGTCTACGCTTCACCGCTTCGGTTACCCCCACGGCGCAAGACTCGCTTCCGGCTGGCGGCCAACCTTGGCCGTGCGGGACTCTCACCCGCAAGGTCTGACCGGAAAGTTTCAGAAACTTCGCTGTCTTTTACGGACTCACGTCATCTCGTCCCCTTTCCCCAAGCTTACCCTGGCGCACACCTGGCACGGATGTCAACCCGTTCGAGCCCGTCGCTGCCGTTGGCGCGGGGGATCAACACACCGTCGAGGAGGATTTGCCGGGTCACCGTCTCCACATCCATGGCCTATTCTCTCAGTCCGCTACAGGATTCGAAGCGCTTCTCCTTGTTCGAGCGATTCTTCCCAGGATCGAATTCTTGAATCCAAAGAAGTGGCGGGACTCCGGTTACGAGGCGCGGAACCGCACGATCCGTACTACTACGAAGAGTCCCATGGCCGCGACCGCGACGATCACAGCCAACCATAGCCGAGGGCGACGAGGATCGGGAGTCAGCTCGAAGTAGCCGTCACCGAGCACCACGAGGCTCGCCCACGCCACCGTCGAGTCGCCGGCCACCCAACGTTCGCGTTGCGCCTGGGCGAGCGCGTCCGCGACGGACAAGCCGGCGGTCAGGTGGCGATAGAAGTGATCGACGAGCACGGCGGCCTCGCGGTCGTCGACCGGCCACAGGTTGCCGACCACCGTCCTTGCGCCACCCTCGAAGAACGCTCTCGTCAGACCGAGCACACCCTCGCCCTGCAGCACCACGCCACCTGCAGACTGGCATGCCGACAGAACCACCATCGGCTGTCGGAGCTGAAGGCTCGAGATCTCGGCGATGTGGAGGCGGCCGTCCTGAGTCGAGTCGCCGGCGCCGAGCAGAATCGCGGTATGCGAAGGGTCGGCGCGGTCGACCTCGGCATGAGTGGCGAAGTGCACGACGTCGAAAGGTTTGAGGAGCATCTCCTTGACCGCGACCTCGGTGGCCGAGGCGCCGGTGACCGCTCGGCTCGCCCCGCCGATGAGCCGGCAGGCCCTCCGGACCTCGGTACGGGCGTATGGAAGCGGCTGCCGGTCGGCCACGCCGTCAGCAAGCTCCGGATCAGCGATGCCGAGACACCCCGATCTGGTCTCAGTTTCCGGCGGAGCTCGTTGCCGCAGCCACCTCGAGACCGACGGCGCCAACGAAACGACCAGTCGATCGACCAGGGGTGGGCCGCCAGGCTCGGGACGCAGCGCGGCAAACGGCAATCCTGCGAGGACGCCGTCCGGCACCACCACAAGAGATGCAACCCCCTCGGTCAAACTCTCGAAGGTTGGCGCGAGGACCAGCTCGAACAGCCGGTGTGCAGCTTCCGCCTCGCGATTGTCTCCCCGTCTTACCAGACCGAGGTAGACATCAACAGCCGCTTCGATCTCACGGCGATCGGGAAGTGAGTGCGCCGTGATGCTCCGACGCGTGATGAGGATCAACCATGACCCGCCCTGCGGACGGCCCTGGAGATCGAACCGGTCCGCGAGCTGATACGAAGCCAGGATCTCGTCGTCAGCCAGGGCGGCCTGCACTGCCCGCACCGAAAGCGCTGCGGCGTCGATCGACTCGGGAGCCGGCGCATCGGCCGCCTCAAGCAGGTCGACCAGGCCGTGGGCCCGCAGCCTCTCCATGATCTGCAACGCGAGCTCTCGGTCCCCGGGATCACCCGTTTCGAGCAGTCGTCCAATCGGCTGGTAGAAGGCGTGCGACCATGTCGACGCAATCCTCGCTCTCTCCTCATCGGCCGTCTGCAGGGTCCGCAGCTCGTCAACGAGGTCAAGCGCGACCAGCGACTCCGATAGCCCGTTGTCACGGTCACCGTGTGACCACAGCGCCCACGCGAGAGTTATCCGCCCGACGATCTCTTCGTGGAGATTGCCGATCGTCCGCGCCCGCTCCACCGCCTCACGAATCCGTTCGACTGCGTCGGTGGAGGCGCCTTTCTGTGCGGCGAGGTCGTGGACCGCGAGGCCCCGCATCGCCTGGAACTCGAGCTCCGGGATCGCGGCCGCGCGGGCCGCCGTCAGTGCCTTGGACGCCTCGGTACGGCGCACGTTCGACCCGTCGTGCGGCTCCGCCAGCATCAAGCGCAGTCTCGCCTCGAGCTCTCGGTCCCCCGTGCGGATGGCAGCGTCGAGGGCCTCACGCGCGGCCGTGTCGATCCGCTCGAGATCGGCCGGTGTCTGGGCGAGGTGTGCGGCCATGATCGCGGCGTTGTACAACGCGCCGGTTTCTTGAAAGACGTCTCCTTCTTGGGCGCACAGGGCTGCCTGCCGCCGGTAGTTGGTCATCGCCGAGCGGTAGCGACCGGTGGCCCAATCGGCATAGCCGAGGCCGTTGACCACTCCGACTCGTACGTCGAACGGCCCGTCCGGAAACACAACTGGTTCGACCTCGAGGAACAGCGATCGTGCGGTCGCGTAGTCGTGGTCCCGAGTCGCCTGCCACGCCTGAGCGAGCCGCACCCGTGCCGCGAGCACCTGGTCATCGGATGCGCTCGCGACCTCCAGCGCCCGCCGGCGCTCGATGCGCGAATCATCAATCCGGTCACGGCGGTCGAGCCAGTAGGCGAGCCCGAGGCGCGAGTAGACCTCGCCGGTTACCTCGGCCTCGGTGGCGAAGCCGTCCGCCGCCCGCATCAGCAGTTTCTCGGCGCGCGGCTCGCCACGGTCGCTCGAGATCATCCCCAGGTAAAGCAACGCCCTCGGCTGGCCGGGATCGTCAACCAGAATGGCCTCGAGCCCTCCGATGGCCGGCTCCCACAGGTTTCGCTGGCGTGCGATCATCCAATAGCATCGATAGGCCTCAAGGGCGTTCGGATGCTGCCGGACCAGCTCACGACAATCGGCGACCGACTCGATGGTTGATGCGTCGGCCGACCCGGAAGGAACCACGACCAGACAGATGACGATGATCGGTATGACTGCGTACCCGATACGACGGATTGCGGCTGTCATCTCACCCTGGTGACGAAGGTGAGCGACGAGACACGGCTTCCGTCGGGTCGGGTCGCATCGATCTTCCACCACACCTCCGCGCCCTCGAGCAGGCTGGAGAGGGCTGCAGCCGGCGCCACGTAGCTGGGTTTCTCCAGAAACGACGCTCGATCGAGGACCGCGAGTTCGGAGTCAGTGAGGACGATGTCATACAGCGACCCCTCCCCGGCCGGAGTCCACCGCAGCTCGAAGGCGTCCCGCGGCAGCGCCTGGTCGGCCGGCAACTCGCTCGCAATCTCGAATTGGGCGGCGGCCCGGAGGGCCGGCGTCGGCTCCGGAGTGAGCGATCGGAATATAGGTAGACCAACGCCGATCATGACCACCGCGGCGGCAGCCAAGCCGATTGCCCATCTCATCGGTCGCCGCCGGTCGATCCGAACCACAGCGACATCACGTGTCTCATCGAGTTCGCGCGACAGCTCCGTGGCGAGTCTCCACGCCGCCGCCGAATCCGGGGAGCGGCTCGCCAGGTCGACCATCTCCTCGACCTCGGCCGGTGGCAGCTCGCCGCGTACCGCTTGCCAGATCCGATCGGTGTCGAGAGCGTTGTTGTCGGGCCTTCCCTCCTCCGCGACCGAACAGAACGCCACTCGTAGCCGTTCGAGTTCGTCGGGGCGTGTGCGGGTCACGGCGTGATTCCCTTTCCGGACAGGCAGCGACGCAGGTCGGCCATGCCGCGGTAGACCAGGTTGTCGGTCTGCTTCGGTCGCTGGTTCAACAGGCGTGCGATCTCCGGCACCGTGTGACCGACCAGATGCAGCGTTACGGCGCGACGCCTCGCTTCCACTATTCGTTGGAGGCAATCGCGAATCGCGTCCCCGATGCCCCGTGAGGCCGCCTCGCGCTCCGGATCGGGCTGCGAGGCTATCGGGATCGCGACGGCACTGTTCTCGATCAAGGAAACCTCCCGGCGGCGGTCGCGGCGTCGGATCTCGTCGATCACGGCCGTATAAGCCACCCGCCATAGATAAGACGCACTGACGGTGCGATTTTCCTCACTTTTAGTCTGCGACTTCATCAGTTTGATGAGCGCTCGCTGAACCAGGTCCTCGGCCTCGTCGGCGATGGATGGAGGACACACGCGGCGCATCGCGGCGACCAGGTGTCGACGAACCTCCTCCAGATCGGCTGGGATCCGGACCAGTTGCTCGGACGTGGATGACGAAACCATCACTTGAAGCTCCCAGCAAGCGTATCACGAAGAACTGTGTGTGATGAGAAAGGCGGTTCCGGTTACTTCTATCCCTGGTCTTCGGTGATGTGAGAGAGATTACGTTGCGGAGTGAGGGAAAACCGAGTTGGCGGGCGTTCATCCACCAAGCACGAAAAGCCACGCCGCGGATAGGAACCGGCGTCCCATCCACGACCGACCGCCAACCAGCGTCCAGGATCGAACCCACGGAGGCTTTCATGACCCCGAAGAGACGAACCATCATCACCCTGACGATCATCGGCCTGGTGGGGGTGACACCCCTGTGGGCCGACCAGCCCATGGGACCGGAGATCCCGGTCTCGGAGTTGGACAACGAGCAGTACATGCCGCACGTGGCCTACAATTCCGTGCACGATCAGTACCTTGTGGTGTGGCACAATACGTGGGGCTCAGGCCGCGATGTCTATGGCCGGAGACTCGACGGCGAGGGAAACCTCCTGAGCTGGTTTTCGATCTCCGCCGGCGCTACGGACCGTGCACAGCCGGCGGTCGCCTACGATGAAATCAACGACAGGTACCTGGTGGTGTGGTCCCAGGACTACGACGGCACCGGTACTGACTGGGATCTCTACGGCAGATTGATCCCATGGAACGGCCCCGAGCCGACGATGGGAGACTTCCCGATCGAGACCAACTCGCGTTCGCAATGGTCGGCGGAGGTGGCCTTCGCGCTCGCCCAACAGGAGTTCCTGGTTGTGTGGAACAACGACGATGGCAGTACGCCGCTCGATGTCGAGGGGCGGCGGGTTCTGCTTGACGGATCGTTCCCGATCAACAGCGTCTTCATGGTGGCCTCCGGAGCTGGAGACCGCACCAATCCGGACATCGCCTACAACCTCTCCCGAAATGAGTATCTGGTGACCTACGATCTCGTCGGCGCCGACATATTAGGCACCCGGCTCACGGCCGGGGGTGTGGTCCTCGGTGGCGGTGAGTTCGCAATCGCAGCCTGGACAGACCTCGAGAGTCGGCCGGCGGTAGCCGCCTGCCGCGGCGGGGCCGACCACTACTTCGTGGCGTGGCAGAGTCTGGTCGGAGCCGACTGGGACATATACGGGAGGTTCGTGACCGGTGACGGGGTTCCCGATGGGGCGCCGGTTCATTTCTATTTAACCTCGATCGACGAGCAGCATCCCGATGTGACCTGCCATACCGGAATAGGCGAGTATCTGGTGGTGTGGGAACAGCAGTTCAGTAACAGCAGCGGGCCGTTCGGGATCTCCGGACAACGGTTGACGACCTCCAGAAGTCTCAGCCCCTCCTTTCAAATTCGACCAGTGATCGCCGGCGAAACCGGAGTCTGCAGCCAGCCCGCGACAGCCGCCGGCGAGCAGGGCTTTCTGGTCGCTTGGGAACACGACCGGCAGGGAACCTCGTACCAGGACATCCACGGCAGGATCGTGATGGCGGGGTTGTTCAGCGACGGATTCGAGTCAGGAAACACCAACGCCTGGTCGTCGATGGTGTGGTAGTCGAAGCTCAAAATGGTGTCGGATGTGCCTGTGTCGGTGTATCGGTGCCAGGAGAAACTTTCTTAACTTTCTTGTGATATGTTGTCTGGCCGGGGAGGGGAGTGGTGCCCAGGCTTCGTCGCGAGATGATTGAGGGTGGTCTGTACCACGTGTACAACCGCTTCGCCCGAGGCGAGCAGGTGTTTTCAGACCCAGAATACACGCTGTCCGGCCATCGCGAACTGATGGGCAAGATCCGCTCGCCGTTATGTGACGTAGATGAAGCGCTCTTGGGTTTCGGAGACACCGTGAAGACGGCTCGCCGCGCCTACGTGAGCGATCTGAAGCAGTCAATGAAGGAAGACGGCCAGAAAGTATCTCCTGGCACCGTTACAGCCTCGGCACCGTTACAGCCTCGGCGTTGATACCCCGTACATCGGATGTGTCCGCGCTCGAGGCACCCACGGAGGTGCTGGCAACGTGCTCTGTAGCGACACCGAATCAGCTCGTGGCTACGCTGGCTTGGATGACACCATCCGGTCCCTCGAACATGACCGGAACTCTCTTGGCCACTGTTCCCGGAGCAAGGGGTGGTCAGGAGCCCGGGATTCTGAGTCACTACGTACCGTCCAACCGGTTCGCGATGACAGCCCAGATCGTAGCACCGGACAAGTCGGTATCGACTGTGGAACTCCGTGACGACGGAACGAGCCGAGACGGCGCAGCAAACGACGGAGTCTTCGCGGCGCCGATGACATTGGATGTCGGAGGTGGTTATGCGATCACTGTGCATGCGACATCTGAGGCCCAGGTGTTTGAACGCACCCTTGGTTACTATCAGCCGCGCCACCATGATGCAGATCTCGACGGGATAGACGACTCGTGGGAGTTGGCCAACTTCTCTGGACTGACGTTGGCTTCGGTAAATAGACTCGCTGATCTTGACGCAGACGGCCTGAACAACGACGAAGAGTTCCGGTACCGAACCGATCCCAATCTTTATGACAGCGACGGCGACGGACGTCCCGATGGGGTCGAGGTCGACCTCGGAACCGATCCTCTGAACGTAGATCCGCCACTCGTCACGGACACAGACACTGACGACGACGGCATACTTCGCCTGTGGCTACTGCTACTCATCCTTCTGATTCTTTTAATAGTCATTTTCTGGTTCATCCTGCGCTGAGGCGAAAAAGGGGGCAAAGTAATCACGAGCACGAGGTCGCGATCGGAGCCAGTTTGCGGAGGAGCGCGAAAATCGGAACCCGGATTTTTGGAAGCGTCCGGATGATTTCGACCGCACGATATCCGAGTGCCGCGTCAAAAGTGACTATGCGACAGGTGGTACCTTGAAAGAGACTACCTGGTGTCTGTGACCGACCACACGAGGCGGTGAACCGGGCCGATCATCTGCAGTGAAAAAGGTGCCGGGTACATGCATCTAGCCTTTTCCTCCGAATCGAATCCGGTGACGGGATTGTCAAAACAAGCTTAAATCTAACACAAATTGTTCTATTTCAAGCTCATACGCATTGACGCCAGCACCGTAGAGGAGCAGGTTTAGGGCACCGGGCACATCGGTGCCTGATACAAACCACTGTAGGTTCCCATGATTCGAGTTCTTGTCCTCATAACGATCGTGATTCTCTCAGCAACACCCGGCTCTGCACAGTGCCAGAGTCAGATCGGCGCCCTGCCGACGTCAGATCCGACCTTAGGGGTCGATGTGCAGGGTGATTACGCCTACGTCACTCTCGATTCACACGGGTTGGCGGTGATTGACATCTCAAACCCGGCAGCGCCTTGGCAGACGGGGGTCTTCGACACCGTCGGCATCGCCCGGGACGTCACGGTCAGCGGTAACTTTGCTTATGTTGCCGTGGGCTCCCTCGGGCTGCGGGTGATCGATGTCAGCAATCCAGCTCACCCTGACGAGGTCGGCGACTACAATACTCCAGGCGGCGTAAACGGGTGCGTAGTGCGAGGCAACTACGCCTATGTCGCCGACAATACCGAAGGCATGCTGGTGCTCAACATCACCAACCCCAGCAATCCGACCTTCACCGGTACTGTGGACACACCAGGCGAAGCGCTGGCGATCGCCGTCGAAGGCAACTACGCCTACATTGCCGACGGCCTCGAAGGGTTGCGCGTCATCAATATCTCGAACCCCGCAAGCCCGTACGAGGTGGGCGACCTGCCAATCTCGTCTGAAGCCAAGGACATCGCGGTCCACGGCAATCACGTATTTATCGCGGCCGACGCAATCGGGCTCCGCGTCATCGACGTCTCGACACCCTCGTCGCCCACCGAGGTGGGTTTCTTCGACTCCGCCCAATCGGCGAGCGAGGGTCTGGCGGTGGACGGCAGATTCGCATATGTCGCCGAACGGCCCTATGGGTTCCGTGTGATCGACCTGTTGGACCTCAGTCTTCCTGCTGACGCCGGTCTCGTCGATACCAACGGCCTCGCCATGAGGGTCGCACTCTCCGATAACGGCCTCTACGCCGTTGTCACCGATCGTTCGCAGGGCATCAAGGTCTTCGATATCAGGGGTTGTGTTCTCATTTTTGAAGATGGTTTCGAGAGCAACAGTACTTCAGCGTGGTCGGTAACTGTACCGTAGCGACAAGTTCAGATAATCGAAACGGCCGGCCAGCTCGCCGGCCGTTTTCGCGGCCCTCAGGCCGTGATATTGACCCTCTGTGTCATCATGCCTCATGGCCACCTTGTCGATCAGGGCTGCGGGGCGGCTGGCGCTCGCCCGAGCCGGCCTTCTCAAACCGGAGTGGACCGGCCTGCCTCAACGCGCCGGGGAAACCAGCCCAAACCAGCCGGCAAAGAGAATTGTGGAGGCAGGCGGGACACCTGCCTCCACAATTCGGCGCCATTCCGGTCACGTCAGCGGGGCGGACGGTCATCGAACGTGCCGCCGCCAGAACCCTCGAGTCAAACATGGCGGCCAAGATGAATGACCAGATGTTTCTCGGTGACTTGACGCCATTCTTACGACCCGGACTTGACTACAGTGTTGAGAACGCTTTCCGGCTGATTCAAAGGGTGCTCATTGCGAAATTATGCGGCGAGCCGTGGAAATCCCACGATTTGACCAACCAATAACCCCTTCAATTTCTAGGCAGCAGTCTCCGCATGCAGTTTCAAGCCCAACAACAAGAAAAAACCAGTGCCCCTTTTAAATTTGCGCTCATAAATTTGCGGAGGAAAATGCACCATACGGGAGGACGGCGACCTGAGCTACACTCGTCCACCATGTGCATGATCTCGTACGGATGAAACCCTGAAGGAAAACCTCATGACCTCACGTTCGTTGATTTACATGGCCTTGATTCCGCTCATGTGCGGTCTTTCGCCCAGTCCTGCGACAGCACAAGAGCAAGCGCCCGACCATACCGTCTATTCAGAGGTGCCGGACGACCCCTTCACACCGGCGCCTCCCTCGAAAATGCAGCTCGGTGAGGTTCGTACATGGACCCATAACGGTCATATCAGCGTACAGGTCAACGTCGCGGCAGGCGGCGCCAACATCATTGACGATGCCGCAAACGAACCGTCGATTGCCGTCGATCCCAATGACCCGAACATCATCAACATCGGTTGGCGACAGTTCGACACCATCACCAGTAACTTCCGGCAGGCCGGCCTGGGAGTTACGACCGATGGAGGCCAGACGTGGTCGTTCCCCGGGGTCCTCGACCCGGGCGTCTTTCGTTCCGACCCGGTGCTCGATTTCGACATCGACGGCAACTTCTACTACAACAGCCTGACGTATGACACCGACCTTCGATGCGATGTCTTCAAGACCACCGACGGCGGTGCCAACTGGAGCGCCCCAGTTTTCGCCTACGGCAGCGACAAACAATGGATGTCGATCGACCGCACCGACGGTCAGGGGCAAGGTCATATCTACCAGCACTGGAGCCCTTTTACCCTTACTACCTTCAACCGATCGATCGACGGCGCAGCGAGCTTTGAAGCGCCGGTTGCCCTTCCTGAGGAGCCCTATTGGGGCACCACCACCGTCACTCCGGACGGCGCGGTTTTTGTTGCAGGACTGGCATCCTGGTCATCAGGCATTGCCGTGGCGCGCTCTTCAAACGCCCAGAATGCCTCGGCAACGCCGACCTTTGACCAGGTCGTCATCGTTGATCTCGGCGGCTTTCCGCAAGCATTCGAGGACCCCAGTCCGAACCCCGGCGGACTGCTGGGCCAGGTCTGGATCGCCGCGGATCACTCCGGTGGCGCCGGCCACGGCAACCTCTACCTGCTCGCCTCCGTCAATCCGGAGGGCAGCGACCCGCTCGATGTACACTTCTCGCGCAGCACCGACAACGGCGCCACCTGGAGCAACCCTGTCCGGGTCAACGACGACCCCGCCGGCACCGATGCCTGGCAGTGGTTCGGAACCATGTCCGTCGCCCCTGACGGGCACATCGACGTCGTCTGGAACGACACCCGCGATTATCCCGGTGATTCGTTCACATCCGAACTCACATACGCCTACTCCACCGACTTCGGTGTGACCTGGTCGGCAAACGAAGTGCTCTCGCCAACATTTAACCCCCATCTCGGCTGGCCGCAACAGAACAAAATCGGCGACTACTACGACATGGTGTCGGACGAAACCGGAGCACACCTCGCCTACTCAGCCACCTTCAACGGCGAGCAGGACGTGTACTACCTTCATCTCGACGCTCCGAGCGTATTTATTGACGGGTTTGAGTCCGGCGACACCTTTGCGTGGTCGTTTGCAACACCATAGACTGACAAACGGTAACAAAAGAAAAGGGGAAAGGAGTGTCAGGCAAGAACAAAATACTGCCCCTTATAAATGTGCATTGAAGGAAGAGAAAGATCGTCGTCGAAGGAGGGTGGCTGTGGGAAACCCGCCGCGGGTTTTCCAAGGCCTGTTGGAAGGTGGCCGAAGGCAAGCTTTCCATAGGCCGTCAGGCGCCCGACCGGGGTGAGGGGGGTGGCGGGAGAGGGGAAAGTTTTCCGCAGGCATCCTCCGGGCGATCATGATTTCTTGTCTTCCGTCGATCCGGCATAGCAAAGAGTTCGACACTGTTCCCTTTAGATTCTGCCCTTCAACCCTCGAAAGAAACCCCATCTCTACGAGTGTCTTGAGCTGGATAGTACCTGGTCCTGCCCCACATCCTGTCCCACATCGTTGCCACACGGGCAACTAAGGCATACAATGCTAGGGAGTGTGTGACCCAGAAGGTCGGATCGGACCCGAGGTTACAAACGTGATGAACCAGCCAGTGGGAGGTGCAACCATGAGGGAATTTCCTCTGTTGTTCTGTTTCAAAAACGTGGTTATGGGAGACGGATACATCGGTGGTGTGCTGATGCAAGGGCGCGCGCTGCTGGTTCACGAGGAAGAAGATCTTTGGATGATGTACGGTGTCAACGCCGGGGGGATGGCGGCCGAGGGCGCCACCAAAGAAGCAGTGATGGCCGAGTTCAGGATCACTCACGAACTCATCCTCAACGACATCGCCACGGAGTGTAAGACCTTCAAGGCGTTCAAGGCGAAGATCGAGCATTTCTTCCACCAGGTTAGTGACGAGGGCGCTTGGCTCGAAGCGGTAGAAGAAGTCCGCCGAACAAACGAAGCCAATAACTGGGACTTCTCCCTCGATGCCGACAAGGCCCGGTGGGAGGTTCGCGTGGAGAAGCTCACCCAGCAAACCGCAGCGGTTAGGAAGAACCCGGATCCCCGAGAGCAGCGACTAAAACTAGCCGCCTAGATGTCGCCGTCCGGACAAATTCAATTCGCCAAGATCTGGAAGATGCTGCGGGTCTGCGCGCCGGGTTACCAGAAGACTAAGCACGACCACGACTACTTGATCACGTACAACGGTCGCGAAATGCGCCGGTTCCCGAGTGGAAAGAAAAGTGCGAAACGATCACAGGTTCAGCTTCAGTGGGTCCGGAAGCTTGCGGCGGCCCTCGACATTGAAGATTGTGCCTGGGAGCAGCTCCCGCAGCTCCGGCGGTTTAGGAAGTCGAAGCACCGCGGCAAGCGCCCATAGCAGGACACCGGCGATCTTGAACCAGGAGTCGATAAAATTGCTCCTGCCGTGTTCGAAAAGAGGGACCAAATCTCAATTTGCGCGCCATAGGAATCTCCTCGGAGCGCGTGGATGGGGTTGAACTGAGGCTACCGCCTCAAGCCTGACTCGTCAAGAGTGAGAAGAGTGAGCAACGTGGCACAGTTTCCGGAAGGTCCTGGTCTTCCATCCCTCAAGCGTGGCAGAGATCCCGATTCTCGCAAGACGGGGTAGGGCGAGGAGTTACGAATAGAACACTGTCCCTTTTAAATTACTGTCCCTTGTCAACTCCTCGGCTCGCCCGAACCGCCCTGAGGACCCGAGCATCTTCTTGATGCCGGGGATGATCGATTGCGCTCTTAATCGTCAGCAGTCCCTCGAGATCGATCCAGTTGGCCGATACTCTGCCGTACGGGGCCTGGATTCGCCGTGGCCAAGCCTCTGAAAACGCCATAGAGACAACATCTCGCAAGAGATCAATTCTGTTGGGAGCGACACCCAATTGCAAGATCTCATCCGGCGTTCCTGGTGACATCAGTTCGGGACTCCCGAACTCCGTCAAGGCCTGGTTCACCAGTCTCACGTTGCCGAGCTCAGGATCGATCCATAGGTCAATATCCTTGGTATAGCGAGGCTTGGCGTGATAGATGAACGCCATGCCGCCGACGATGAGATATCGGACACGATGCCGTTCGAACAGCTCGAGGATATCCTCAAAATCTCTGACCGTATCCATCGGTTACCCGTCGTGCTCCGAGACCGTCTGCTTCGCCGCTGCAACCATCTCGACCTCTCGGCGAATGGCAACAAGGGCAGAAAGCCGCTCCTCAGGAGTCCGGCGCTGCCAGAACTCAAGATCCCACCGCTCGGCATCTTCAAAGGAGGTTGCGCGGTGGGTCTCCATCCTCTCCCGGCGTCTTAGGCTTCGCTCCTCAAGTGTTTCCATACTCAGTATTTTAGCAGAACGAAGCCCGTCATTCAGCCTTCAGAGTCTGCAAATGCAACAACAACCCCGGCCGCTCAAAATACCCGCTCTCCACGACCTCGTCACCTTCGAACGCCAGAGAGAAAGGCTGGATGCATGTAGCTGGCACGGTTGCAAGCGCGCGATCCGCGCGCCTGGGATCGTCACTCTGCCGGCTGATCTGACCTGATCTGCCTGGCCTCAGATTCCACTTACCTCAACCTGTGCCCGGCATCAAGACGGGGTGGGGCGAAGAGTTACAGAACACAACGCCGGGAAGGACGGACCTGGCACGGATGACGCGCGCTTGGTACCGGCTCTGCCACAGTGG
>JAIOSJ010000395.1 GCA_021107705.1 Thermoanaerobaculales bacterium | reverse complement strand
CCGTAGGCGGTATTCAGACCTATCTTGACGCGATGCATCAGCTGGAGCAGGAGTACCCAGGTGTCGTCTTCGTCTACATGACGGGCCATCTGGACGCTTCGGGCAGCGGCGGCAATCTCCACGAACGCAACGAACAAATCCGGGACTACTGCCGATCCAACGGGAAAGTGCTCTTCGATTTCGCCGACATTGAGAGCTACGACCCCGACGGTGTGACGAATTACATGGAACTCTACGCCACCGACGGTTGCGAGTACGACACCACCGGAAACGGCAACCCCTGGGGCGACGGCAACTGGGCGACCGAGTGGCTCGCGGCCAATCCCGGCAGTGACAGGGCATCGCAGAGCACTCACTGCGGGGACTGTGCCCATTCCGAAAGCCTCAACTGTGTGCAAAAGGGTCATGCCTGGTGGTGGCTCATGGCCCGCCTGGCCGGATGGGACGGGGATTCAGCCGCGACGACCCACCGCACGCTGATTCCGGCAGTTGCGCACGCCCCTGGGGCCAAGGACTCCACATGGCGCTCAGACCTTACCGGCGTCAATCTGGGGTCCGTGGCGGCGGATCTCAGCCTCAGCTACGACGATGGAGGCGCAGCGGCGCCGATCGTTCGCAACCTGACCCTTCTTCCCGGCGAAACGTGGACGTCAATCGACGTCGTGGAGACTCTCTTTGGATCCGAGGGGACCGGCGTCATCACCGTCGAGGCCTCCAGCCCCATCGTCATGAATGCCCGAACCTACAATTTGGCGGTGGAGGGTGGAACCTTCGGCCAATTCCTGCCTGGCCTCAGCGAAACCGACGCTCTTCCCGAGGGCACGATCGGGTGTGTGATGGGCTTGAAGGAAAACGACGAATGGCGTTCCAATCTGGGTCTGGTCAACATCGGCGTCCAGCCGGCAACTGTTCGTATCCGCCTCTTCAATACGACGGGAACACAGATCGGTCAGACGATTCAACGGACCGTTCCGGCCCAGGGCTGGAGGCAGATCGACAGAGTGATCGTGGTCGTGGGCGCGGGAGAGCAGGACCTGGCCTACGCCACAGTCGAACCCACAACCGCCGGCGCAACAATCTGGGCCTACGGATCGGTGGTGGACAACCTCACCGGTGACCCGACGACGATTCCGGTGATGTGGTAGGGGCCGAGACGACCGATCACCGCGATGGCCGGCTCATCAATGGATGCACACCGATGAACGAAGCAGGAATCCACAAGAATTGCATCAGAAAGCCTGGAAGGGCGGACCAGGCAGCGATGGTGTTTCCCCTGGCGTGCCCCATATAACCGATGTGTCCCTATTCTCCGAGATCGAGGTTTTTCAGTACGTAATCTTCGAAATCAGCGAGCCAACATCGATCTTCATCATTCCGCCTTCATCATTCATCATTCCGGTTCAATCCTCCGAATGGCCTCAATCTGATCGAAGCCATGGTCATAACTGCACAAGGCATCCAGCCCTTGCGTGATTACAACTGCGGCGTGCAGCGCGTCACGTGCGCTGATTCTCGTGAAATCATCCAGCAGAAACCTGGCGTAATCAACGACTTCAACAGTGATGGGCAGTATTACAGTAAAGATCTTACGAGCACTGTCGAAGACATTCCGGCCCTCGGTCCATCGGTTGATCGCGCGATACCGATGGAGAACCTCCTGCAGAGCCTCAGCGTCGAGCGCTGCTTCGACCTCTCCCATGGCAACATCTTTCAGTAGGGCGAGACTGGGCGCCTTGTATTCATGTTCTGCCCCAGCCGCATACATCAGTACGTTCGCATCGACCAGGATCACGACATCAATCCTTCCAGATCGGGAACCGACTCGAGAGCCATCTCATCGGGTGTGCCAACCGGGAGGTGGAGATCGGCGAGGACGTCGACCGCAGCCAGACGTTCTTCTTGGGACGCGAGGTCGTACTCCCTCTCACAAGCGTTACGAACCAAATCACCGAGGCTCATACCGCGAGATGCCGCCAACTTGACCAGGCGTCTATGCATTTCCGGACGAAAGAGAATTGTGGTCTTCTTGGAAAGCTCCATATGCACCTCCATATATGATGTTATATCCACCGGGAGGACATGTCAACTTTAGTCAAGTGCCATGTTAATCAAGAATCGAACATCACTGCCCCTTGCTTACTCGCTGGGCAATACCGACGCCGGAGTTTGAAATCAGCCAGTTAAAAGAACACTGTCCCCTTTATTCTGCCTGTAACGGATCAGGCTCTCTTCAACTTCCCAACTTCCTCAAGCCTGGCTGAGTTTCTGAAATGCCTTTAACGCATGAATTAGCTTTTCAGGGTCTTCGTAAAACGAAACAAAAATCCGAACAGGAATGAGGAACCCCCGAAATGACACCCAATGCGGTGACTTTTCTTGTTGTAATGCAGACGCAGCAGCGATCGTCTTTGCAGTTACGTGTCTGCCGAGCGGCGTCAACAATCCATCATCCCTGACTGTGACCTTCATTCCATTTCTGACAGCACCAACGAATCTTGGGAAGAGATACACCAGCAAGGTCGAGGAGCAAAGAAACGGAAGGCCGAGCCAGTCTGAGAACATTTCTTTTCGAATTAGTCTTGACAGAATCCCAAGAAAAGTTACCACTGCAACTAGCGCCACGCTTCCATAAATCACAACGAGCTTCATTCTTGCTGTTCGCCTCCAGATGAATTCCTGAGTCATTCCGACTCCCTTTCTGGATCCGGAATGCTTTTGACCCATTCGTTGTATACGTATTCTTTAAAGGCGTCGAAAACGGTAGACAATTCAGCCGCTACCGCCTCCCCAGCTGGGCCGGCGCCTGCTGCGCCTAACGGCCCGCCGACAACCGCGGACTTGAGAGCACCTTCTACGGCCGCCTGTGCAATCTCTTCTGGATCTGAATTACCTTCAACGACAGCCACATTTCCTGCGCCAGTTATCGCCCCCCCCAACCCAGAAGCAGTCGCGCCAACGATCAGACCACCTGTCGCATTCAAAGTCGGTATTGAGGCAGCGCTCGAAAGAGTGGCTACCGCGCCGGCCCCTCCTCCTCCAGTGATTACCGCTGCGCCCATTCCGAAGGTCGCTGCGGTTACACCTCCAGCTAAGGCCCCAACCCCCGCCGCCTTCCATAAGCCTTCATTAAGAGGTTTGTTCTCAACGCTATTCTTGATCATTTTGGCACCAACATTCATTACAGCACCAATCCCTGCACCAACCGCGATATGTACCCATTCCCCATCCGGATCCGTGTACTTCAACGGGTTGTTCATCACGTACGAATACCGATTCTGGCTCTGCGACGACCCAACCGAGCCTCCCACCGGATCCACGCTGAGGAATCGTGCGAGATAGGGGCTGTAGTACCGGGCATGCATATAATCCAACTCACTCGACCCCTCCCCAAGATCCCTCTCATGCCCGGTGAAGAGGTGAGTCGTCTCCGGGTCGGCTCCGGTCCCCTTCAGCGCGCCGAAGGGCAGATACTCCAACTCCTCAAGCACCGTACCCGCTTCGTCAAAGAGCAGCCTCA
>JAIOSJ010000027.1 GCA_021107705.1 Thermoanaerobaculales bacterium | reverse complement strand
CGTAGTAGCGGCCGTCGGCGAGCCCGCTTAAACTGAGACTCTCCGGGTTGCCGGACATTGCGTCATCGACGCAGTCAACGACGCTGGTGGCAGGATTGGCACAGTCGGTGATGACCCAGAGGACATTGTCGAACCCGGTAGCAGGATCCATCTCGAGATCGATGCTGCCCGAGCCGTTGGTGATGTCAAAGTAATACACCGCGTCCGGGCCCACGGAGTCGCCACCGAGAGCGCACGAGGCTGTTGTTCCGCCGGCGCCGTTGTAGTCGTCATTGGCCCAGGCGGCGTTGGTGGTTCCGCTCCACGAGCCGTCCCCTGTGATTTCGAAGAGGGCCGGGTTGGCTTCGGCGTCCGCGCAGGTATCGTTGGTGGGCGGGCAGGGAGTCGTCGACTGAATCCCGATGTAGTAGTCCGCGCAGGCGGGTGACGGCCAGGTGTCGATCTGGATGTAGATTTCCTCGCTGGGCGCAAGGCAGATGTACGTATCCACGATGCGGGCGGCTCCGTTGGTGTCGCTGATCAGACAGGTGCTCGGGTCAGCACAGTCCGTGAAAATCGCGACCCCGCTGTAGGTTGAGAAGAGGTTCACGTAGACTTGCACATACTGATCCAGGGCTGTGTCGTTGACGACGTGGTAAAAGCTGTCGAAGCCCTCGTCGTAGTTGCCCATGCAGCCGGCGTTGATATCATCCGTACAGGCGGTACAGGCTGCGTCGGAGTAGGTCTCCTCAAAGGCGGTACCCAACGTACTCACGTTGATTATCGGGGCGCCGACGCAGTCGGTTACGCAGTCGGCCATCGCCATCGTAGGGGAAAGCAGGGTCAGCCCGGCCACAACACACAATAGATACGATGTCTTTCTCATGCTCAGTCTCCTCCTTGGTTCAGAATTATGAATAAATATACGGTCCACCGTTGCATCCGCTACGGCGCCGTAGTGCTCCATTCGTTGAAGTTTCCGGATTCGAAGCCGTCTGCGAAGATCAAGCCGGACGCCTCGGTACGGGCCGAGATCCCGCTGCGGTCGGTACCGAACCAGAGCAGCCCGTCGGATCCGGAGGCAATGGCGGTGACATCGTTGTCGGCCAAACCATCGGTCTGAGTGACGGCGGTCCAGCTGCTTCCGTTGAGCACCGCCGCACCGGCGTTGGTTGCAACCCACACCTCACCCGAGTCGGCGATTGCGATGTCCCGGATCTCGTTGCTGGGAAGCCCGTCGGCAGTGGTGTAGCTGGTCCAGGCGCCGGTCCCGTCGAGGTAGCTGATACCTCCCCGGGTGCCGAACCACTTGCCGTCGCTCGAGTCAAAGGCGATGGCCTGGACGTGGTCCTCAACCAGTCCGCTGTTGGTGGTGTCGTAGTTGGTCCAACTCGACACGCCGTCGAAATGGCTGATGCCCTCCTCGGTGCCGATCCAGATGGTGTCGTCCGGCGCAACTCTGACGTGGAGGTTGTCGTCGTCGATCAGGCTGCTGTTTGCCAGGTAGTAGCTGGTCCACGACGCGCCGTCGAAACGGGCGACCGCGCCGTTCTGTTCGTACGGGCCGTCCCAGCCTGCGTTGCCGAGCCAGACCACTCCGGTGCTATCGGTATCGACGGAAAGGACGATGTCTCCAAGCAGGTCACTGTTGCTGGGGTCGTAGCCCACCCAGGTCGTGCCGTCGTACTCCCACAGTCCAGAATACTGGCAACCCACCCACAGGGTGCCGTCATCGACGTGCACATCGTTGACGGAGTTGTCCCCCAGGCCGCTGTTGCCGGTCCAGTAGCTTGACCAGGCGCCACCACTGAGAACAGCGACTCCGTAGAACTCGGTTCCGAAGTAGAGTGCAGAAGGCAACGCTCCCACCTCGCCTTCGTCGATGGCCGTGATCCAGTTGCAGTGAGGCTCGTTGGAGGGCTCGAAATACTCCCAGGTGGTGCCGTCAAAGCCGGCGGTCCACATGCCGCCGGTACCGAAGTAGAGGTTAGCTCCGGTGGAGGAGATGGAGTATACGAAGCTCTCCGGAAGGCCCGAGTTGGCCGGGGTGTAGGTGGTCCAAGTGCTGCCGTCGAAGGTGGTCATCCCTTGGGGCGCGGGCGAGCCGAAGGACTCGTGGTTGCCGATCCACACCGTGCCGCTGCTATCGACCTCGAAGGCCTCGATGTTCTTGCCCACGAGTTCACTGTTGGCCGAGTCGTAGTGGGCCCACACGGCGCCGTCATAGACGAAGACCCAGTTGGTCCAGCTGCCGGCCCACACGTTGTCGCTGTCGTCCACGATCAGAGAGAGGAAATACTGTCCGATGCTGTCCGGATCCGGGTCGAGACGGGTCCATGTGGCGCCGTCATACATCGACACCCCACCAGGGTCGCCGTAATCGGAGGGGTTGTTGGCGGTCCAGATTTGGTTGGAGGAGTCCACGTCGATACCGCGTACGGCTACATTGGTGGCGCCGCCGCCAAGGTCGGTGAACACCGTCCAGCTGGCGCCCGAGAGTTCGGCGCAGCCGTAGGCCGTGCCGAACCACATGTCGCCGTCGAGATCCTCAGTGATGGCATAGACGATATCGTTCGGGAGCGGGGAGTTCGAGGTGTCGTAGGTGGTCCAGGTCGTGCCGTCGAAGTGCTGGACCCCCGCCTTGGTGCCGATCCAGAGATCACCCACCGAGTCGATCAGCACGTCCTTGACCCACTGGTCGGCGAGTCCTTCGGATGTGGTGTACTTCTGATAGGTCGCGGAGGCGATGTCCCAATGGAGCAACCCTCCGTCGGTTCCCGCCCAGACATCGTTGCCGTCGGCGGCGATGCCTCCGACGAAGCTGGTCTCGGTGTACGTCGTCCAGGTCTGTGCCGGGACCGTTCCGGAGCACAGACAAATCACGATCATGAGGCCAAGAACGTGGGTCAGGGCGCACCTTACCGCGTTATCGTTTCGTTTGGAGTGAACTGAGGTGAACATCTCGTCAAATCTCCTTTTCATATCGATTCGCACACACGCACGACGAACACACAGAACCCATGACCAGGCCCGTGTGTCGAGGTTTGTGCCTTCCTACGCAAGCGCCATACCAACTCCCGAAAATGCTATCTAATTAGTTTTCAGCGGTTTGACTTGATCGAGCATGAAGAAAACAGGCCGCCGGCTGTGGATTCCGCATCTTGGATATGTTTTTCGTATGTTTTGGCCTCGACCGAATACCGTATTCCGCCAGGTATTCAGTCCAGATCTCTGAACCTCAAGCCATGACGGTGGAGGAAGGAGACGAAACGCGCATAGTCTTCGGGAGGAAGGTTGAGGTACGCGGCCAGCGCCTTCAGTCGGCCTCCGCAGCGTCCCAGACTCTCGTGGATGACCTGAGCGACTTCGTCACGCCTGAGTTCCCGGCGCATGAACGGGCCGTGGATCACCTCCCAGAATGACTGGCCGCGGTCTCGAATCTCGCCCAACAGATCGTGAGGCACGTCGCTCGGATGCCATTCACCACTGTCGGGCTCCAGATGCTCAACATCGATCTCGGTCCCCGGTGCGGTCACGAAAGCCCTCATCAACAGGTTTTCGAGTTCGCGCACATTGCCCGGCCACGAGTACCGCTGTTCGAGGGCATGCACCGCTGCCGGTGTCAGATATTTGGACGGCAGACGGTTCACCTCGGCGAAATGGAACAAGAAATATCTGGCGAGGTGGCGAATGTCGGCGCGCCGGTCCCGGAGGGGAGGAACATGGATCTGAAAGGGGCTGATGCGGTAGTAGAGATCTCTGCGAAACGTGCGTTTCCCGGTGGCCTCGTGCAGGTCTTTGTGGGTGGCGGAGATGATTCGGATGTCCACGGTCGTCGGACTCTGGCTGCCGATACGGCGGACTTCCCCTGTAGTGAGGGTTCGCAGGAGCAGGGTCTGCATCTCGTGACTCATCTCCCCGATTTCGTCGAGGAACAGCGAGCCGCCGTGAGCCTGGCGGCAGCACCCTTCTTTCGCAAACATTGCACCGGTGAACGCACCACGCTCGTGGCCGAAGAACTCATCCTGAAGCAGGTTATCGCTGGGAGTCGCGCCGCAGTTGACGGACACGAAGGGGCCGTTCCGCCGAGGGCTGAGGACGTGCACGGCCTGTGCGAAGATCTCCTTGCCGGAGCCGCTCTCGCCCAGGATCAGTACCGGCTCTCTGAGAGGCGAAAAGCGCTCGATCGCCTCCTGCAGGCGAAACATTGCCGGCGAGCAACCCATGATCATCACCTTGGCGCCGAGTCGTTCGATGCTGACTTCGATTTCATGACGATGGAGGTAGTAGCCGGCAAGCCGGGCAAGAAACTGCAGGCGTGGGCCCGGTGTGTTTGAACCCGGCGTCAGGAGGAAGCCGACCGGCCGCGACAGGATGGTGCATGGCGCTGATCTGACCGTGCCGAAGTCGGCGAAGACATCGCAGGACTCGGCGCCCCGGAGGTGCCGCGCCTCGACTACGTCGGATTGCAGGGTCTCGAAAAGTTGCGAATTGAGATCTTCGTCGATGGTCTCAACCCGGGTTCTTCCCTGTCTGCGGACGGCGATCTGCCTCGAAAAGGGCACGTGGCACGCGACCGGGCCGGTCCCAGCCGCCTTCTCCGCGTGTTCGAGCAAAGCCTCGATGAAGGTACACAGAGGAAAGAGCTCCACGAGATCCGGGAAGCTGCTCGCCAAAGCGGAGATTCTAAGCTCGGATTCTTCTTCAACCATAGTCAATGGGGTCGCCGATGCTCACCCCGGCACCGAGTCTACCACCCCGAGAAGAATCCACGCGTGGATGTCCGGAGGGCCGAGATATCGGCCCTGACGTCGGACGGTTTGGGCGGCGCAATTATCGCTTGGAGGGACTGGCGGACCTCCGCCACCAATTCGACCGATGTCTACGCGCAACGCGTGGTCAACAATACCCCGATCTTCTCCGATGGCTTCGAATCCTCGATACTGGCGCCTGGAGTGAGGCTGTCCCGTAGGCCGTGGTCTTATCCTTCATCATTCGTCCTTCATCATTCCTTTTCGGGACCAGGCGATCCTCGATGCACCGGTCTGGACGATTGCACGACTATGTGTCCGGTACTCAATTGGCGTTTGCTGCACAACCCTTGACAGGCTCCGGTCTCGCGCCTACGGTTAGTTCAGGAGTCATGATGAACAATCGGTCCGAGCCCGTGTCCGGGGAGGGAGCAAGGCGTGGTCGGACGGTCGTCCCGACCCTCGGTCTGACCCTGATCATTGCGGTGGCGGTTTTCCCAAATACGGGGGGGGCAGGAGTTAGTTTGAATCCCCCCTCCGGGGAGACGGGCTCGTATCCCGTGGCTCAGGCGCAGGGCCGACTGGTCAATGCCGGTGGGGCACGAGGGCACATGGATAGTCCGGGAGGCATGGTGGTCGCCGATCACCGAGAGGAGACAGGGCCTGGAACTCCGAAGGTGAAGCCAAATGCGGCCGGCGCAGTGTACGGCAGCCCCTTCCGCCCGGTCGCAGGGATGGCCCGCGGTGGGAAAGCAGTCGATCCCGTGACGCTGGACTCACTCACGAAGACCGGCG
>JAIOSJ010000301.1 GCA_021107705.1 Thermoanaerobaculales bacterium | reverse complement strand
TATCAGCCAACGGATCAACTGCTCGCTTTTCTCGCAACATTATGTAGAGCAGATCGGAGAATTACCCTTTGATTACAGGAGGTTACAAGCCGTACTCAACATAATCCGTCGCGCTACATATCCGCACGTCCCGTTGAGGCGCGGTTCCCTCGATTATTCGAGATCATCACTCCGGCCTGAAGGGCCGCATGCAATCCGTTCGACGGATTGCCCTGGCCAACGCCGGACGTCTCGCGACTTTTGATCGTGGAATCGAAAGCATTGTCCCGCAAGGAATCAGTTCTGACGAGACTCTTGTCTTCATTCCTTAACCAACATCTCGTTTCGGACCGAATTCCTGTATCCTCAGCCACCGGTTTACAGGGGGTCACAATGAGCACACTCGGTCACATTCCTTCCTTCACTCGCACGATGGCAGTCACCGTCTTGATGACGGTCGTCGCATTCGCCACACCGGCAATCTGCCGGGCAGCAGACGCTCCTGAGGCGTCCGCCATGCTCATCCTCGACGGGTCGGGCTCGATGTGGGGCCAAATCGAGGGGGTCACGAAGATTGAGATCGCCAAGCAGACACTCACTACGATCATCAAGGATCTGCCCGACTCGACCCGGGTTGGGCTCATTCTGTACGGCCATCGGAAAAAGGGCGACTGCGACGACGTCGAGACGGCGGTAGCCATGGGACCGATCGACAAGAACGCTCTGGTGGCACGGATCTCGGCGGTCAACCCCAAGGGCAAGACCCCGATTACCCGTTCGATTAAGCGGGCGGTCGAGGAGATCCGATTGGAGGAGGCGGCGAGCACAATTGTGCTGGTATCGGACGGGGAGGAGACCTGCGACCCCGATCCTTGCGAGGCGGCGCGCCTGCTCAAGGAGTCGGGCGTGGACTTCGTCATTCATGTGGTCGGCTTCGACGTCACGGACGAGCAGAGCGCGCAGCTGAAGTGCATCGCTGAGGCGACCGGCGGGAGGTACTACTCTGCCGGCAGCGCCGAGGACTTTGCCTTTGCCGCCCGCGAGGCTACCAGGGTGGAGGAAGAGCCGGCGGCCAGCGGCGAGGGCCGGGTGTGGCTGGACGAACCGACCGTGGTCGCCCCGGGCGGCCGGGTGACGGCCCACTTCGAGGCCGCACCGACCTTCCACGAGCACGCGTGGATCGGCGTCGTCCCGTCCGAGGTCGAGCACGGCAGCGAAGAGGTCAACGACCGACACGATTCGAGCTACGAGTTTATTCGGGGCCGCATTGCGGGAACGAGTACTCTTTCCGCGCCATCCAATCCAGGAACCTACGACGTCCGGCTGCACGATTCGGACCGCAAGGGGCGCGAAGTCGCGCACGCAACCTTCCGGGTCGAAGCGGCCCAGGGCCGCGTGTGGCTCGACAAGACCGACTTCACCACAGGCGAGAAGATCGCTGTGCACTTCGAGGCGAACGCAAAACTGGGCACGGGCGCGTGGGCCGGCATCGTCCCATCAGACATCCCCCACGGGGACGCGGGCGTCAACGACAAGCATGACGTCGATTACAGGTACATTAAGAACGCCGCCGACGGCACCCTGGAATTGAGAGCGCCGGCCACCGCGGGCAACTGGGACGTGCGACTGCACGATACAGACACGTCGGGCCGGGAGATCGCCTCCGTGACCTTCACCGTCACGACGCCGGGCGCCCGAGTGTGGCTCGACCGACAGGACTACCTGGCCGGCCAGAAGATGGTCGTACACTTCAGTGCGACCTCGGTATTGGAGCAGGGCGCCTGGGTCGGGATTGTCCCGTCGGAGGTGGCGCACGGTAGCTCGGCCGAGAACGACCGACATGACGTCGGCTACAAGTACGTGTCGGGCAAAAGCGAGGGCACGATCGAGCTGAAGACGCCGGGCGACGCCGGCAGCTGGGATGTGCGGCTGCACGATTCCGCCACCTCGGACGGCAGCGAGATCGCGTCTGCAACCTTCTCGGTCAAAGTGGCGAGCGGCAAGCTCGTGCTCGCCAAGACGCGCTTCGCGCCGGGTGAGGAATTAGCGGTGCAGTTCACCATGCCTGAAGGCCTGCCGTCCAACGCCTGGATCGGGATCATCCCGTCGGAGGTAGCGCACGGCAGCTCCGCTGAGAACGACCGGCACGATGTCGGCTACGCCTATGTGTCGGGCAAAAGTGATGGCACGGTCAAACTAAAGGCGCCGGGCCACACCGGTCGCTGGGACGTGCGGCTCCACGATTCCGCCTCTTCTGACGGCAACGAGATCGCCTCGGTGACCTTCGTCGTGGAGTAGCGGCAATCGGCCTCGGCGGAATCACCTTCGGCCGGCACGGGTGGGAACAGGCCCAGTTGCTGCAGCATAACCAGGTTGTCCCAGGTGACCCACGTCTCGACAATCTTGCCGTCCTCGAAGCGGTGGTAACCGGCGAACTCGGAATCGAGGATCTTGCCAATCGCATATTTCTTCCTCCTTGGTTGCGAACACGCTTGAGCTTACCTCACATTTCTGCCCACACCGGCCGAAACAGTTTTGTCAGTTAACCGCGGACCACGCGCTGGTGCTGCCGGACTCAAAGCCATCCGCGAACAGGCCCGTTTCGTAATCGATGCGCACTCCGTACAGACGCAGGCTGGAGCTGTTGAGACAGGTGCCGACGTAGTAGATATACTGCGGAAAGAGAATCACCGGCACCACGATCGAGGTGTCCGAGGGAAACAACAGCGAGCCACTCTGTGCCGTTGTCTCCAGCTCGGCCATCGTCACCTTTGTGCCGGTGTCCTTGTCCACGCGATTGAGATGGATCAGGATATCGTGTGGATCGGCGTTGTCGTACACGGTCGCGGAGACACTCGTCACTCTTGCGTACTGAGGGAGGTAGACCGCAGCCTTGATGCAGCCTGTGGTCGTGGCGGTGCCGCGGTAGTACCCAGAGGCTGCCCAGAACTCATGCCCGTCCGGGTCGAAACCCGACACACTGAAGGCTGAGGCCGGAATCATCAGAACACCGCCATCGTCGAATGCCCTTGTCTCGGACGGCGACTCGTCCGATACAGCGAGACCAGGACCGGTCAGGAAGATGCCGGCGGCGACACACGCCAGGATGACGCGAGAACGGGGGGCGCTCGTATGTGTCGTCATCTCTCACTCCGTGTAGTCGACCCGGACCGCGTACAGACGTTGGTCGGCAGCGGCGAACTCGACGACCACGTAGTACCAGTAATCGGGATAGGAGACCACAGGGTTGGTGATCGGATCGGGATTCGGGACCTCCTGGATGGCCGCGCTGGTCGGGCTGTAGATCAATGTCATCCGATCCACATCACCGGTGGTCCGGTTGCACCGGAACATTGCCACCTGCATGTTGATGCCCGAAACATTGTCATACAGGACCGCGGTCACCCCGGTGATGGTGGCGCCGTTGGGCAGGTAGACCGGGGCCTTCAGATTGTGGAACCCGAGGCTCTTCAGATAACCCATGGCCGGCCAGAACTCGTAGCCGTCGTGTGAAGCGAAGCCCGTGTCGGAGAAGTCCGCGGCCGGGATGACCAGTGGTGACGAATAGCTGCGACCCTGGGCGGAAACCAAGGTCGAAACCCCGACTGCCAATACCATCACACAACAGATAACCTTCAAGTCGAACAGATACACAGATCCTCTCATACCCATACTCCCTTCGTTGACGGGCTTCCGGCAATGCCGGGCACGGCATCGTCGATCTCGCCCGATCGACCCTTATGTATATCGCTGATGGAAGCATAACCTACATTGAGCAATTCTCAAGGAGAATGATTTGCGAAAAGCAACCACAGTAGTCTTTTGGGCTTCGTTATTGTGCCTTTTTGTGGCTATTCCTGGAGTTTTGCAAACAGCTAAGCTGACGGCTGAGAGCTACCCGGCGGGCCGGCCTGTCGCTTCTTGGTTCCGGATCCACCGAGTTGGCCTCTTGTGACATTCTCCACACATCAGAGGACCTGACTTGAGTTCTTGATGACAACTCTTGCACTTCAAGTGAAACGCACGCATGAGGCTGGGTGTCTCTCCCCTATCGGAAGGTTGATGACATTCGGAGCATGGCGTACCCACGGATGAATCATCTTTTTGCAACACCCCGTTCTCGAAAATATGGTGACAGGAAGCGCATTCTCCCAGGCCCGCCTTTTCGTTGTGTGCATCGTGGACGAAGAGCGCCTCATGCCTGGACGGATTTTCGAAGGCATCGCTGTTCACCCGGGTCATCTCCTCCTGTCCGAAAGCCCATGAAACCAGGCACATACCCGTCAGCATTACGGCAGCAAAAAGGGATCGTCCCATCACTCTACCTCCGGTCTGTCCACCACCTCGAACAGGATATCCCCGAGGAACTTGACCTCCATATCCAGCTCGTAGTGCTCGACGATGTCCTCCAGGCCGCTGTGACAGTTGTGGCAGGCGGAGATAAGCACCTCGGCCCCGGTCGCCTTCAGCTGCTCCGCTTTGATCTTCGACGCCTCCATGCGCTTTTGTTTGAAGGGGGGGCCGCAATTGATAACGCCTCCCCCGGCTGTGCAACAGAAGTTGTGCTCGCGGTTCGGCGCCATGTCCACATAGTTGGTACAGGCGGCGTTCACGACATATCTGGCCATGTCGTGGAGACCCCTACCCCTCGAAACATTGCAAGGATCGTGCATGGTAATGGTCTTGTCAAACTTGTGGGTTACGGTCAGTTTCCCGGTCTTGAAAAGCTCGTAGTAAAACTCGAGGGCGTGAACAACAGGGATAGGCGGCATCCTGAAGCCCAAAATCCTGTTGCCGACGTCGTAGACGGACCTGAAAGCGTGCCCGCACTCCCCCATCACGATGCGTTTGACCTTCAGACGGGCCGCAGTGTCGAAATGCGCTCGCTTCACCCGACCCATCACTTCGTCGTCGCCGGAGTACATCGCCATGTCGCTGTTGTCCCAGCCGGGGGTCGCCGGCATGGTCCAGTCGATGCCTGCCAAGTTCATCAGAACCGCCGTCTGAAGAATCAACTGAGGCTGAAATTTCGGTTCGGGCGCGATGATCGAGTACATCACATCGGCCCCCTCTTTCTCCAGCGGTATTCTGAGCCCTTCAAGTTCGTCGCGGGCCTCGTCCTCCTGCCACTGAAGAGTGTCCAGCCACTCGTCCTCCTTCACCCACATCTGGTTCATGGTGGCGCTGTGACTGTGGGCGGTGTCCTGCAGGTACTGAGGCGTTACCCCGAGGTTGTGACAAATTCTTCTGGTTACGAGCATCAGGTACGCGGTGTCGATTCCAAAGGGGCAGTACATTGTGCAGCGCTTGCAGACATTGCATTCGGTATAGGCGATCTCGGCCGCCTTCTTGAAGAAAGCGGGACTCACCTTTCCTCGTTTTTTGACCATGTGCCCAAGAGTCCGCATCACCTTGCCGGCTGGTGAGAACTGCGGGTCGTTGTCGTTGGAAAGGTAGTGATGACACGCGTCCGAACACAGTCCGCAGTGCGCGCAGGTTTCCAGATAGACCTTTAATCTCGCGCCGGTCTCGTTGTCGAGACATCGGTTGACGACCTGCTCGATTCGCTCCTGCGTCAGCGCCGCAGCCCCTCTTTCCAACTGCGAGTCTATGATCTTATCGGACCTGGCGGCGGACGATATTTCTTTCGTCATTCGCTCTCCCCTACCAGTCCCTGGCGTAGCGGACCGCTCCGAACTCGCTGCCGGCGTACGCCCTGGTGAAGAGACTGAAAATGAGGTGGCTCAGGCGAGTGAACGGAATGGCCATCAGCAGCGCCTCACCGGAAATAACGTGCGCAATCATGAACAGCCGATAGTCCAACCACTGGTGGTAGGCGATGAAGGCCGTGACAAAAGGCGCCACGACCAGACTGAGCAGCATAAAATCTGAAGGCGTTGTGACAAACCTGACCTCCCGAACCACACACCTGCGAACCACGAAGAACAAGAGGCTGCAAATGACAATGACCGTCATGACGTCCGCAACCTTGTCGGGTATGGAAAGCCAGGAAACTCCCGTGCCCTCCTCGATCAGAACACCGTGTGCCATTACAAAAAGGGGCGCCGCGATTACACAAATGTGAAAAGCGAACATCATCACGGTCATCAGTGGGTGTCCGCGCATGCTGCGCGTACCGAACGGCGTCAACCAGTGGAGGATGGAGCGCAACCCGTACCTGAAGCTCATATAGGAGAAAATGAAAATATCCTTCTCGCGCGCCAGCAGGACCATCCTCACGAGTTTGAAGATAATACCGCCGAAGAACACGGCAAAGCTCAGCCATGCCATCGGACCGGTGATGAAATCGTACAGCGCGGTCACTGTGCCTTCCCCGCTGTTAGATCCGAGATCCTTGCTATACGTCGGGTATAGTGCCCGTTCTTCAGGTACTTGAGTATCAATAGATCACCGTTCGGGTCGAACACCGGATCAAAGGTCGCGTCGCATTGGGAAACGACCAGCTTTCCGTCGAGGGCGATCCCGTACTTCCCGTTCTTTTCCACTTTCGCGGCGACATGCTCCGCGGTAGGGCTGAAAACCGGCTTCCAGGCCATGTCGAAAAGGTCATCCCATGAAGTACCGTCCACGAAGATGGAGTATTTCCCACGGTGCTTGCCGACGGCCGCCACTCTCTTGCCGCCCCCGGGCGACACCACAAGATCGCTCACCATCTCGTCGAAGAGAAGTCTCCATGGATCGCCGTCGACCGCAATCGTCCACTTACCGTATTTCGGCGCGACGATCGCAGTGACACGGGCGCCGTCATCGCTGCAGGTCGGGCTCCAGATCTGGAAAAACTCCCTTCCCCACATGTCCTCGTCGTCGGCGAAGAGGCGCCACTTCCCATCCTTCATGACCGGCGCCAATACCGTAGAGCTGCCTGGTTTGAACGCGGGCTCCCAGACACATCTATAAGCGCTTCTCCAGCATTCTCCGTTGACCGCAATGGTGTAATCGAACTGGTTCAGGCGCACGGAGGCAGCGACACGTCGATCACAAGAACTGAAAACCGGACGCCACACGCCCATAAACGAACACGGCCAGCTTTCGCCGTTGACCGCCACCGTAAAGACACCTTTCTGAAACTCGGCGATCTCTCCCTGTCCAAGCGGTTTCGTCTGCACTACGGCGGCGGTTCGCGCTCCATCGTCGCTGATGATCATGTCGGAAATCCGGTGATATCTCTTTTCCCAGGGTTGCCCGTCCAGCACCATGAAGTACCTGGAATCGTCCTGAGCGGCGATCGCGATGCTCTTCCCGTCCGCGCTGAACAAGGTGTTCCAGACGTATTCGAATGATTCTTCCCACGGCTCTCCATCCACGGCCAGGGTCCATTCGTCATCGTCCATCACGAGTGCGGTCGCACGACCGTCGGGGGTAAAGCGCAGGTACCAGACCTTCTCGAACGAGCCTTCCCATTCTTCGCCGTTTGCGCAGACACTGAAGCTATCGTCGTCTCTTTGAACTATGGCGGCGATGGTCTCGCCGTCAGGGCTCACGTATGGTTCTTCAATTTGATCGAAACGATCTTTCAAGCCGGCAAAGGCAACGGTTTTCTCCTCAGCGTCCATGCCTCCGGTTTTCTCGTCGTCCATTATTCCTCTCCGAATCACCGACTTAACGGTAATGTCTACCGGGTTAGACGCACCCGTCCGGCTTCGGAAGACCGGCTATCTTGGCCGCCCCCTTGGCCGGTCCGGTGGGAAAGAATCGATAGATCTGCTTGAGCTTGAACCCGGTTTTCTTGCAAATCTTCCGAACCATGGGGGCCGTCTTGTTCTCCAGGTAGAAGTCACGAATATAGTTGACCACTTCCCAGTGATCTTCGGTCAGGTCGTCCACCTGTTCCCCGGCGGCCAACGCAAGTGCAACATCTGGATTCCAGTCGTCAATATTGACCAGATAACCCTCGTCATTTGTGTCAAGTGAATTTCCGTTGACTACTATGGACGGCATCTATCGACTCCTTTGAACAATCGGCTCAGTTTCTCTCAGCCGATATCTCGGCTACGGCCTTTATGGACGCCTCGATGTGTTCCTCTGTGTTGAACGGACCTACCGAGAACCTGACCGTACCCCTCGGCGCCGATCCGTGGTACTCGTGGATCAGAGGCGCGCAGTGCAGTCCGGTGCGGGTTTGGATTCCGTAATCGACGTCGAGAATGGTACCCACGTCGGAAGCATCGTACTTGTCTACGGTCATCGACAAGGTAGCCACCCTGTTCTGTAGGTTCCTGGTACCCCAGATCTTGATGCCCTTGATCTCTGCCAGCCCTTCCTGAAGCCGCTCGAACAGGCCCATCTCGTGGGCGTAGATATTCTCAATACCCTTGGCGAGCACCCAGTCGAGTCCAGCGGAAAGACCGGCGATCCCGGCCAGATTCTGCGTTCCCGCTTCGAGTCTGTAGGGATATTCCTCAAGGTGAAAAGGGATGGCGCTTCGCACCCCAGTGCCACCGTATATTGTCCCCCTGATCTTCGCGTCGTCCGCCAAACATATGCCGCCGGTGCCTGTTGGGCCGAACAGTCCCTTGTGCCCGGTAAAGGACAGGAAACTGATGTTGCACTTGGGCATGTCGATGGACAACACGCCGGCGGTCTGAGCCGAGTCGACGGCCAGAGGTACGCCTTCCTCTTTGCATACCCTTCCGATAGCCTCGATGTCCTGAACCACTCCGGTAACGTTGGACGCGTGGTTGATGATGACGAGTGTGGTGTTCTTCTTGACGGCCTTGCGAATTTCCTCGGGATCGAGGTAGCCCTCGTTGTCCGGCACAACGTAGGTTGCCTCGGCGCCTTCCTTGACCTTGTGATTGACAGGGCGGATCACCGAGTTGTGCTCCAGCATTGTCGTAACCAGGTGGTCGCCGGGCGCCACGGTCCCGTTGATGACAAGGTTGAGACTCATGGTGGCATTTGAGGTGAAAACAAGTCTGTTCGGATCCTTGGCGCCACCGCCCTCGACAAGACTCCTATTGAAGAGAGTCGAGTACTTTTTCCGTGTTCCGTGGATCATTTCCTCGGCCGCGATGGCCAGATCACAACCCGTTCGACCGGGGTTCACTCCGTTCTTTCGATAAAAGTCCCGAACGGCGTCGTGCATGACATCGGGTTTGGGGAAGGTTGTCGCCGCGTTGTCCAGATAAATTAACTCGTCGCCCATCGAATCTCACCTCGTCTTTCGATTTTGTGGCTCGGTTTTTTTTGAACTTAACCGGCGGAAGCAATGTCACAACCGCACGAGTCACCCTAACATGGAGGAGGAAAAATGCATCTCTTCTTCCCGGATTCATGGTTCGTTATTGATCAGTCCGTCAACCGACTCAATTACTCAGCTGGCTAAACCCTGGTCGTGGCTTCGCCACCTTTGTGCGCCGCTTTGCAACCTATTTCGCGGCAACCAACGGTCTCGTACTCACCGGAAGAGGTTCACGGCTTGTAACAGCTTTAAAACCGGCGTCTTCAATGAGAATCGACCCTGTGACGACCGTCACCGCATAGGCATCCGGCTGGATGCTCGTCGACACCAACATGTTGAACGCCTTCACCGTGTCACCGATAGCGATGATGTCGCGCAAACTGCGCACGGTGATGTCGTCGGGGGTCAAGCCCCGCACGGGTTCCACGCGGCCGTCATCCACATAGACTTTGTACATGATCAAAGGATCAGTCATGAGCTCGGTCGATGCTTCTTGCTCAGTCGACCAGCTGTAGCGTGAAGAGATTTCCGGCCGGTCGAGTCGCTTGACCAACAGGCCATACTCATTGCCGAACTCGCCGGCCGTCTTACGCAGGTCGGTCAGCAACTCCGCTTCTGTCTTTGTCTTGTCGCTTTCGACAAACAGGCTCGAAACGGTCGGTACGATCCACTGGTTGTCCAACAGACTGGCATGGCCGTTGGAGCTGCGGATCTTCTTGCTCGGCCGGCGGCTCATGGGCAGGTTGACAAGTCGCCCGGCCCTAATCAGTTCGATTTTCTGACTCGCCACAGCTTCGTCATCCACCAACCTGTGGCCGGCCAACTTGACTCCGTCAAAGAGCTCCCGAGTTGGATCGTCTGTGACATGCATGAATTCCGGCATGACTCTTCGATTGACCCGCCGCACGAGCTTTGCATCGGGCATGTATTGCCGCATCCAACCCTCTTGCATGAGCGGCGACCGAGCCGGCGTGAGCTGCCCGGAAAACAGTTGCGTTATAACCTGCGCCGCGGCGCATTCCGAAAACAAAACCGGGCCCGCATACTCGTCGAGGGCCGGCGCCTCGGCCATCTCCAGCAGCTCTCGAGCCACGGTTTGCGCTTCTTTGACAATCTCGTCACCAGACAAGATCTCGTCTGGGTCAACCGTGAGCAGACGACGGAAATTGGTCAGGCGTTGGCCGTCTGCCGCCAGGGCGGTGGCCGAGATTTCGAGCATGCACCGGTTGCGCGTTTTCAGAAATCGAGCTCCCTCGGAATTCAAATAACGCTTGTTCGAAGCTTCGGCCTGCAGAATCACCTGCCACTCCTGCAGCCCGGCAAAGGCGCCCAGGGCTTTGGATGCCTGGTCCACCTGTTCCTGCCGGAAGCTTAGATCCAGAGCCAAGTCAACGGGTTCATCTTCGACGACTCTGCTTTCGGCCGCCACGAAATCCGGAATCTCTACCGTGACTGGGTGCGATGCGAGATATGCCTTTTTGCCGGCCAGGTTCTCCAACGCCTTTTTGTAAGCGACATCGGTGTACAGCCATAGTTGATGGCGGATGCCGGCATAGTCGTCTTCTTCGACCATGGTCATCGGGCGCCCAAAGAGATCGCGCCAATGACCGATGAAATAGCTGTTGTCGAGCTTGTGATCACCAACCCGAACATCGACGAAAAATTGCCGGTTCGCTTTCTGGTTGCTCTCCACGATAGCGCCGTTCGTAGCAATGATCTCGGCGGAGAATTCGTCTTCGATGCAATAACTGACGAAGTAGGGCGGTTCCATGCCAGGCATGACGAGCTGTTTGCTGGTGCGGGCCAACTCGTCGGCCATGGCCCGGGCGATGACATCGTCTGCCGCAATCGACTGTATGGGCACGGTCAAAAAGGCCGCAATGACCAATAAATGCATGGCAAAACTCATTCTTTTGACTGTTTTCATGCTGCACCTCCTTGACCCTTTTTGTTGGGTGGTGGCAGCAGCGGCGGCTTTTCTTGGCCTTTGCGCACCCTTTCGACTTCGATCTCGGACACCAGAATGCTCGGCGAGATTGCGCTGACCGGCACCGAGCCCGATTCGGCTCCGCAGGTACCGTTAAAGACGGCGGGATCGTCCCCGGTTGCGATGATCTTGCTGAAACTCGTCAGTGGCGTGCCGACAATATCGACGCCGCGCACAACTTCGTCCTCACGACCATCCGGGAAAACCCGGTACACCAAGAGCGGAATGACCTTGAACGCTTGCGTGCCACCACGACCGGTCATGGTGAACCCTCCTGAAATGTCCTGAAAAATCAGGCCATAAGGTTTTTCTTGCTTTTTGATCTCGTCGATCAGCATTTCGCGCAACTTCTGATATTCAAAAGCTTTTGAAGATCTCACGATCGTATTGCCCATGCGAGCCACGACTTCGCGGCCGAAATCCCGGCGCGCATGGCCGTTGCTGCGCGGGAAACCGTCGATCGGTGAACGGGTCAGCAGAAATTCCTTGAGCACACCATTTTCAACGATGCTCACGGGTTGCGCCGGAACACCTTCGTCGTCGAATTTGTAGTATCCCCGCAGGTCGATGCCGTCAAAGTCGGCCAATGTGGCGTCGTCCAAAACGTCGAGGAAATCCGGCAGCACCGATTTGCCGACCATTTTAGTGAAAGTCTGCCCTTCGCTTTCACTCTTCTGGCGGTGCCCTTCGAGACGGTGACCGAAGATCTCGTGGAAAAAGACTCCACTGGCCCGATTGACCAGAATCGCCGGCCCGACGAAAGGAGTGACCACCGGCGCGTCGATGAGGTCTTTGAGTTCTGCGCCCAATCGCCTGGACGTCGCCATGATTTCCTCTTCGGACGGCAACTTGCCGAACGAAGCTGCATTCCATCCTTCGGTCCGTCGCAGTTCCATGCCATCCTCGGCCATACCGGTGAAATTGACGAAAAGGCGGATGTAACACGCGCCGTGCTGCAAACGGGTTCCTTCAGTGTTGACCATGTAGGTCGTTTTCTGGGTCAGCTGCAGTCGCACGCTGGAGTTTTTGACAAATGGCAAACCGGCGCCATATTGACCGACACGCTTGAGCACGGGGCGCCAGTACTCGGCGTCGAACAGCTGTTCAGGCATGATCTCTTCGAATTGCTGTGCCTGTGCCGCAGAAAAATCGGCCGATGTATCTTCTTCTTCGACCTTCAATTGCCGATTGGCCTTGACTTTGGTGAAACGGTCGAGCGCCTTACGACGCTTATACTCGGTCTCGTTCCACAAGGTCGTGCGCACCGCCAACGGATCAGCCTCGAGAGGGAACTGCACCAGACGACGTGGAGTGTAATTGTCCCGCCAGTTGTCGCTGCGGATCTCGTGCGTATTGTCAAGCTCCGGACTGCCGACTCGAATGTCCACATCCAGATAACGTAGGGTCGAAGATATCGGCGCTTCCAGCCCGCCATTGGTCACCGCGAGAGCAAAATCGCGGTTCTCGATGACCGCGTACTGCATGTAGTAAATGGGGGTCTCATCGGCATTTTTCAGGTTCTTGAAAGAGCGGTCGAGTTCAAATTGCATGAGGTTGAGCAACTCAGTGTCGCCGACGCCTGATTCCTTCTCGGCCTCCGACAACCCCGGCAGCAGGATGAGCGCGCAAAGCAACACTATCTGGATAATCTTGTGATACATGGTACCTCCAGAACACCATCATACCGAAGCATCCGTGCATGATTGTAGGGACGCATCTAACCCGACCTTCTCACCGGCTGTCTGCTACGGGCGACGCATGTCAGCCATCTGTCGTGCATTTTGCAAATCGTTCTTCTCCAGCCCACACAGACCCTCAGACGGTTGGCCTAATCGCCCACTTGGGCGGTGCGCGAGGTTTCTACATCGCGCTACTACGACTGCGTCGCCCGATTTTCGACGTTCGAGGTCAACCCGGCGAACCAGGAGTGTGTCGCACGAGGGTTACGACCGGCGCATCCTATATATTCCGATCGCGGCCACGGCCACCCCGACGACGGCGCCGAGGATCTGCTTCCACCCCAGACCCGGGCTCGGCCCAAGTCCAATGGCATCGGCCGCCAAGCTGACGAGCAACAACAGCACCCCAAGTACAAGGAGAATCACGGAATTTCGCATTTCACACCTCCACAGTTGATACCGCAGCACCTTCGGGGTTCTGCGGCGGTTCATCCATTTGTCTGGCCGCTGTGTCCGTACCGATCAGTCGGAACCACCAGATAGCCAGCGCCAGAATGATGGCGGCGCCGACCAGCGAACCCGTCAGCGCTCCCGGATAGGCTGCTTGGAAAGCCTCGCGCAGGGTTGCGAGGATCGCGGCGCCCGCGGTCACCAGAGGGACCAAGGCTGGATGGTGGCGCAGCACCAGCACCCACACCACCAGTAGGACCAACCCGGTGATGAGACCCCCCACCAACCACAACGGAACGCTTTCGACCCCGTCCCTGCCGACCATCACCAGACCCAACAACGTCAACATCGTGGAAACCAACGCCCGGCGTTGCCTCCAACCGTCGGTTACGGCGTTTATCACCGCTACGATAAACAGGAGCAGCGCGGCGCTCGAGATCCACGAGCCGACGGGCCCGAGAACCGCGGCAACCAGGGGCACAGAGTCGGCGGCACCCACAAAATTCGGCCAAAACGGCATGGTCTGAGGTGCCAGCATCCCCACCACCTCGGAGATTCCCGCAAGGAGGGCGCCGAGTCCGAGACCTGCGGCGATCGGCGCCCCATGGGCTCCGGCCGGCTGAGGCGGCAGCCACCGGTGGGCGAGTCCCACCAACAGCCCGTTCACCGCGGCGATTCCGAGGAAGGCGATCAGCCCACCGATGATCAGGATCATTGTTTGCAGCGCCCACGGCTGGGCGGTAAGAAAGTGAGACGAATCGGACCGAAAGCCGTTGGCGAGTTGGATGACACCCATGACTGCCAGCAGACCACAGAATCGAACGAAGGTCGAGACCGCAAACCGGCCGCGACTCCAGCGCACCACCGCCACCACCGCCCCAGTGATGAAGAGCAGCACAAAGATGACGGAGCACATGATCCGTACGACCTGTGTGACGCTCCGCCTGTTGCGTTCGGCACGCTCCCACTCCTCGGGCACGTGGATAAAGCGGTCCATCTCGGCCACCTCGTCTCCGGCGATGGTGACCACTATCCGCGCCTCTCCGCTCTCCATCGGATAGCCATCCGAGTCTTTGAAGACGAAGTTCCAGTCGCGGCGCTCCGGGAGCTTCGAAGGTTCGGCCGAGACCTCGACGAGTTCCTCGCTCGCGAGACCGTAATCGGTTTCAATCGCCGCCAACGCTATGGTACGAGCCTGGTCCTCCTCGAGTTTGACGCCGGTGCCGGCTTCGGGAAGCTGATGAACCACCCGTTGGAACGCGGCGTCGGGGCCGACATAGACGCGGTACTCCTCGGCACGTTCGGCCACATCGCCTTCGAAGCGGGCGTACCTCACCAGTCGCCGAGGCGTCGGGAGGTAGCGACCGAGAAGTTCGCGATAGGCATCTTCTCCCCCCTCGCGCCAGACAAAGCGGTCTGCAATGCCCAACGACGACTGGACCGTGCTCAGCTCCCGCCACGGCGCTTCCACCGTGAACCCACGGTCGGCCAGAGCTTCGCGGGCGACCGTCCGGGCCTCCCGGTCCCCGGACTCGAAGACCGGCGCGTCGGCGGGGGATGAACCGATCAGGGCCCAGGCCAAGACCCCCGCCACGCCGAGACCGGCGAGGAGGCGCAGCATCTGCGGGCGCAGGCCGGTCGATACCTCGATCGGGCCCCTTTCCTTGACGGGCGCCGGTGGAGGCGGAGACCAGCTGCTGTTGAGATCGGCCTCGGGCACCTCGCCCCAACTTCCGGCGCGCCGACGAGCGCGCAACACCACCCACAGCGGTATCAGAGCCAGCAGGATCACCAGCCCCCGATCGAGCCAGATACCCGGCGTGTCGGCTGCAAAAAGCGGCAGCGCAAACCACACGACGTCGTAGGCGAAGTGGAAGATGATGGCCGGCACCAGACCGAAGAGAAGATACAAACCACCAAAACCGAGGGCGGGGATGGTCAGCTCAACCAAGCGCGCGTAGGCGGGCTGAGCGGGGTAGTTGGCATGGCCGGCGCCGAAGATCACCGCTTGCAGAATCATGGCCCCCGTGATCCACAACCAGGGTTTCCCGAACCGGCGGCCGAGGAGAGCGGCTGCGGCGATGGGAACGGCCCGGAAAAGACATTCCTCCCAGAAACCGGCCTGCAGCGAGATCGCGATCGATGTCAACCACGGAAAGATGTTTGCGAGCACATTGGGGTCGATAAGAGCGTCCGACGGTGTCCACCACCCGAGGTGGCGGTTGGCGAGGAAGTAGAGACCCACCTCGTAGGCGAAGAAAATGCCGATAAGGAGGTAACCCGTTACGGTGTAGCCGAGCATCGTCCTGGATGCCGCTACCTCTCCCTTCCATGACTGCCAGAGTTGGACATGCCGGGGAAAGGCACGTCGACCGAGGCTCTCGGCGGCCATGAATGAGAGCGCCAGGAGCGCCCCCATACCGATCAACTGAGCCAGAGCGATACCCACCTGTTGGAGGACGAAGGTGGTCGAGGAGACAGCAGTGTCATAACCCATCCACAGCAAAGGCCACTGGTTGAGCACCACCAGGACCTGAAGGAAGGCGATGAACAACGCCCACTTCAGCGCCGGCTTCCACACCACCCAGCGATCACGCATCAAGAAGAACAGTCCCACGATGCAGCCGCCGGCCATGTAGAGGATGGCAATGGCGAATGCGGAGGCGGTGGCGATACCGTCATTGGCTGAGCGCATCCCCTGAAAGCGCCGTTGAAAGGCCTCGGGGATTTTGACGAAGTGGGTGAGCTCGGTGAATCGGTCGCCGCTCACCACCAGCCGCAACCTGTAGCGGCCGTCACCGATCTGCAGATCGGGGCGTTCGTAGACCAGGGTGTGGTCGATGCGCCCACCGGGCCGGACCTCCTGGGAAGCCTCGACCAGTTCATATGCGCCGAAATCCACCTGCCAGCCGGAGGAAACCGCCGCTACGGCGAGCTCGCGTGCGGCTTCCGATTCGAGAGCCGCTCCGGGTTCATCCTCGGGAAGCTTCTCCCGGAAACCGTAGGGCGTCCCATCGGGCCGGAAGCGGACGACGCTCTCGTTGGTCTCACCCTCGCGGAACCGCCGCACGACCCACGTGTAGGGAGAGTAGAGATCCCCGCCCAACACTTCGGCGTAGGCCGCCTTGCCTCCGGCTTCAAGCTCGACAAAGCTCTGCACCGCACCGTCGTGCCGGAAGACAACCGCCTGCCGAGCCTCTTCGGGCCCCCATCCACGGTCGGTTGCGAGATCTTCCGCCGCGGCCAGGGCGCCGGCCCTGTCCATCTTCACCTCGAGGGTCACGAGGGGAAATGCCTCGGCAAAGTGCATCACCGCCCATGCGGTGCAGAGAACAGAAACCAGAATGAATACGGCCCAGAACAGGGGTTTACGGAACATCACCAGCCTCCTCGCCTTTCGAGCTTCCTGCGCCGGGAAGTGTAACACTCAGTTTGGAGCCTTTCGTAAATATTGGTTCGCCAGGACGGTGTGGGGCATTGACGGCGGATGGATTTCGGAGGGTCGTGAAGTGGAATTGAGGCGCATTCAAAACGCAGTAATCCCTGTACGGACCAAGGATGCGACGAAAACCGGTGAGAAATGCGGATTAGCTGTTCAATGCCCTACACAATCCTTCCACCTTTTCATTTGACGTCAGGTACTGTTTGGAAGCATCATAGGACAACACATTGGAGGGCGCCGTGGCTCTATTGAAGATCAAACCCGCCGATTCATCAGAAATCCAAGAATTCGAACTGCCCGACGACAGGGTCACACTCGGCCGGGCTCAGAGCAACAGGATTATCCTGAACGACAAGACGGCATCCCGGCACCATGCCGAAATTCACCGGTCGCCCGAGGGTTACCTCTTGAGTGACGCCGGAAGCGCCAATGGGACCTGGGTGAACAGAAAGAAGATCGAGCAACACCTTTTGATCGACGGCGACGAAATCCGTATTGCCGGAACTTCGATCACCTATGTTGACCCACCCGCCGAGGCGGCAACGGTTCTGATCGATGCAGCCGATTTCAGGAAGGCGCCCGGAGGTGAATTCTCTCCGCAGGCTGAACCAACGGCAGCGTTCGCTCAGGAGCAGCCTCCTCAGCCGGCCCAAAGCCCACCTCCAGCTATGCCCGCGACACCGCCACCGGTTCAGGCGCCACCAATTCAGGCGCCACCCCCACCGGTGGTCCAGCAAGCGCCGCCTCCGGCTGTGCCGGCCATGGCGCCAGCTCAGGCGCCTCCCCCAATGAGACCGATGGCGCCACCGCCACGAAGACCTGCGTCGAATGCCGCAAGACCGCTTCAATCAGCCGCAATCGGCGAGCCGGCGGGATTCGGGATTCGCCTGGGCGCCTATCTGATCGACGCCATCATCCTCACCGTCATCATGATGGTCATCATGATCCCTATCGGCATCGGAGTTGCCGCACTGGCGCAGAAAAGCCAAGGTGCAGTCGTAGTACTGAGCCTCTTGGGTTGGCTCCTGTGTGCCGTCGTAGCGATCGGCTACATCCTCGTTCCCTGGGCCAGGAGCGGTGCGACTCTTGGAAAACGTATTCTGAAACTGAAAGTCGTTCGCCAAGACGGGGTTCAGCCACTCGGCTACGGCAAGGCCACCCTCCGATTACTGGGATATATGGCAAGCGGGGCTATCTTCTACATCGGCTTTCTCATGGTTTTGTTCAATGACGAAAAGAAGGGCCTGCACGACATGATCGCCGGCACGCAGGTTGTGCGCACCTGACGGGAACCTCCCAGGCCCTCAAACGGAATATCGATAATTCGCTAAATTCTCGGTGGCGGAATTGACATATCTTTGGCTGGGTTGTACCTTCTCGTGCCAACCCCGGCATGATCGAGGCCCTACGCCTCCCTCCGTGCCGGAGTTTGTCGAATAGTGCGATCAATCGGAATCGCGCGGGAAAGAACAGTATGAGTATCGACATTCAACGAATACGGAACATCGGCATCTCGGCACACATTGACTCCGGGAAGACCACGTTGACCGAACGGATCCTCTTCTATACGCAGAAGATTCATGCGATCCACGACGTGCGCGGTAAGGACGGAGTCGGGGCAACCATGGATCACATGGAACTCGAACGTGAGCGAGGCATCACAATCACCTCGGCTTCGACCTATGTCGAGTGGAAGGGTCACCACATCAACATCATCGACACACCGGGCCACGTCGACTTCACCATCGAAGTCGAGCGAGCGCTGCGGGTCCTCGATGGGGCGATCCTCGTGCTCTGCGCGGTTGCCGGCGTGCAGTCTCAGTCCATCACCGTCGATCGGCAGATGAAGCGCTACAAGGTTCCACGCATCGCCTTCGTCAACAAATGTGACCGGACGGGCGCCAATCCCCAGCGTGTGGCCACTTCATTGCGGGACAAACTCGGATTAAACTCCGTCCTCCTGCAGCTGCCGATCGGGCTCGAGGAAAAATTCGAGGGTGTCATCGACCTCATCGAAATGAAGGCCCTCTATTTCCGAGGTGAGGCCGGTGAACAGGTCGAGGTCACCGATATTCCGGCGGGCATGTTGGCGGATGCTGAGGATGCCCGCGCCGAAATGATCGATGCCGCAAGCATGTTCTCTGATGAACTAATGGAGGCGGCACTGGAGGATCAGGCGACTCCCGAACTCATCTACGATGCAATCCGAAAGGGAGTGATTGACCTCGAGTTGGTCCCTGTCCTGATGGGTTCCGCATACAAGAACAAAGGTATCCAGCCCCTGATGGATGCGGTCAATCACATCCTTCCCTGCCCAACCGACATCCCGATCGAGGCGGTGGATCTGGATGATGACAATACCGCGGTTGTACTGGATTCCGATCCCACCAAGCAGATCGTTGCCTATGTCTTCAAACTCGACGAAGGCCGCTACGGTCAGCTGACCTTCCTACGGGTCTACCAGGGCGCGCTGTCCAAGGGTGACACCGTAATTCAAACCCGAACCGGCAAGAAGATCAAGATCGGGCGTCTGGTCCGCATGCACGCGGACAAAATGGAAGACATCGGCAGCGGTGACGCGGGAGACATCGTCGGTCTCTTCGGAATCGACTGCCACACCGGCGACACCTTCGTCGGACCCGGACCGAGACTGGCGATGACCTCAATGTACGTACCCGAACCGGTCATCTCTCTTTCGGTGACTCCGATCGACACGAAAGCACAGGCCAACATGGGCAAGGCCCTTTCGCGCTTTACCAAGGAGGACCCGACCTTTCGAGTCGGCCTCGACCAGGATAGCGGCGAAACGATCATCTCCGGCATGGGCGAACTGCATCTGGAGGTCTATGTTGAACGTATGCGGCGCGAATACAGTGCCGAAGTGGAGACCGGAGCGCCCCAGGTAGCCTACCGAGAAGCAGTCTCCCGGCGAGCCGATTTCGACTACACACACAAAAAACAGACCGGCGGATCGGGTCAATACGCAAGGGTCATCGGATACATCGAACCCTATGAAGAGGGCGAATACGAATTCGTCAACAAGGTCCGTGGCGGTTCGATCCCAACTGAATTCATCTCAGCCTGTGAGAAGGGTTTCAAAGCTCCGATGCAGAAGGGCGGTCTCATCGGCTTTCCCGTCGTCGGTCTTCGAGCCGTTCTTGAAGACGGAAATTCTCATGCCGTCGATTCATCCGACATGGCCTTCCAAACTGCCTGCCGGGCAGCGCACAGGGAAACCTATCGGCGGGCCAAACCGAGAATCCTCGAGCCTCTGATGCGAGTCTCCGTAGAGGGTCCAGGTGAGTTTCAGGGCGCCATCTATCGCTCTCTCATGCAGCGCCGCGGTGTGATCGCCGGATCGACCGAAGACGGCGGCTTCACCCGTGTGGACGGTGATGTCCCACTCGCGGAAATGTTCGGATACTCAACCGTTCTTCGATCTGCCACCCAGGGCAAGGCTGAGTTCACAATGGAATTTGCACGCTACGCACCGGTTCCGCGAGAGGTTTCCGACGAACTCTTGAAAGAGTACGGCGGCAAGTCCGATGAGGAGGACGAATAATGACCAATCTGATGTTTGAACTGCGTCGCTCGCCGAGGACTCTTCTCGAGCGGGACGGTTACCCCGGACCGGGGCCCGGAAAACTCGCCCTCGTCATGGGCCGTGCGGGCGTGGGCAAGACCGCCTTCATCGTCGGCATCGGCATCGATGCTCTTCTCTCCGGCCAGAAGGTCCTCCACATCTCTCTCGAACGCACCGTCGACAAAGTGCGTGGTTGGTATGACGACCTCCTTATGGAAATGCTGCGACGAGAGAAAAAGCTCGAACACTGGGCGGCCATCCAGCTTGACGTGGAGAGGCGGCGCCACATTCACACGTACTTCGGGGGATCCTTCACCATCGACCGGCTGCGCCAAGCACTGGACCTGCTCGAGAACGCCATGGACTTCAAACCCCAGGTCATCATTCTCGACCGCGTGAAGTTCGAGGGACTCGAGACCTCCGACCTGGAGGACCTCCGCTCGACGGGCGCCGAAATGGACGCCGAGATCTGGATGGCCTGCCGAACCCACCGAGACGGCCCCGATCCCAAGCCGGGATACCTGCCACTACCGGCCGAAGGTTTTGAAGATCAGGTGGATCTCGCCTTCAGCCTCGATCCCCACAAAAACAGAATTCGTCTGCACGTTCTCAAGGACCAACAGCAGATGCTCGACAACGACCTCAATATCCTCCTCAATCCTAAAACCCTTCTTCTGAAGTCCGGCGTCAAACGATAGAAACCGGTGGAGCCGGGAGTTGTGGGGCTGTCAGTGATCAGCTTGACCGTGCCCAGAGGCACACCCGTCGAATGACCGCGGATCGCTTCCTGCTGCGGACGACGATGCGCCGTCCTCGAGACGAAACCCGGTGAGACATGCGGGCTAGGAGGGTGTAGGGCATTGATCAGCAGCTATGGACGAGGGCCACGGTTCTCGTCCATACTTCTTGCTCGATGGCTAACCCGCATATCTCACCGGCCGAAGCTGCAACCAATCGACGCCGCTCGTGGTCACGGATCAAGAATAAAACAGATGTCCCTTTTAAATTCGCTACACGGCCGTCAACGCCTTCGTAGCGAACGAACTCGAGGAACTTCGGTTCCGGCCCGCCGTCGGGTTATCTCAGATGCATACTGGGATCCCCGAACAGGATCCAGGTGTCCCGGGTGTCCTGATCGGTGACGTTGGCCTTGGCCGCTATCACGGCGTCGCCGACCGTCGGAGAGGCGCCCCCGAACAACGACCGGTAGAGATCCCGATTCATCAGGTCTTGTCCCGTGGGATCGGTCAAAGCCGAGGAGGCCCAGACCATCACGGCGCCGCCGTCCGGATTCTTGAGAAGAGCCTCGGCCAGGCTGTCCTGGTAAACGTCATGGAACAGGCCGTTGAGGCAGTTCATGGCAACGACCAGCGGAAGCTTGAAGCCGTTTCCGAGGCTCAGGGCGTCCGCATTCCCGAAGACATCGTCGGAGACCCAGACCGCCTGGGAACCGTGCCCGTCGTAGTTCACGAGCAACCGGCCTGCTTCGAAGGCGTCCAGAATGAGCTGACGGGCCGTATCTTGCTCCATCTCACCGAAGTCGATCCGGTCGGCCTCGAGAGTGCTCGGAATCAGGGCTTCCAGAGCATCGACGGCGACCCCAAAGTCGAAGTCCCCCGTCACGGCGTCGACGACCAGGGTGAGGTCTTTGACCCACGCGCCCGGCGCCTCCTGCTCATAACCGATGATCTTGTTGACCATCGCTTCAGCTTCATGCGGCGTTCCCGCCGGCAGGCGGCCCACCGCCAGATTCGCCAAGCCGTCCCCATCCAGGTCCGCAAACCAGTCGTCGTTCGCGGTCTTGAGGAGATTGGTGGCCAGGATCTTCGTCGGCACGAGGTCTCGGTCCCCAAAGCCCAGGTAGTTCCTGGGATCGACGCTGGCGTCTCCCATCAGCAGGACGTAGCCCGGAACGCTCTCCCAGACTGCGGAGGCCCTCTTCAGGAAGACACGAAGGGCCTCGGAATCCTTGATCCCCCACGAGAATTCGTCGTACAGATCGGCAACGTCCACCACCACCGTGGAGACGCCGTGAGCACTCCGGTAGGCCGCAAGCCGCTGAGCCGAGGACAGCAGGTCGGAGTGGGCAATGATCACCATGGCCGCACCGTTGTCCGCGGTGTTCCACGAACTCGGGCTGTTGCTCTCGAGGCCGGCCGGCGCTTCGATCTCGCTGTCGATCACGGCCAAAAGAAGCCGATCACCATCGCCAACGACGCCCGGGAGCACGGCCTCGATCGCCCAGCTTTGATCACCGGTTTGCCCGATCGCGCCGAGGATAGCGACATGCTGATGTCGGTGGGACAGGTCAAAGAGACGGATGTCCCCCACCGAGAATCCACTCACCCGGACGGTCGCCCCCGGTGGGGCCGTCATCTCGAGACGGTTCCCATGGGCAACGAACGGACGCTGCCACGTCAGACTGCCGAAGTCCGTCACACTGACATCCTGGTCTCCGTTTTGCGCCTCGAGAATGACCTCGTTGGCGCCCAGACGCAGCCACGAAGGATCGATCTGGAATGTCTGCACCGCGCTCTCGTTCCCCGAAAACTCCATCTCGTCAAGCTGATGATCATTAAAACTGATCACGATAAGATGATCCGCCGCCGTCACACCTTGCAGCGCGATCTCCAGAATTGCAGGCTGCTGGGCGCCTTCGGGGGGCAGTGCATCGACATTGAGCACCTGGGACAGGGGATCGAACCCGACGACCGGGCCGTAGAAGTTGTCGCGCTCGCCGTTGTTGGTCACCGCCGCCACGTAGAGCGAGCGGTCCTGCAGCGTCACCGTCGCCGCGAAGGTGGCGACCGGTTCGGCCAACCCCGAGTCCCCCGGCGCCTCGCTCAGGCGCCGCCCGGGGAGTAGGCCCTCGCCGAGCCAGTAGACGTTCACACCGGTGAACGGCGTGTCGACGGCCCTCCCGTAGAACTCGATGGCGTCCTCCATGTCGAGGCGACCGTCATTCAGTCCGGTGATCCGAAGGGGCTCTTCGTGCCCCTGATTGACCAGCACAAGGGCCGTCGCCGAGGGTCCCGGATCGTAGCCCGCCGAAGCCAGTTGGGCCCGGGTCACACGATACCATCCGTCGTGATCCACCAGGATCTTGGCTACCGGCGCCGCCGCCATGCGCCACTGCCCAAAGGCATCGCCCGCTCGACCAACCCCACTGCGCGCGCCGGCGCCAAGGGCCTTGACGGAAAGCTTGGTCTTCGAGGCATCCCGCCCCAGCTGGGTCACGGGTGGACTGCTCAGGCGCCGCGCCTTGAGCGAAGACATATTGCCGAGGTCCCGGACCGGCTTCTCTCCGGAGACCGGCTGGGAGAGGAACGGTCCGTGCAGCTCAATACTGCCGTCCAGATCGACCGCCTCCAACCAGTATCGGTCGGATGTTCCTACGGCTTCGGCATCCCAGAAGACGTAGGAACGCCCCACGCTAAGCACGGTGGACGGCCTGGCGAACAGTGCCGACCCGGCGATGAGAGACCGGTTGAGCCGAACACGCTCCCCGTGCTGGTCTTCCCGCCACACCCTGAAGCCCAGATTGTGAACCTCGTAAGCCGTCCGCCAGGTCACCAGCGTTCCGGCTTCCGTCGCGAAGGCCCGGGCCTTCGCAAAGCGGGCTTCGGTGGGGGTGTTGTTAGGTTTAATGTTGATTGCGGCGATGGCCGATTTACGAGCCACACCCAGCGTCCATCGAATGATGGTGCTCGGATCAGCGCCCGGCGCCGTACAGCCTGCAGCCCTGGTATCCGTGCTGCCGGTTCCGTTGTTGTCATTCCATCGGTCGGTCATATGATTGTAGGCTTTGGTGAGTGAATTGGCGGGACCTGTCGTGGCGACCACGCCAAAAACCGCATCCCGATCATCGGTCGTCACCGAAACGGTCGGCGTCGTGTCGGTGTCGTCACCTGCCGAACCATTCGTGCTCGGATTGGTCTGGTTGACATTGTAGAACGAAACCGCGCCCGCGATGACATCGGCCACGTTCTGCCACTGATAGTCCGCAGTGATATCTACATTGTCAGGCGCTCTTTGCGTGAACTCCAACGTCCACGCGCCCGATGAGTAGGTGATCGTGCCGGTGACGTTGGTACCCGAGAGGCTCCCGCTCCCGTCATCCGTGATCGATACGGCGCTGCTGTTCACCTGCGCAGTGATCGTCACCGATTGGGTTTCCACCTCCGAGTCGTCCAGGGTCCCGCTGAAGGAGTATTTTCCATGGTTGTAGGAAGCTGTGATGTTCGTGGAGTTGTCCGGCGCCGTAGTGTATGTGATGCTCCAGGCGCCGGTGCTGTAGTTGACGGAGCCTGAGCTGACGCCGGTTCCCGTCAAGTTTCCACTTCCGTCGTCGGTCGCGGTAACGGTACTGCTGCTCACCGTCGCAGAGATCGTTACCGACGAGGGTACGACGGGCGTGCTCAGGGCGGATCCAGCAGCATCGGTATCAGAAAAGGTCGTCGTGCTGCCGTCCGGCCCAGTGTGAATGGTGCCGGCGCTGACTGCGGTGTTGCCCGTAGTCGAGGTGTCGATGATCTCATCGTTCACCGAAATATTGTTGAGCGTGACCTTGACGGTCCCGGATCCGGTGGTCGGCGCAAGAAGGGACCAGATCTCGGCACGCACTGCGTCGGTACCCGTCGTTGAACTCTCGGCCTGCTTGACGCCGAAGCCCTGCTTGGTGGCCCCGACAATCCACGTCACGGACCCCACCGTAATCGGATCGTCCGTCGTTGTGTCGTGATTCAAGCTTATGCCAACCGTCATGAACCGGTTGCTCTCGTTGGCCACGGTGTGGGTGGACCACGACAAAGTGTGGGCCGCCGTGGATCCGGTTTTGCTGTCGGAGGACGTATCGTATTGGACATCCGTATCATCCGCCAACACAACGCCTGCGCTCATCACAAGCGCCACGATCGAGGTCAACACAATGAGTGAACGCATCTTCCCCCCACCCCTTGTAACTGAGTCGAGAGACATAGTCCGTGTCGTCGTTGCATTACTCATTACGACCTCCGTCAATTCGGGCGCCGCCGTCCCTGCGGCCTTCGTTGAGACTTATTGGACCTAAGACAACATCGCCGACAGGGCGCCCCTTTCGGGAACCAGCCCCGTCAAACCACCGCCGTGGATCCGGCAAACACCTGCGCACGGCCACCAGCGACCGGCGCAGAAAAACCCTTGCACGAACGACCGGCCCCTGAACCGCGTACCGACGGCCGTTACGTTCCACCCCGGCAACCCTGCCGAGGACCCGTTCTGGAGAAACCGGGGCATCCCGGAGGAGCAGCGCATCACCCCGTAAGAGGAAGGTGCCACTGCTGCGACCGCCTTCACCCACCACCCGGTGTGCGCGAACGCAATTCGGCCCCTCGACGACAATGACGTCACCGCGACTGATTGATGCCGGATCCACCGGTGCCACCACCAGGGAATCTCCATCATGGATCGTCGGCAGCATGCTTCGACCGGGGGCTTCAAATCGTACGGTCTGACCGTCGTTCAAGAGAGCACGCAAGACCGGTTGAAACCGCAGGCGTCCCACAGGCTCAGGCATCGGTAACCGTCCGCATCCAACTCGAGAGATGATCGATGGCGGAACTGTCGGGTGTGAACCGAAAACGGCAACACGGCAGACCGGCTGCCGCAACGCCAAGCACGTCGATGGCCGTCTCGAGTGCCTCCGGCTCGTGAAAGGGCACGAAGGCTCTCGCCATCAACTCGGAGACTGTCGAAATCGGCGTCAGGATCTCGATGTCATTCCCGCGACCGTGTTCGACGATCAGGATTCCCGCAAGTGGTGCGCTGGTCGCCACGGCGAAACCGGCCTCGCCATGCCAGGGGGTTCCAAACATCCGGATGCCGGCGTCGGTCTTTCGCAGGATGATCCGATCGTCACTGAGGACCGTGACGTCTCGTTCGGCCCAGAGCGCCGCCAGGGTGCTCTTGCCGGCGCCGGAGTGCCCGACGAAGAGCCAGCCCAAACCCGCCTCGTCAACGATTCCACAACCGTGGAGTTCAACGCCCAGACCCTGCCCCAGCCGATGAACAACCAGAAGCTCATCCAGGGGATACTCCAGAGGATCCGGAAGCTCAACACCCTGCCATGGCTCATGGAGCACGATTTCGCCCTCGCGATAATCGCGCCCGACGCGAAGTTCCTTGTAGGGAACGGCACCGCTTTGGGGCGAGAAGAACCTGAAGACCCGTTCGCCCTCTTCATCGTAGAGGCGCCAGACCATTCCCGAGTCGAAGACGAGCTCGCCAGGAGACTCGGCCCCCAACTCTCGACGGCCCACTCGCAGCCCTATGTCAGGATCCTGCACAACCGTCTCAAACTCCTGCCGCCGTGGTTCCCGGCGAAAGGACGACCCCTGTGTGCGAATCCTGATCCCAATGCCGGCGACGGCAAAACTGTAGGTCTCGCCGGCGCCATGGCCTGAATCGACGCCGGCGGCGTCAGGGTGACTCACACTCTCCCCATTCGCACTCCACCGCTACGAACCCAGCACGGAGCAGGTAGTTGGAGATGCGCAGCTACCCGACAACGGCCCGGAAGAACCGCTGATCTTGCAGTTCCCCAGGACTGCCTCTTCCGGCCGGAGTTTCACCTCGGAGATGGTCGGTTTGACATAGCCTTTTTTCTGCACGGTCTTCGTTGGGCTTCCATCATTAATCATTACGCACCTCTTACCCCACTCCCCGGAGTTCACTCGCCATCCATGGCATCGACCCGCTCTACGTTCCCGGAACCCGTCAGAAACAACACCAACCTATGGTGGCCGATTCCCCGGGCATCACAATAGTTTCCAATTCGAAGTATAGCCCTAACTTCGATGAATATCTATAGAGCAGACCAACAGACTGACAAAACCCCAATGCGCGCAGCACATCAACCAGGAGCGGGGCCGGACTGGCCAATTCCATCGCCCTCGATCAAATTGTCGTCCTCAGAGGCTTGTCGTCCTCAGAGGCCAATACGGCACACGCTTCTAGCCGGCAAAGTTCCGAAAGCAACAGCTCGTATTCCCTGCCCCCGGGGCAGTATTCACACTCTCCATGAGGGGAAATCTCCAGTTCGAGCATATGGGCCCGCAAATGGGCGACATGACAGAGATGGTCAACAGGATTCTCCGGATTCCCGTTCTCGAGTTCCCCGTAAGCCGGACACATTCCGCAAAGCGCCTTGAGATGGCAGGTCGTGCATTTGGTCACAGTTCGGACCCGGCGTTCCACGACCTTTCCCAGAAAGGAATCCCATCCTTCCTTGAAGCTCCCGCCACGCAGGTCAAAAAGGTCCTTCTGGGAAAAACCACAGAGTCCAAGATTGCCGTACGGGTCAATCGAGAAGGAGTTGACGGCGCCCCCGCAGTGATAGAGACGATCTTCCCTCTCGGGAGGTTGGGCCGGCCCGTGGAAATGGTCGCAGAAGGTATCCCACGCCTCCAGACGCCGTGGATCCTCAAGGTCGAGGGCCACAACTTCGGCAGGCTCGAGTCGTGTGGCCAGAGGTGCCAGGGATCCGTCGAGGCGCGGGTTGATCATCGCGTCAAACTTGAATTCGACGCCCAGCTCTTCCGCAAATTCCTTCATCGCACCGAGCTCGTGTCGGTTCTCCTTGAGAACAACTGTTTTCAACTTCAACGGCAGTTGCCGCTCAAGCACGATCTCGATCGCCCTTCGGACCCGATCGAACGAGCCTGGCACACCAGTCAAACGCTCATAGGTCTCCCGAGTATCACCGTAGAGGGTGATCTCGATCGCAAAGGGACGCCACTGAGCCAGAAAGTCGGCCCGGGCCTCGTTGATGGCCATGCCGTTCGTGAACAGGGTCAGGAGAAAACCCTTCTGTTTGGCGTAGCGATAAATATCCAGAAAATCCGCCCGGGCGAAGATCTCCCCCCCCGTCAATAGAACCCACAGTGTGCCCGCCTCGGCCAACTGATCGAAAATTCTGCGGTATTCCTCGAACGTCAATTCGCGAGCCCGGGCTTTGGGGTCGCCTGCGGGGAGATTGTTATAACAATGCGAACACGAGAGATTACATCGCCGGGTCACTTCAATGGCGCCGTTAATGGGACGGCGTGAAGTCGGAGAGACACGCCCATGGATCCTCTTGCTGAACTCGGCGTAATCTGTTTCTTTGAGCACGGCCACCGTCAAACCTCAGCGTGCCGAATCAGATTCCGCTCGACCAGAACATCCAGGAACTCGAGAACATCTTTTTCGGCAACGGCCGGCTCGATCTCGAATTCAGCCCGCACGACCGAGACGATCTCCTGAACGCTGGACCTGGCTTCCACCCCTTTCCACACCACCGCTCCAACCTCGTTGAGGGCAAAAAGGGAATCCAGCTCACTGACCCCCGCCCTCACCGGAACCAAGATCGTTTCGCCTCCGATATCCCGGAACACGAAATCCCCATTTGGCATCAGGACTGTATCCAAATCCATGCTGATCCTCCGATTCCCGATGAGCAGATATCCAAGGCTCCAACCACTCTCAGAGGTCGGCTCTCGGCAGCGACAATCCTAGCACCTCGCCCGGCGAAGCCGGAACCTGTTGAGTTCCGGCTCCGCCGGGAGCTGTCAGCTCAGGCACATGCAAAAATCCTTGACAGACCTCAGTTTAGATTATAGTTGAACCGATGATCAGACGGTTCCGATGTGGTTGTGAGACCGTTTCTTTCAGAACTCTTTTCCAGCCTGCGCCTCGAAATCCTCGCGGCGCCAAATGTAGCTCGTTGAACTCAATATTCACAACGCTCCGCATCTCACCGCCGCACTTCGTACAGCGACGGCCTACCCGCCTGCCGGGACGACTGTTTTGAACTCCCTTCCCGCGGCGGGCCAGGTCGGACTTTTTGCACCCACTGAAAACGAAACGACCCGCAGCAAAAGGTCGGACCACCCCCGGTGGAAGCGATTGTTTCGTGAATTCGAGAACCCGCGACCTCGATCACCGGACCTGTCACGCGCTCAAAACTCGCGGGCCGCGTGCCCCGCTGGGACGTGCCTGCCGACGTTCTTCTGTTTATCGTTTCGGTCATCCCACTCTTCGATCAATCAGCTTCGCTACGCCCAGAGGCATACCCGTCGAACGCCCTTGATCTGCTGCGTAACGGCGCCCTGAGAAACGACACGGATGACCATTTCCGGCTCTTCAACCACGGTCCCACACAAGACGTTGAAACCAGCGTCGAACAGTACGGGACATAGGGGGGTGCTCGGCCCGAGCATCATTCGAAAGGCCTCCGGTCGGGTCCATTTCAGGATGGACGGCAAGGTGTGATTGATGAGCGTCGTAGCACTGACGGCCACGACGTCGGCCTTGGGAAGCATCTCGGCAAGATCCCTCTCCGAATACTCGTCGGCCTTCCGCTGATCCTGCTCAAACACCCACAACTCGTCGCAGACCGAACGGAGTTGATCGACAAAGGGAAAACGGCCGATCATGGCGATGCGCCGTCCTGCCCCGTACTGAACGAGAAGATCCCTGGCGTTGTCTGATGTTGTCTCACCAAGACGTGACGTCAGCAGGGAGTTGAGCGTCGCGACACCGATCGAGGTCTCGATGACTGATTGAGACAGGCACAGACGGGCCAGCTCGAGGGCTGAGCCCCCGCCGAGACTCCCGGCGTCCGCTACCGGAATCACACTACCGGCGTGAAACCCAGGAAAGTGCGACGACGCCATTCCGACGCCTTCGGTCGTACGCACAACCGACCAGAAGGCCCCAACCCGCACATCCAGCACTCGTACCTTCCGAGCCGCATCCAACCCATTGACCCACTCGAGGATTGCACCCAGGTCATCGTTGTTCTTCACACGACCTCCAGAGAGACATTATCCCCCACCGAGATGAATATGACTTTCGTTTCCAAGAGGTTCTTTGTGTTCATCAGCACAAACTCGGCCTCGCAACTCAGCTATTCTCAAACAAGGTCTGGAGGTCCGCCTGAAAAACCTGCCCGGAAGAATCACGATTGCAACCGCCGTTTCTCTCCCGGCGGCCGGCTGGATTACCGGTCTGACCGAGCTTCCTTCCGCCTATTTACCGTTTGCGGAAAGGGCAACCGAATTCTTGGCCATCTTCAGCATCATCCTGGCCTGGCGTTTCCGCCGCAGCCGCATATTTCTCGCTGCCATGACGCTCGCCCTCGCAAACCAATTGATTCGAGGCCCTTTGACCGTAGAAATCAGTACCGGTTTCGGCCCCGGACTCGCAGCCCTCGCCATTCTTCTGCCCTTGAACCTGGGGTTGATCGGGCTCTTCCGAGATCGGTCGGTGGTTAAAGTCTCGACTCTTATTTGCTTGGCGGCGATCTTCATTCAACCGGCACTGGTCAGCTGGGTTCTCAGTCTTGGCTTGAGCGAGAACAGATTCGGCAGGTGGTTTGACCTGGCGCAAACACCTCAGGCCTCACTACTCGCCTTCCTCATCGCTACGGTTTTCACGCTCGTGGCATTGACACTCCGACGTGGCGTGTTCGAAATCGGAATGCTGGGGGTCCTGACCTGCTGCGCTCTTGCGATGCACGGCGATCGGGGACTCTTGAGCGCGACCTTGCTTCTGGCCGCAGCCCAACTCGTCCTGCTCCTGGGACTGGTGGAAGACTCTCATAAATTGGCTTTTCTGGACGAGTTGACCGAACTCCCGGCGCGGAGAGCCTTCAACGAAGCGCTCCGTAGTCTCACAGGTACCTACGCCATTGCAATGGTCGATATCGACCATTTCAAGCGCTTCAACGATCGGTACGGCCACCAGGCAGGTGATCAGGCATTGCGAATGGTCGCCGACAGTCTGAGAGCTACCGGAGGACGCACCAAAGCATATCGCTACGGCGGAGAGGAGTTCGCTTTGATCTTCTCAGGCCAATCAGTCGCTTCCGCCCGCCCACATCTTGAGGACCTCCGCCGCGCCATCGCCGACCGCAAATTCAGCATTCGCTCACCGGAGCGTCCGCAAAAGAAACCGGATCGACCGAAGAAATCGAAGAAAACACCACCTCAGGCGAAGCTGACCGTCAGTATCGGCGTCGCCGGTCCGACTGCCGATCGCAGCGAAAGCGGTGAAGTACTCCGCGCCGCGGATCGCTCCCTCTACAGAGCGAAGAGATCGGGCCGAAATCGCCTGGTCGGGAGCTAACCCGACCTTCTCACCGGCTGTCTGCTGCGGGCGACGCATGGCAGCCATCTGTTTTGTGGTAGCGGGCTTCCAGCCTGTGGTCGGAAAGGTCGCGTGCGTGATCATCCCCGCTCTCGGACCGCAGGCTGGAAGCCCGCTACCACAATGGGCGCTCATCACATTGCTCAAACTGCTGAGGTTTTTTGAGAGGTCGGGCTAACCAAAAGAGCCGGAACCAAAAAGGTTCCGGCTCTCTTTGGAACTTTCAGCTAAGCTACCGAATCAGAGCTTGGCGAGCATCTCGTCGGCTTCGCTACATGTCTTGCTGACCGCGTTGATCGAGTTGGCGAAGGCGGCCTTCTCGTCGGCGGTGAGATCGAGTTCGATCACTTCTTCGACACCGTTCTTGCCGAGAATGGCGGGAACGCCGACAAAGAGACCGTCGGCGCCGTACTCACCCTCAAGCTTGGTACACACCGGCATGATCTTGCGTTTGTCGTAGGCAATTGCCTCCGCCATTTCGAGTGCACACCAGGCCGGCGAGGCAAAGGCCGAACCGATGCCGAGGAGACCGACGACTTCTCCGCCCGCTTTGCGCGTACGGGTCTCGATCGCGGCCAGGGTTTCAGCGTCGATGAATTTGTCAACCGGAATACCGGCAATCAAACACGAAGAGCGAACCGGAACCATGGTGTCGCCATGACCACCGAGCACCAACGCGTTGACGTTGTCCACCGAGACGTTGGCCGCTTCGGCGACGAAGTAGCAATAGCGCGCCGAGTCGAGCACGCCTGCCATACCCACAAGCTTGTTCTTCGGAGGATTGAGACGCTTGTCCAAAGTGTAGACGATGGCGTCGAGCGGGTTCGCGATGGAGATGATCATCGCATCCGGGCACTGTGCCGAAATCCCTTCGGCGACCTGGTTTGTGACCTTGAGGTTGATGGCCAACAACTCGTCACGGCTTGGGAAGGTCCCATCCGGGCGAGCTTTGCGCGGCACACCGGCGGTGTTGATCACCATGTCGGCCCCGGCCAGGGCCGAATAATCCTTCGAGCCGTAGCACCGGACATCAGTGCGCAACACCGGCATTGCTTCGGCGATGTCGAGGCATTTACCGCCTGCGATGGTCTGTTTTGCCGCAGTTGCCTGCCGCTCCGGCGGATCGTCAGGATTCACGAACGGAGCTGGATCGACCAGACCGACCTCGCGCGCCAAACCGCGGCGAACGATCTCCTGGACGAGAACGCCACCAATATTTCCACCACCAATGACACCAATCTTGTTCAGCATTTTTCTTTCCCCTCTCGGTTTCTCAGGACTCGTGACATGCCGACCGAAAGGCCGACTGTGAAAAATTGCACGAGCCGCACAAGATAGAATAGCACCACCGTACCGCACCACGACAACGGTTGCTCAAGTACAGGACCAAACCCGACTTAATTAACGGTTTTCGAAGTGAAAGACGCAAGACGCGATGAGGTTGGTGAGAAATGCGGGTTAACCCGCACTTCTCACCAAGATTCGTTGCGAGGGCGGTGAGGTGCTGTGTCCAGTGGGGTTTTCGACCTGAGGGACGCGGAGTCGTACTCGACAGTCCGTCGAGCATCCCGATGCGAGAAAACGCCGCTGGGCACAGTGCATCGCCGGCCGCAGCAGAAGATTGGTGAGAAATGCGGGTTAGGATGTAGTCGAACTCCAACCGGCTGTGTCCCCAGTTTCGAAGCCGTCGAAGAAGAGGAGCCCTTCCGGTCTCGGTCCGTACCAGGGAAGACCCTTCCCCTTCTCGAAGGGACCGAGATCGGGCGCTGAGCCTTCAAAGTCGTCGTTGATGTTGGCCAGGAGGACACCGGCATCGATCGCCGGAGAGGCATCCTTGAGCGCCATGTACTGAAAGGGCATGGACTGAGGCGGGGCTTCGGGGATGTAAAAGGTCGTGAAACAGGTGTTCCGGTCGACCTGGACACCGTGGGTTTCCAGCCCGGTTGCCGCCGAGAATTCGACCAGATCAACGAAGCGTTCATCCGGACCCCACTTGAAGGCGTACACGTATTCTCCCCAGTCAAAGCCGTCGTAATCAAGGTTCGTACTCCAAGATGCATCGCCTCCGACTCCGTTTTCCCAGGCGTAGCGATCCTGCACCGTGATCCAGAGGTTGTTGTTCGACTGGAAATTCAAGAGCCTCTCCGAGCCGTATGCCTGAACGCCCTCCCAACCGACGAAGGTGTTGTGGGCGATCAGGGCACGGGTGCTTTCGCGCAGTTTAAGCCCTTCGTTTCCTGCCACGACCTGGTTTCGCAGGATATACCAGGGACCCCCGTTCATCGGCTGGAAACTGATCCCCGCGTGGCGGGCGTTGGAGATGCGGTTTCCCCAGATGCGGATATTGGCGTAGGCGTAGTCCGGTTCGATGCCGTCATCGGTGACGTCGAAGATTTCGTTGCCGAAGATGTCGGTGTTTCTCAGGGGATAGGACACTCCGTCGGCTACACGGGAGATACTGTTATGGGCCACCGTGTGCCCGCTGGTGTGTTCCAACTCGATCCCCTCCCCACCGTAGCTGGGTGGTCCATCCGGAGTGCCGATAACGTCTTTGTCGCCGATGATCGTATTATCGGTAATGACCCAATTTTCACCGCCGTGGTTGAGGGCGATGCTGTAGTAGAAATCGGTGAACAGATTCCTGCTGATCACCACGAACTCCGGCGCATCATAGGTTCGGAGGCCGTATTCGGACTCAACACCAACGTGGCCTCGAATGTGAATACCCTCGACCCAGATGAAGTCAGCCGCGATCCTGAGTGGGTCGTCGAACACGACGGCCCCGTCTCCTGCCGCCTGCCAGACGATGAAGTCATCCGACGTCCCGGGGATATTCAGCTGGATCTCCCCACCGGAGTCGAAGCCCTGATAGGTTCCGGCATGAAGATTGAAGACCGAACCGGGAGTGGCTTGGCTCTGAGCGTACTCGATACCAAGAAAGGGATCGACCGGGGTACCTGTCCCGCCACCTGAGCCGGGAACGACGTGGTACACCACAGGATCGACGGGCTTCTCCGGAACGGCAAAGGTGGTGACGACCGTCTCGCGCACTTCCGAGCCGCCGTCGGGATC
>JAIOSJ010000254.1 GCA_021107705.1 Thermoanaerobaculales bacterium | reverse complement strand
TGACGGTGGCGGGCCTCGCTAAAGGCGAACTGAAGGCTATCGGCATCACCAACCAACGAGAGACCACCGTCATCTGGGACCGTGACACCGGGGCGCCTCTCCACCGGGCAATCGTGTGGCAGAGCCGCCAGACCGCCGACATCTGCGAGCAGATCAAGGCGGACGGTCTCGAATGCATGATCCGCGAGCGAACAGGGCTGGTTATGGATCCTTACTTCTCGGGCTCAAAGGTTCGGTGGATCCTCGATCGCTATCCGAAAGCCCGCCAACGGGCTGCGGCGGGCGAGTTGCTCTTCGGCACAATTGACAGTTGGCTGCTTTACCGGCTCACCGGGGGTGAGGTCCACGCCACCGATCCCACCAACGCCTCGCGCACCCTGCTCTTCGACATCCGAACCCAGCGGTGGGACCCCGAGCTGTTGGAGATCTTCGACGTGCCCCAGGCCATGCTGCCGGAAGTTCTGCCGAGCGCCGGAATCTTCGGCCGAACCATTGCCCAGGGCGGTGTGCCGGGCGGTATCCCCGTAGCGGGCATCGCCGGCGACCAGCAGGCAGCTCTCTACGGCCAGGGATGCTGGTATCCGGGAATGTCGAAGAACACCTACGGAACCGGGTGCTTCGTGATGGTCAACACCGGCGACGAACCCCGAACGAGCAGTTGCGGGCTGCTGACCACCATCTGCTGCAACGCCCACGGCCGGCCGGCCTACGCCCTCGAGGGCTCGATCTTCACCACCGGCGCCGCGATCCAGTGGCTGCGCGACGAGTTGGGCCTGATCGGGAGCGCGGTCGAGACCGAAGAGGTGGCCGCCCGCATCCGCGACACCCAGGGCGTGTACGTGGTACCGGCCTTCACCGGACTCGGCGCCCCCTACTGGGATATGCACGCCCGAGGGGCCATCGTCGGGCTGACCCTGGGCAGTGGTCGCGACCAGATCATCCGCGCCACCCTTGACAGTGTCGCCTACCAGACGCGGGACGTGATCGAGGCCATGAACGGCGACGGCTGTGCGGCGGTGACCGAACTCCGCGCTGACGGCGGCGCCTCCGCCAACAACCACCTCATGCAATTCCAGGCCGACCTTCTCGGGGTCCCGGTCGTGCGGCCGAAGCTGCTGGAGACAACCGCGGCCGGCGCCGCCTTCCTCGCAGGTCTCGGATCGGGTTTCTGGCGGGGTCCTGAGGAACTCGAAAACGCCTGTCAAAGAGACCGTACCTTTACCCCGGAGATGGACCCGGAAGAGCGGGAGGACCTCTACGCGGGCTGGAAGAGGGCGGTGGCGCAGGTGTCCACCGCTCCTCTGGGCTAACGAAGAAATTGACCGGCACTACTCCCATTTCTCTCTGTAACCGCTCATCAATTCGTCCGAGGGTTCGGTGTCGCGGCACCAGCGGGCGAAGGGCGCGGCCACCGGATCTCCGGCGGCAACGATCCCATCAAGTACGCCGCGCATGCGTTGTTGTTGTTCCGGTGTTCCCAGATGAACCACGACATGAGTGCCGAGGAGGGCCTCACCGCGGAATCTTTTGTCGGGCGAGGCCGTGACCATTTCGATAAGGGCGTCGATCTTTGTGTCCGGAACCCCAAGCGACCACGCTTCGTCTTTGGATCGGTGCACGTAGGGACTCAGGTCGACCGTAGTGATGCGCTGTGAGGTGTAGAGTCTCTGCGGCGCCACCTCGCCGAGGATCACTGAAGTGAGGAGAGCCAGATCGCCGTTTCCGCTGCGCTGTGCGATTTCGTAGACGCCTCGGGCGCCGATGTGGATGCAGGCGAGACCGAACAGGTCGTTGATCAGAATGACGTCCTCCTGGCGCAGCAGTCGGCCGAGCCGGATCGCCCGACGGCAGTCCTCGAGACCCTGGGCGGGATCCTCGGCGGCCACACCTCGGGCCCACCAGGATCGCGCCATGGTGAGCATGACGAGCAAATTCGTGATGCGAGTGTCAATACCTTCGAGGGGCAGAAGGTCAGGGTAGAAGCGCATCTCGGCCTGATCGCACCAGGCTTCGGCCTCGAGGAGGAGGGGGTCATCGGCGGCCACGACCTTGCCGAGATCGTCGCGACCGGGGACCTCGTTCCGGCGCTCCATGAAGGCCGTTGCCTCGTCGAACCGTGGTCCCCGGTTCTTCTCGAACAGGACGAAGAACTCGGCGGCGTTGCCGCTTCCGGTTCCGAGGGGCGCGAGAAGGTCCAAGTCGGTGCGGAAGCGCAGGGGCCAATCTCGGGCGTAAGGGCATGACCAACAGGGTATCTCGAGGCTGTCGAGAGACGCAGCCCCTGGCGCGGGGACGGTGGCGGTCGCAGCCCTGCCGGATGATCCCTCGCGCGCCAACAGACGGGCGGCCAGCAGGCCCCCGAGCACGAAGATGATGGCGGCCGCAACGATGACTGAGGTGAAACGGGAACGTTGTGAGGTGGATTTCATGGTCATTAGCTCCTCTCCGGGTTCATCTCGTCGTTGAACTCCAGCGGGCCAGGGTCGCTTCCCAGCAGGGGGAGGCAGTCCGGGCGTAGGGGCAGGAGATCGACGAGGTCGGCAAGATCGTTGTCCGGGATACCGCCGGCCACCAGGAACGGGCTCCCGGTCGATGGTGGGGTTGGGGTGATTGATATTGCTGCGTGGGCCAGCAGAAGGGTGGCGACGGTGGTCGCCCAGGCCCAGCGCGCACTCGGGTTCGCCCACAGGCGGGACCACACCTCGGTTCGTTGGTCTTTCGCCCGCGTCGCACGAGCCGCAGCAATGCAGCGATCTCGAAGATCGGGTGGGGGGTTCGGGGGCTTGAGTCCCTCGAGCAAATGTTGGGGGGTCTGATGCCGAATCATGGTACTTGCTCCATCAGTCGCCGGAGGCGACGAAGGGCCAGTCGGTAGCGGCTGGCCGCGGTGAAGGTCGGGATGCCGAGCACATCGCCAATAGCAGCGAAGGTGCACTCGCCATAGTGGCGCAGATAGACGACTTCGCGGTGTTTCATGGACAATTGGGAGAGGAGCTTCGAAGCGTGTCGGGCATCGAGAACACGGTCTGGATCGTCGGCAGGTGCGGCGACCATCTCGGCCGAGTGCAGCGGCTCGGTGGGACGGCGCATCCGGCGGCGGCCCACATCAACGGACAGCCGTCGGGTCACGGTCAG
>JAIOSJ010000377.1 GCA_021107705.1 Thermoanaerobaculales bacterium | reverse complement strand
CCCGCGCCTTCATCTCGGGGCGAGTGTCGAAGGAAACCTTGTCCGAAGGAACCTCAATCCAATCCTCGAGCCGAGGGTCGAATTTTTCGGAACGATTGCCGTTCCAAAAGTACGTCACATGCCCGAATTTCTGGGTTTCGGCGATCGCCAACTGAGAGACCCCGTTATGGACCAGATATTCGGAAACCGTTCCGGCGATGGCCGGTGGCTCCACCAAATATTGCGGGGGAATGTGAAGATCACCGTCATACTCCATCATCCCGGCGTATCCCACTGAGGGCATTCGTCGTCGATCAAATTCGGAAAAATCCTTCTCGGTAAATGCCCGGGAAATCTCGATCGCACGATCTCCCCGGAAATTAAAGAAGACGACCGAATCTCCATTTTCGATGGGCCCAATTGCCGTGCCTTGAGAGTCGGCGATGACAAAGGGTGGAAGATCCTGATCAATAACTCCCGGCTTCTCGGAGCGGAGGGTCGCGATCGCCTCTTGGGTTGATTGAAACTTTCTTCCCTCACCGAGAACATGGGTTTTCCAGCCCCGTTCCACAATCTCCCAGTCGGCCTGGTACCGGTCCATCGTTACGCGCATCCGTCCGCCGCCTGAGGCAATCGCTCCGTCAAGGCCGTATTCTCCTCTGAGTTCAACGAACAAATCCTCAAGCTGGGCTACGTAGTGATGAAATGAGATGGGTTCGACATCACGACCATCGGCGAGAGCGTGGACTCGTACTCGCGAGACGCCGTCGAGCGGCAGCTGCCGAAGCAGTGTCGAAAGCTGATCGATGTGGCTGTGAACGTTGCCGTCGGAAAGGAGCCCCAAGAGATGGAAGGTGCCGTCGGTTTGAACTCTTTCGACGAGGCGACGCCAGGTCGGAGACCTGAACATTTCACCAGATTCCAGTGCTGCGTTGACCAGCTTGGCCCCTTGCTCAAAGACCCGTCCTCCGCCGATCGTATTGTGACCGACCTCTGAGTTACCCATGTCCGAGTCCGAAGGCAGACCTACCGCCCGACCATGCGCTTTCAGTTCAAGGAAGAGCGGGGCTTCGTTGAAGAGACGGTCCAGATTCGGTGTATTCGCCTGGTCAAATGCATTTCCGGGGTAGCCCTCGGAAATTCCGCGGTAGAGACCGACACCGTCCATGATAACCAAGAGGAGTGGACCGCCGGCAGCGATGTTCCCCTCATTTCGAGTCAGTTCAAATTCGCTTGGCATGAAATATTCAGGGAATTGGGACGGCCCGGAGCACCACGACGCTGACGTTGTCGTTCCCACCTTGTTCATTGGCCGCGACCACCAAATGATCCGCAATCTCCTTGAGGGATGCGTCCTCATCGAGAATTCCCTCGATCTGTTGGTCGGAAAGCATTGTGTTGAGACCATCGGAACAAAGAAGAAAAAGGTCACCTTCTTCGATGACCAACTCAAGAACATCGGGTTGGGGTTCAGCACTTCCGCCGAGGGCCTGAGTCACAACATTCTTGAGGGGGTGGGATCGTGCGCTGTCCTCCGTGAGCATACCTGCAGCTACCTGCTCGTGGACCCAAGAATGGTCATTTGTAAGCAAGGTGAGAGTGCCTCCACGCAGACGATAAGCTCTACTGTCACCCACGTGACATATCGCGATCTTGTCTGAACCGTCTTGATGGGTCGCGACCACAACGGTTGTTCCCATCCCTTTCAGGTTGGGATCGGCAACCACGGCCTCGGTAACACCGGTATGAGCATCGAGAACGGCATCGACGATGAGGTTGCCGGTGGCGGAGCGGTCGGTCGTCCAATGTTCCGGCCAGGTCTCTCCTGCCTCATAAGGTCTCGCCGTCAGGCTTCCGATGATCTTCTTTGCCGCCAACTCCGACGCGACTTCACCTGCCGCATGTCCCCCCATCCCATCCGCTACCAAGAAAACACCCGCCGACTCATCGACCAGAAAAACATCCTCGTTGAGGCGGCGCTTCATTCCTACATCGGTGGTTCCCCATGCTTCAAGGCGGATACCGGTTACCGGGTTTTCATGCACGCGTTCAGCCCTTCCTCTGGGACACTGTGCTCGAACCACCCGTTCGAGCCTGTTCTAGAACATTCGTAGCCTTCGTGTTCGTCGGGTCTATTTCCAGGATTTCCAGGGCAAGACGTTCTGCACGACTTCCCATACCGGAGTCTAGATACGCCCCGGCTGCTTCAGCCTTCATGACGAGGTTCTCCGGTTCGAGTGCAGTGGCCCGCTCGAGATGCCTCAGTGAATCTCTTGCCTTCCCCGGCACCCGAGCAAGGACCATTCCGAGAAAATAGTGTGCCCGAGCTTGATCGCTATCGTGGTCGAGTGCCTGCCGAAGCAGAGAAATGGCATCAGTCGCCTTGCCGTCCTTGTATGCCTGAGCGCCTTTAGCCGCCAAGAGACGAGCAATCTCCTTGGGATCTCTGCCCCCAACCGATCTTGGACCCTGGGCTATTTCCTGATCGTACTTCTCACGGTTGCCGGGCCGACTGAGAATATTGAATGCCTCGGTGATGGATTGAAAACGTATCTCAGCCTGGGCGCGCAGCTCTCCCTCGAACCTGTCGGGATGGTTCTGGGTTGCCAGTTTTCTGAACGCCGCTCGAATCTCCGTCTCATTCGCCAGACTTTCGATTCCAAGCGTTTCGTAGTGGGTCATATTTCGTTTCATAACTTGTCAACAATACCAGACATTAAATCCGATTCTCGATTCCTCTCCACTGATCTATCATAGTTTCGGCCCCGTTTTCAAGGGTTCTCCGAGAATCCGGCCTCGATGTCGGCCTCGCCTCGGAGATGATTGAAAGATATTGTTTGAATTCGACGGAGAAGCATTCGGATGGAAAAAGCAACTTACCCGCATATCTCATCAGGTATCTACCGCGGGCGACGCGACGTGGTCTCGTTCTTGGGCGACATCAGACTCGTCTGACCGAGCTTGATCAGCGACGGACGGTTTCCAGCCGAGCCATCGCTCGACGCCGAACAACCGGATTGATATTCCGATCCCTTGAGAGTCGGGTAAGATCCCTCACACTGAGTCGTGAAAGCAGTTGAATCGCTTGCTGTACCGGTGCCTTGGGGTTTTGCACCAGAGCATAGGCGATGCCGTACTTCTGCATCCACCTCGGTTTCGTACCGATGATTCGAATGACTTCCTCCGAAACACTTTTCGACGCGGCAAACTTTTCAATCTCAGCCTCAGAGAGTTTCGGGCTGTTGAGTACAGCTTGAAGAACAAGGCGAATTCGTGAGTTGATGAGGATTCCTCTCTCCTCCTTGGTCCCTTTCATGGCGCAGAGAATCTTCTCCTTGATGCTCATCTTAAGGATCTTTCCAAACGCGCTGACCCCTAATTCCTTGACCGTCTCTTCCAGGCTCTGGTCGGAATCGGTTGCGAATGGAAGCTCACCCTCCCTGGGAATGTGGGCGCCAATTGCCCTCAGGGCTTCCAGGGCCTCTCCAATACTCGGTCCGGCGGGGAAGCTCTCTTCCTCTTCGGCAGCGGCCAAAGCCGCAGCCTTTTCGATGAACTCCTCCTCAAATTCCCTGATCCGACGCAGCACGACCTGGGTAGCCTGGGGGTTGTGTTTCAGGTCTTCGAGAATCTCAAGACATCCCAGCACCCGTACCTGGTTGGTGATGACCACATCCTGCACAACAGCCGAACCGTGCGCCGCCAGAACCCGGAGTGTCTCGTCCGACACATTCCCACTCTGAGCCACAGCAACCCAGATCTCTTCGTCCTCCCGGACTCTGATCAGGAGGTCAAGTTCAAGGGGAGGCAATTCTTCCCTTTTGAGCCACGTCACAAGGTTCTCTGGTTCGACCGAACCGAGGGATTCCTTGGCTTGTCCGGCCAGATCGGGGTCAGGATCTGAAGAGAGTATCAGCTGAAGACGAAACAGATCCTCTCGAGAAACCGGCAACAGCCCTTGAGCCGCAAAGAGTCGAACCTGGCGTGGTACCCTTCCTTCCAGAAGGCCGTCCAGCAGCTGTTGGGCGGTTGCGAATCCAACCTTATCCTGGGGCATATTTCACGAACCGGTCGCAAATCCAGACCAAAAGCCCGGCGGATGGTAGTCCCAGAGTGACGGCGAATATCTCTCCTCAAACATCACTGCACTCCCGCCGGTCTCCCCCTGCCGAGCGGTTGGAGACCTTCAGGACTCAATTCAAAATGAGCAACCTCTCCCGGTCGACCAAGATCGGTGTATTCCTTGCCCCACATCTCGATAGAGGCGGCATCTGCATTTCCGATTGTCAACAGCATTGGCCCCTCAAACTCTAACGTGCGAACTGTTCCCCCCTCAAGAAGCTCTTGACCCGTGTGACCGTTTCGATTGCGATAGTGGATCCAGCACTCTTTACCCTCAGTTACCCGAACAACAGCCTTGACGACGCCTTCATCTACCGTGTTTTGAGTCGGAGTCGGCAGATATTCCGGAACAAATGGCGTGGGCGTGGAAAGCGATCGAATTGGTGTCGGCCGTTCAATCAGCGAACGGCGGGGATCCGGAGGAAGCTCCTGTGTTCCCCGAGATCCTTGGATAGTAATCAAGACGAGAAAGCCGATCACGACAATGCCGAGGACAGCGGGCAGCCAGACCCACCAACGCAGCATTCGCCGCGGCGGTTCTTCGACGACAAGACCAGGGAAGGTCCCCGAGGCAAGTTGATGCTGCTCCCAGGCCAAACTGAATGTTTCGAGAATCGGCTCCTCGGCAACGCCGATGATCCTGGCATATTGGCGCAGGAAATTCCGACAAAAAACCTTCTCAGGGAGGTATTGATAGCAGCCGGATTCCAGGGACTCAAAGATGTTTCGAGACACCTTTGTCTCGGTAATGATCTCATCAATACTAACGCCGGCTTCCTCGCGGAGCCTGCGCAACTCGGCGCCCAGGCCTTCGGGACGACTCGAGATTTCCTGACTCACGATGATTGTTTCCCCATATTCTTAGCGGCTGTCATGAGAAGCCCAAGAAGGAATAGATCTTTTGACCGATAATACAACGACCCGGCGCTGAGGGAGCGACCGAGATACAGCGGGGCGAAGAGAGCTATTGCCCATGGACTTTTTATCGTACCACTCTTCCCGCTGATACACCTCCTCGACGTTGCACCAAACGTTTGACCTGCTCCCGAACCTGATTTGAAACCCGTGGGTCCCTAGCCAGTTCTTGCAGATCTCGACGCGGCAATTGAGCCAAGGCAGAGAGAACAAGCGGGAGTGGCGCACCGGGGCAACGAGCCAACGCAACCATGATCCCGCGGCGGCACGACCACCGAGAGTTCCGCAAAAGGGCGGTCACAACCCCCGGCGTTGGAGGTCTGGTATTCAAAAGTGATACGAGATCTGCTTCGGTAAGCCTTGGATTGTCCAGAAGGGCCAGAAACACCTCCTCGTCACCAGCGCCTATCAGATGGGGAAAGAGGGCCCGATGTGCCCTCCGCGCCAACGCAATTTTTTCGCCCAGCGTCATTTTCGGCAGTCGGTGGAGCAGGCGCCTTTCAGCCAAACGTCTTACGGCTGGGGGGGTTCGAGGCGCCTGGGTCAATTGCATCAATGGACCCCAGGGGAGAATCACCATCAGATCGACAACCCGGGACAGCGGCATTCCTTCAACCGTACAGACAAGGGCGCAGATCCGATGCGAACTCAATAGGCCGGGAGTTTGTGCTACCATCTCGGCGATCTCAGCCGTGCAGTACGGATTTCTCAAGATCTCGGTCGCCTGTCCTTCGAGAATGGTCTCCCGCTGAACGAAATCCAGTAATTCCGTAGGACCCATATCACTCAGGCGTACAGCCATCAGAACATGGTATCCCGGTTTCTCCACGGATGTTACTCTCACTGTATGCAATGGATCGCAAGCCTCACGCCTGAAGTCACATCCGACCCATTGACCGCGCTCAAGCTCCCGCCCGCGGAGGCCGATCTGGTTGAGATCCGCCTGGATCTTTTTCCCGAGCTGGACCTCTCGGCTGCCATCGGAGCCTGCCCGCTGCCTATCCTCGCAACCTACAGATCTTCGGCCGAGGGAGGCGCCGGTTCGCTCGATCCCGAAACCAGGCTTCGCTTCCTGCGTCGGGCTCGGGATGCGGGGCCGGTCCTCATCGATCTGGAATGGGCTCGAGATTCGTATTTGCAGTTGGACCTGGGTCTGCCACCAGAGCAGGTGGTGCTCTCCTGGCATGACGGCTCGGCCACGCCGGCGGATCTCATGAATATATCGTTCGCAATGCTCGCTGAGAACGCCGCCTTGGTTAAAGTGATCCCAACGGCACGTTGCCTCGCCGATCTCGAGAGCGTTCTTTCTCTCTACCAACGCCTGGACAATCCGAAACGCCTCATGGCGTTTGCCATGGGGAAGACCGGAGTTGCGAGTCGTTTTCTCGCCCCTCTGCTCGGTTCGCCCCTGGGATTCGCTTCATGGTGCGCCGGCACATCTGCGGCGCCGGGTCAGCTCCCGCCGGATCAGATGAATGCCGTTGTCGGCCACCTCTCCGGTCCGCCTCGCAAAATCTTCGGGGTGGTCGGGCGAGACGTTACGGCAAGCCTCAGTCCCGCGCTTCATGCGGCTGCGTTTCGCGCGACGGGCCTTCCAGATCTGATGATTCCGGTGAGTGTACCGGATGCAAACGACCTGGAAGCGCTCTTTCAGCCTCAAGGGATGACCCTTTTTGACCGCGTCGGACTGCATGCCTCCGGGTGGGCCGTGACCTCTCCCTACAAGGCGGAAGCGGCATCTGCTGCAACTTTCGCCGCGCCACGGGTCCGCCGCGCGGGTGCCGCGAACACTCTGATTCTGAAACCGGATGCCCTGATTGCGGAGAATACCGATGCAGATGGGGTTGTGGGCGGTCTCACGGCAGCGGGAGTCTCTGTAGTCGGTAAGACCGCCCTCATACAGGGGACAGGCGGGGCTGCCCGAGGCGCCGCGATTGGTCTGCATCTTGCGGGGGCGAACGTTCTCCTGCGAAGCCGAGATGACTCTCGCGCCGAACGAACAGCGCAGGAACTCGACCTGGGTTGGCGAGCTTCCGACGCTTCAGCTCAGGCGGAAATCCTCGTCAACGCGACCCCCCTCGGAACGAACGAGGATGACCGACGCCCCTTTTCCCTTTCGGACCTGGACACCGCCGAGGCGGTCGTCGACATGGTTTACACCACAGGCGAAACACTTCTGGTTTCGGAATCGATGGCACGCGGGCTCAAATGCGTCGATGGCAGAAGGATGCTTGCCTTTCAGGGGATGGCCCAGTTCGCCGCCTTCACCGCAACAGTTCCCCCACGCAAGGAAATGCTGGCCGCCCTGGGTCTTAACCCGGCGAAACCGGAACCAAATCTGAACTGATAGCTGACCCCTGGGCGCCTTCGAGGATTCGAAGGCGCCCAAGGGTCAGTGATTCATCACCGAATCCCCACGGCCTTCCGGACTTTGTCCATGAGAGGCGCTATCTCTTCGCGCGCCCGCCTTGCTCCATCGACGAGGACCGCCTCAACGGCTTCGGGATCAGCCTTCAGTTCATCGAACCGTGCCCGTGCCGGGCCAAAGGTTTCCCGGAACCACCCGAAGAGCTGCTTTTTGATCGTGCCGTAGCCCGTGCCGCCCTCACGAAAGGCCGTTTCAACCCACTCTCTCTCCCCTTCCGGAGCAAAGACGCGAGCGAGTTGATACAAGGTGCTTCCTTCGGTTGGTTTGGGCTCCTCAACAGGCGTCGAATCGGTGGTAATCGACATGATGGCCTTTCGGATCGGCTTTTCCGCACCAAAAATGTCAATCGTATTACCGTAAGACTTCGACATTTTTCGGCCGTCGATGCCTGGAACCACCGCAACATTATCCAGAATCATCGGTTTGGGAAGAGTGAAAACCTCTGTGTCGTAAGTGGTATGGAAGGCGCCGGTAATATCCCGAGTGACCTCCAGATGTTGTTTCTGATCCTTGCCGACCGGCACCATGTCCGAGTTCACAATCAGGATATCCGCGGCCATCATCACCGGGTAGGAGAAAAGACCGTGGCTTGGGACAACTCCTTGAGAAACCTTGTCCTTGCAAGAATGACACCGCTGCAACAACCCCATGGATGTCACTGTCGAAAGGTACCACGTCAGCTCTGGGATCTCCGGAATATCGGATTGCCGATAGAGAACACTTTTTTCGGGATCGAGCCCAAATGCAAGAAAAGCGGCGGCGAGATCGCTGACCAGGCCCCTGAGCCGGTCCTTTTCCTGCACCGTGGTCAATGCATGGTAGTCGGCCAGGAAGTAATAACACTCATGCTCTTCCTGCATCTGAAGAAACTGCCGAATCGCACCGAAATAGTTTCCAACATGCAGAATTCCAGAAGGCTGAACGCCTGAAAGTACACGCATCAAATCACCTCGCAGCGAGGGAGTGTAGCAAGGCTCTCGTTTTTCAGCCTGCGGCATTTCCATCACGCAAATCGCCCAGGATCTCCTTGACAATCCCCGGTCCCGCATAGATCAATCCTGTGAAGACCTGAACCAGGGTGGCGCCGGCATCCAGTTTGTCCCGGGCCTCTTTGGCTCCCATAATGCCCCCCACTCCGATCACAGGCAGGGCGCCACGCAGGTGGTTCACGATCTTGGCGATGATCTCAGTGGAGAGTTCACTCAGCGCAGCTCCACTCAAACCACCCTCCTCTCCAGCCTTCGGGTGTCCTTCGACCCCGTGTCTGGCGATCGTGGTGTTGGTCGCTATGATGCCGTCCAAACCGGACTCCACAATGACGTCGACGGCGGTCTTCAGCTGATCCGGCTCCAGATCCGGGGCAAGCTTGACCAGCACCGGGACACGGCGGCCGAGGTGCTGCTCCAGAAGCTCTTTGCGGGCGGATGCCCCTCCAAGGAGCCCAGAGAGGAAGTGTCGTTCCTGAAGTTGACGCAGCCCTGGTGTATTCGGCGAGGAGATGTTGATTGCAAGGTAATCTGCGAGAGGTGCAAATACATCCATCAGGACCGTGTAGTCGTCGACGGCATTTTCCAGGGGCGTCGATTTCTGTTTGCCGATGTTGACGCCAAGCACAACGCCACCAGGCCTCGAACCTCCGAGGCGTTTTGACAGCCATTGAGCTCCTCGGCCGGGAAAACCCATCCGATTGATCAGGGAACGCTTCTCGGGCAGGCGGAAGACCCGTGGCCGAGGGTTGCCCAGCTGTGGCTCGGGGGTCACCGTGCCCAACTCGATGTGCCCGAATCCAAGAGCCGCGAGACCTCGCCAACCCTCCCCATCCTTGTCATATCCGGCCGCCAGCCCGACGCGGTTCGGGAAAGAAATGCCGAATACCTCTACCGGTTCGGCATCCCGAACAGAATACTGAGCTGCCAAAGCGGCTCTCAAGGGTGGGATGGCGCCGGCATGGGCAATTGCCTTCAGAGCGAGGGCATGTGCGTTTTCAGGTTCGAGCCGAAAGAACAGGGATCTGGTCAGTGGATACAACATATTACTCCGCCTGAATCCGATAGTAGGTCGGCGATGGGCCCAGTTCTACCAAGGGATCCTCGACGGGAAAAGGCATTCCATCCCGGTCAACAGCACTCACCGGCCGGCCCGGGAGTTTGATCTTCGTTCCCGGTTCCTTTGCCCATGCAGCAATCCGAATAGAGTCTCCTCCGTCGAACGTATAAACGAATGACCCTTCACATGCCTGGTGCGGCCCAATAAAGTGGGCGCCCTGAAGCTGGTCCACGAGCGTTCGCATCGCCGAGAAGGAGGGGCGGCGACGAAGCGATCCATCCGGTTCGAGGACGGCCAGACCATAACCACGCGCGACCAGACGCCACCAATAGACCCGTTCCACCAAGCCGGTACCGAGGGCCAACAGAAAATAGCGCGCGAGGTAGTCGGCCTGCGTCTCTTCGTCGACCGAGACCGCCCTGCCGGCGGGCGAGTGCGGTCCCTCCCAAAGCGGCCAATTGACCTCGGTAATCCATGAGCGGGACTCGGAGTTTCTTGCCGTGTCACAGATCGCCTTCAAGAGAGTGACCTTGCCGACGGTGTCCAGTCCGATCTGGGTATTTTCCGGAGCGCCGCGGCGATCAACGTACAGGAGACTTGCAACCGCATCGAAGTGCATTTTTCGGCGGTTCAAATAGGCGGCCGTACTCTGGAATTCGAAATCAATAACTCCTGGACCCAGAATCTCCACACCCGGGAAACCTTTCAGAACCTGCGCCGCCCCGTGGTAAAGCCCCGCATATTCCTTGGAACTCCAAACGCCCCATTTACTGCGGTTGACCGCATGGCCAACCTGGAAATGCCGACCGAAGGGTGTGAAAATTTCGGCCAGCTCTTCAATTGAGGCTCGCCATCTCTCGGGATCTCGAACCAAATCCCGGTTCTGAGCCAGAACGAAGGACACGTCCCGACCATTCTCGACAAGTCTCCGTGCAAGTTCTTCCTCGTCCCGATGTTCGTCCTGCCAGGGATGGAGCCGCAACAGCACGTGCTTTACGCCGAGATCCAGAATTGCCTGGAGGTGATCGTCTCTTTTCTCGGGGCAGGGCCGGACTGAAATCCCAATTCCGCGAAAAGGCACGGGCCTTGTGTAAAGATCCTCACGAAGCCGACGGTATCGTCTGTAAATCCGAGGTGCCGCCGCCAAGACCGTCGCAATGTCGGCCAGATGTTCCGGTCCATCTGCTAATCGAATCCTCATCTTTTGCCACTTCGAAGCATGCTGGTGAGGCTGGTCCGACAGGTGATCCCAAACCGTCAGGTCTCTTTTTGATGCTCCTGCTTCAGCGCCTGGTATGTGCGGGTGGTGTCGACCGGCCTGTGTCGGCTTCGCTGTCGCACCCTTTCTCCTCAACCGATTCTTGAACGCGTGTTTGAGGAGGTACGAGCGAACGGAGACGACGTAGAGCCAACACCGTGGATGCCACCAATTGGGAACAACCCCCCAGTAACCGTCGAGGAACGCTTCACGATGCTTCTTCTCGAGGATCGGGAAACGGCAGATGTCACGACTTCGCCGCCACAACCCCAGCCGACGCCCAACTTTGGCCCGATTGAAATCCACGAGAAACAGACGGATGTCTCCCCTTTCGTCAGGATGCGCAAGGACGTTTCCCAGGGACAGATCTCTATACCAGATACCCTTGTCGTGAAGTCTTCGAGCCAGGGCCCCGAGTTTCCGAAGAAAGCCGAGTGGTTCCACATCCGGAAATTCCATCGCATCCGGAGCGCCGTTCAAACGACGAAAAAAATGTCGAACCTCATACGCAGGCTCGAGGAGGCGGGTCACAAAATAGGAGTTGCCGTCAGGCTCCTTGCTCTCCAGCAACATGACCGGCCCGGGAGTGTCGATCTTGTTCAGCAGCAGGGTATTCAAGACGTGCCAAGACCTCTTGGCTTTGCTGCCCCAGAGGCGTCGTTCCAATCGGCGGCGCATCCCATGGTTTCTGAATTGTTTGACGACAACCTTTTCGATGCCCGTCGGGGTTTTCATCGCCGCTTCGTAGATGTAGTTCCGGCCCCAGTGAATCGTCTTAACCGCGCTGCCGGGATCCACGACTCGCCGAATCTCGGCCTCCGGATGAGGACCAACACATGTGGACAGGGCCTCTCCATCAAAATCTCGCCAATCGAGGGATATGAATCTAGCCCGCATTTCTCACCAGGTATCTGCTGCGGACTGCACATGGCAGCCATCTGTCGTGCTTTTCGCAAATTGTTCTCCTCGACGGAGTGCAACTACGACTGCGTCGCCCAATTTTCGAAAAACACAACATCTAACTACCCTTCGCAGCCCTCGCGACGAAACCCGGTGAGAAGTGCGGGCTAGCCCGCGTTTTTCTCTGGATCTCGGTCAAGCCTTCCTCCGCTACAAATACGACCTGAATCTCTTTCTCGAGGATTGAAATCCCGGTTTCATTCCGGCCGACCCGTTTCAGCCTGCCAACAAATCGCCAACCAGCGCCCCAACTCTGTTCAGAGCCTCGTCAAGATGTTCCACTTCCGGGCCGCCGGCTTGAGCGAGGTTCGGCCTCCCTCCCCCTCTCCCACCGACGACTTCGGCGAGAGTTTTTACGATATCACCGGCCCGAATCCTTGAAACCAGGTCTTCGGTGACGGCAGCCAGGAGGGTGGCCTTCCCTCCTGCTTCCATTCCCAACACGACAACGCCTGAACCCAGGCGCTGACGCAGAGTATCGGCGAGGTCCCGCAGTTCAGAGGGACTCATCTCCGGCGCCCTTCTGGCGAGCACCGAAACTCCCTCGACTTCGAGCCGAATCTCTTGGGTCGCATCGCTCCCACTCGCCAACTGGTGTTTGAGAGATCGAACCTGATCCTCAAGCTCGACCAGGTGGGCGTCCCTTTTTTGCAGGAAATCCCCGAGGCTTTCGAACGATGTCTGATAGTGCCCGGCGAGTTCTGCAGCGGACTTCGCGCGACGTTGGTGAAATTCGACCGCCCCACGCCCCGACAGGGCTTCGATCCGCCGTACCCCAGCAGCCACTCCGCGCTCGCCAAGGATCACAAACGGGCCGATGTCTCCAGTTCGACGAACATGACATCCACCACAGAGTTCTCTTGAGGATTCTCCCTCTCCCACCGTCACCACACGTACGGTATCACCGTATTTCTCACCAAAGAGGGCCATCGCACCCAGTTGCCGGGCAGCATCGACGCTCATGTGTTGTTTGAACACCGTTTCGTTTCGCATGATCGCGGTGTTCACGCGTCTTTCGATCTCTTGGAGTTCCGCAAAACCAACCTGTCCGTCCCAGTTGAAGTCAAAACGCAGACGGTCGGAACTCACCAACGAACCAGCCTGCTGAGCGGCATCGCCCAGGACTCCTCGTAAAGCGGCGTGCAACAGGTGGGTAGCGGTGTGATTACGTTGCGTATCGACTCTCGGACCCTCCTTCACCTCTGCCTTGACCCCACCATTCAACGCAATTTCCCCAGCCTCCACCTTGACGTGGTGGATGATGAGACCCTCGATCGGTTTTTGGGTATTGGTGACCAGAGCACGACCGTTTTCCCACCGAAGGAATCCGTGATCTCCAACCTGACCACCGGACTCGGCATAAAATGGCGTCGTTGCCAGAACGACCTCGCCCTCATCACCGGTCCTCAACACCTCAACTTCCCCGGAGGCGTCAAGCAAGACCGTGACGGTTGTCTCAGATACCAACTGCTCGAAACCCTCAAAAGCCGTCGAAATACCTCGTTCAGCCAGATCACCGTATTCGGCTCTGAGTCGGGATTTCAGGTCTCCCTTCCACGATGATTGGCCCCGCTCCTTCTCCTGAGCCAGTGCAGCGGAGAAACCCTCTCGATCGAGGGCGAGCCCTTCTTCTTGAGCGAACTCCTCGAGCAGCTCGACCGGAATACCGTGAGTCTGGTACAGATCGAACGCCGTTCTGCCCGGAACGATGCCGTCACCGCGCCTCTTGATCTTTTCCAGCTCTCGTTGCGCAACATCGGTTCCGACATTCAGGGTGCGGGCGAATTGTTCTTCCTCGCGGCGCAACTGGGTGGTCACCACTTCTTGACGTTCCCGTATCTCCGGAAACACATCTCCCATTTCCCGTACGACAACGGGCGCCAACGTGTGGAGGAAGGCGCCGTCGAGACCCAATTTCCGACCATAGCGAAGAGCTCTGCGTACAATGCGTCGAAGGACGTAGCCTCGACCCTCATTCGAGGGCACGACACCATCGGTCATGAGGAAGGTGGCGGCCCTGATGTGGTCTGCAATGACTCTGAAGGCCGGCGCCGATTCGATGTTGGGATCGTACGCCCTCTGCGCCAGATCACCTATGGCATTGAGAATAGGTATGAACAGATCGGTGTCATAGTTTGTATCCACGCCCTGAAGAACGGTCGCGATCCTTTCCAGACCGGCCCCGGTATCAATCGACGGCCGAGGCAAGGGATGGAGAGCACCTTTGGAATCACGGTCATACTGCATGAAGACGAGGTTCCAGATTTCGATGATGTCGTCGCCATCACCGTTGACCAGAGCTGCCCTGCCGTCCGCCAGTGGGTCATCCCCGCGATCGAAATGGATCTCGGCACAGGGTCCGCACGGCCCGGTCTCACCCATCGACCAGAAGTTGTCTTTCTCTCCGAATCGGAGAATTCTATCAGCGGGTGCCCCGACTTCCTGCCACAGTTGCTCGGCCTCATCGTCATCGCTGAAGACCGTAAACCACAAGCGCTCAATCGGCATTTCGTACACACCGACCAGCAAATCCCAGGCAAAACGAATTGCGTCTTTCTTGAAATAGTCTCCGAACGAGAAATTACCCAACATTTCAAAGAAGGTGTGGTGCCGCGCCGTATAACCAACGTTCTCCAGATCGTTGTGCTTTCCTCCGGCGCGAACACACTTCTGGGAGGAACACGCACGGCTATAGGATCGGATTTCCCGGCCTGAGAAGACATCCTTGAACTGGTTCATGCCGGCGTTTGTGAACAAGAGAGTTGCATCTCCAGCCGGCATCAACGATGCGGACGGCACAACCTCGTGCCCACGCTGCTCGAAGAAGTCTATAAATGCCTTCCGGATTTCCCGGCTGTTCATGGCTCGCATTCCGAAGCCTCCCTTTCAATCACCAATTGATCGACTGCACCGCGAGCTTCATCCGTTTCAAACCCGCGACGAAGCAGGGAGCTTACCATTCGGAATCGTCCCTCTCTACCCTTCCACCAACCGGCCCGGGCCCTCTGTTCCGCCCTGCGCAGACCCTTCTCAAGGGCCATTTGCCTGATTTCTTCGGGTAACTTCGCCACTTCTTCGACCAATAGCTCAGCCACCCCGCGGTGCAGTAATTCCGAACGAATTCGTGCCGGGCCCCAGCCTCGATCTACCGACCGCTGAACCGAAAAACGCTGAGCCAATTTCTGATCATTGAGATATCCCATCTCTTCACAACGGCGACAGGTGGACAAAGCAAGATCAAGTGGAAACCCCTTCTTTTGGAGCCGTTTCCGCATCTCTGAACAGAAATAATCCCTTCGCCCCAACATTTTGAGAGCGGCAACGAGCGCCTTGCTTTCCTCCGACAACGATCGCCCGGGTCAATCGGCGCCCGAAGACGCCGGTCCTTCCTCGTTGCCGAACTCGAACGGACTTTTCTCGGAAAAAGGATCCATGCCCTCCTCGCCTCCAAGCTCGAGCACGCCGTCCATCTCCTCCCGCGAGACATCCGAAGTACTCTGAATTCCCTGAATTTTGAGCATGAATTCGTCTGGGTTGGTGGCCCGTCTCTTCGCCTCATCCAGTGTGATCAGACCGTTCTTGTACAGCAGATACAGTGACTGGTCGAAGGTCTGCATGCCGTACTGAGAGGTGCCTTGGGAGATGGCGTCACGAATCAGCTTGGTCTTCTCCTTGGTTTCGACGCAATCACGAATATAGGCAGTCGAGATCAATACCTCGATGGCCGGAACCCGGCCCAAACCATCGGCCCTCGGCAACAGCCGCATCGAAATGATCGCCTTCAAGACTGCAGCCAGCTGAATGCGGATCTGTTTCTGCTGATGGGGAGGAAAGACTGAAATGATGCGGTTGATGGTCTCTGTTGCGTCAAGGGTGTGCAGAGTGGACAGGACAAGATGCCCGGTTTCCGCCGCGAGCAACGCGGTTTCGATTGTTTCGTAGTCTCTCATCTCGCCGACCAGGATCACGTCTGGGTCTTGGCGCATTGCCGAGCGAAGAGCGAATGGAAAGTTTTTGGTGTCCACATCCACTTCGCGCTGATTCACGATTGATTTCTTGTCCCTGTGGAGGAACTCAATCGGGTCTTCAATCGTCATCACGTGTTCGGTTCGCCGGGTATTGATATGGTCGATCATCGCCGCGAGTGACGTGGATTTTCCGGAACCTGTGGTCCCCGTTACGAGGACGAGACCTCGTTGTTCTTCGCAGATCCTCTCCAAAACCGGAGGCAGCATCAACTCTCGGAAGTTTAGAATTCGCGAAGGAATCAGCCGAAGGACCATCCCAACCGAGCCGCGTTGCTGAAAAATATTGACGCGAAATCTTCCCAGACCCGGTACTGAATACGCGATATCCGTTTCAAGTTGGGCTTTGAACCGTTCCTTTTGCCGGGAAGACATCATCGAGAATGCCATCGCGATCGTGTCTTCCTGCATCAGCCGTTTAAATTCGGTCAGGAGATGCAGGGTTCCATCGATACGAACCACCGGGTGGGCGCCGACCTTGATGTGCACATCCGAGGCCTTTCTCTCGGCGGCGACCTTCAGGATATCGTTAATATGCATAAGCCCTCCTGCTCTTCCTTATGAAATCAGTGTACCGCGGGTCGGGGGAATTCTCGACTGCCGGAAAAGAGTGTGTAGTTTCCTTTTTGTGTCTCCAGTTACCAATTCGGCGCCGCCGGGTTGGTAAACTCTGACAATGCACGGCCCAACTCTCGCACTTCTTTTACTCTATGCCGCCGGATTGCTGCTGCTCTCACGCGGAGGAAAGGCTAAGAGCAGCGCTGAATTTCTACTGGCAGGCCGAACCCTGACCCTGCCCGCATTCGTAGCTACTCTGGTCACAACCTGGTACGGAGGAATCCTCGGCGTCGGCGAGTTTGCATGGAGATATGGGCTGTCCACCTGGGTTGTTTTCGGACTTCCCTATTACATCGCTGCCCTCACTTTTGGTTTCTGGCTCGCCCCACGAATTCGCCGAACAGGAGCCATGTCGATACCGGAAATGCTCGAGCGCACCTATGGCCGAAAAGCCGCATTTACCGGGGCCTCGGGAATCTGGGCAGGAACCGTTCCCGTGGCCTATCTCTTGATGCTGTCCGCGCTCCTCCAACAGTTCCTGGGCCTGCCGGCCCTATTGGCGACTCTTCTCGGCATCAGCTTTTCCGTCATTTATGTTGCTGTCTCGGGCTTTCGTGCCGTTGTTCGCACCGATGCCCTGCAGATGGCCTTGATGTTTATCGGGTTCTCGCTCTTACTACTCGCAGCACTCAAGAACTGTGGGGGCCTGTCGGGATTGTGGGGCGCCCTCCCAGCGAGTCATCTCTCCTGGGATGGTGGCCTTGGATGGCAGGCGGTATTCGTGTGGTATCTCATCGCCTTCCAGACGGTCGTTGAACCGGCATTCTACCAGCGGGTATTTGCCGCTCGCTCTCCACAGACCGCGCGCTCCGGGGTTCTCGTGTCTGTTCTCCTTTGGGGGGCTTTCGATTTTCTCTCTATTACTTCCGCCCTCGCTGCCCGAGTGCTGCATCCCGATCTCGCCGACCCTCTCACGGCTTACCCCACGCTCGCCGCCAGTGTCCTGAGTCCTTGGGCCGCGGCTGTATTTACTGTGGCTCTCTTCGCCATCGTCATGTCAACCCTTGACTCCTATCTCTTCCTTTCGGCATCGACTTTCGGTCACGATTTTTGGACAGGAGGAGGGCCGAATGGCGATCGACGAAGAATCCGGATCGGTCTCGTGTTTTCTGCGGTCGTTGCCGTTGGTGGAACTCTCTTCTTCGATTCGGCGATCGATGTCTGGCACCACGTCGGCTCCGTCCTGACCTCTTCCCTCCTGATCCCTGTGCTTGCCGTTCACCTACCGGAGAGAATCCGACCCTCAGAGCGGGGCGCCGTAGCCATCATGATTGTTGCAGCGGCCACATCCGCCGCATGGATCTTTGGCAGAACACCTGCCGGGTATCCTCTGAATATCGAGCCGATGTTCCCGGCCTTGCTGGTAGCGGCTTTAATCTGGGCCGGCGATCGGATCTTGGGAATCCGGTGAAAAATCCGGGTCAAAGAGCGACTGCAAACAGGATCGCGATGAAGTGCAGGACACTGCCGCAAAGGACAAAGAGGTGCCACACCATGTGGCCGTAAGGCAGGCGACGCCACAAAAAAAATACCAGGCCGAGCGTGTAAGCCAAACCTCCTGCGATCAGGAGCACCAGCGACGAGGTCTCCATCACGGCAAAAAGGGGCTTGAGAACGACAACGACCGACCACCCCATCGCCACATAAAGGATCACCGCCAACCACCTCAAACTGTCGATTCTCAGGGCGGTGATCAGCACTCCTACGACCGCAAGAAACCAGATCCCTCCGAAGAGAATCCAACCCCGAGGACCGCCAAGGCGAACGAGAGCCAAGGGTGTGTAGGTACCCGCGATAAGGAGGAAAATTGCTGAATGGTCCAATATCTTGAAAACTCTCTTCGCCCGCTCATTGGCCAGAGCGTGGTACATCGTCGAGGCCGCATAGAGAAGAACGAGCGTGACACCAAAGACCGAGACGGAAACAATTCGCATGGCCCCGCCGGTTAAGGCGGCAAGTGTCACCAGAAGACCAACCCCACCCGCACTGAGTAACCACCCGATTCCGTGAGTCACACTATTGGCGATCTCCTCCCCCAACGAATACCGGGAGCGGTGCAATGACTCGGTGCGGCAATCTTCCGTCAACATGCGGCAGAGTATAACATTTTCGAAGGATTTCTCGGAGTTTTGGCGAGATTGATTTGAGACACGTTCAGCACCGGCAATCGTGTTCAATGTGCAAGGAAAATTGAGCTTCGTCACATCTCGGTAAAAGGCTATACTTGTTATTGCAATATTGGTCAAAATGATAGATCATTCCTGCGGGTTGAATGTGAAAGTTTTCACTAACGAGGAGGGACCCAATGCAGACGCTGAGAATGAAGACCGAATCCCTACCCGAATTTCTCGAGGCTCTCAAGGATTGGGGGCGTTTATGGGCGCCTGTCCTGCGCGAAAAGAACGTCTTCTCTCTTGAGCCCATCGACGACGTTTCCCAAGCCCGCCCTGATGCTCTCACAACAATTATCCCTTTCAAGAAGCTCTTACTGAAGCCACGATTCACTATGATGGAAGGGGGTCCGGGCGGCACAACAAAGGAAAGTCACGACAACGATGGCGGTCCACAGGTCTTCTTCGGCGCTCACGCTTGTGACATCCATTCCTTGAAGATCCTCGACCTCCTCTATCTATCGGATTTCGTTGATCCTTATTACGCGCGGAATCGCGCCCAGCTCACCATCGTCGGCTACGGTTGTTGGCCTGACGAACAGTGTTTCTGCGAATCGATGGACACATCGACCGCTGATGACGGGTTTGATCTCTTTCTGTCCCCCCTGGAAGGTCGTTACCTGGTTGCCGTCAACACCTCGAGGGGAGACGACATCGTTCGTGCCAACCCCCACCTCTTCGAGGAGGATTCCCCGGAAGACGCCCGCGACTACCTCAGCTACCTCAAGCGGCGAAAGGAGGCTTTCACGCTCCATATGGACGTAACAGACCTCCCCTACATTCTCGAACTGAAAAAGGACGATCCAGTCTGGGACGAACTTGGGAAGAAATGCCTGTGCTGCGGATCCTGTTCGATGGTCTGCCCAACCTGTTCATGTTTCAATGTTCTTGATGAGGTTCACGAGGACGGGATGGCACGACGGGTACGGGTCTGGGATGCATGTCTCTTTCGAGATTATGCGGTCGTAGCGGGAGGCCACAACTTTCGTAATGATCGTGCAGACCGGGTCAAGCACCGCTACTACCATAAACAGGAATCCTTTGTGCGGAAGTTCGGAATGCCCTCCTGTGTAGGCTGCGGTCGCTGCATCGAGTACTGCCCCACCGGAATCAATGTCGTTGAGGTCTTTCAGCATGTGCGAGGTGAGCTATGAAAACCAACCAGCCGTTTGTGCCCATCTCTCACAACAGCCGGCTCACCCTGCCAACGGCCCCAAACCCTTACATTCCGGCGGATGCTCGGATCCTCCAGATCCGAGACCTCGGGAATGATATCCGTCTCTTCGATCTCCGTTTCACCGATTCCCAACTCGCCGAGTCTTTCACTTTCCGGCCGGGGCAATTTGTTGAACTCGGGATCATCGGCGTCGGCGAAGGTCCTTTTTCTCTCCCCTCTTCCCCGACCAGGCAGGGATTCTTCCAGTTGGGAATTCGTCGTGTCGGAGTTCTAACGGACTACCTCTTCGAACATCTGAGCGAGGGGGATACCGTCGGCATCAGGGGCCCTCTGGGCAACGGATTCCCGGTCCGGCAATTCGAGGGCGGGGATGTCCTGGTCGTCTCAGGCGGTCTCGGCATGGTTCCCCTGCGGGGTCTGATGCAGTATCTGATCGACCAACGCCACCTCTTTAACAAAATTGTCCTGGTGTACGGCAGCCGGAGCCCCGACCACGTTCTGTTTCGCGAGGAGTTGGAAAGCATGAGCCGGCGGGGAGATGCCGATATTGTGCTCACCGTCGACGACGCCGCCGGTCAACCATGGAACGGTAAGACCGGTTTCGTGACGGATCTGCTCGCCCAGGTCGACATTGATCCTTCTACGAGCCACGCGGTGGCCTGCGGTCCTCCGATCTTCTACAAATTTGTGCTCGAAAAACTCGTGGACCAGGGTTACGGCAAGGACCGCATCTTTCTCAGCCTCGAACGACGGATGGAATGTGGCGTGGGCAAATGTGGGCACTGTGGTGTCGGCTATACATTCACCTGCCTGCACGGACCGGTTTTCTCTTATTGGGACGCATTGAATCTCCCGGAACTTATTCATTCTTGAGGGACACGACAATGACTGAAAATTCAAAACCAAAAGTTGGAATCTTCGGGCTGACCGGCTGTGCCGGCGATCAATTGCAGATCCTCAACTGCGAAGACCATCTTCTCCTCATTGCCTCGCAAATCGACATTGTGGATTGGGTTATGGCCAAGTCCGACAATGACCACGATTGCAGACTCGACATCGCATTCGTCGAAGGCGTTGTCGCCACCGAACGAGATCTCGAATCGATTAAGGCCGTACGGGCTCGTACCGATTTTCTGGTCGCCATCGGCACCTGTGCGGTCTGGGGCGGCCTGCCCGCGATGCAGAACGATATCCCCCGCCACATCCTTCAAGAGGCCGTCTATCACGAAAAGGCCGAGTTTCTCGACACCGTTGAAGCCCGGCCCGTGACCCACTTCGTCCCGGTTGATTACCTGCTGCCGGGATGCCCAATCGAGCGGCATGAGTTCCTCGCTCTGGTCAGGGCGCTTCTGATCGGCACAACCGCGGAACTTCCGGAGTTCCCGGTGTGTTGGGAGTGCAAAGGCAAGGAGAATCTTTGCCGGGTTGTTCATTTCGGCGAGGTCTGCTGTGGTTCGATGACCCGATCCGGCTGCGGCGCCCGTTGTCCATCGCATGGCGTCGCCTGCTCAGGTTGCCGGGGCCCGCTGGAAGAACCCAATTACGACGCCAACATCACGATGTTTGCCGATCGCGGGATTTCCTGGAAGAAGATCGGCGAGAAAATGGCCAACTTCTCTGCGCCCGTGTGGATGACGATGGGGCTTGAACAGGAGGTGAATGATGACAACCGGTAGGACCATTACCATCCCTCACCTCGGCCGGGTTGAAGGCCATGGCGGAATCTACGTCAAGATCGCCGGTGATCAGGTCTTGGATGTCAACATGGACATTCACGAAGGCAGCCGATACTACGAAGCCCTTCTCAAGGGTAAGCACTTTCTGGAAGTCCAGGGCATCATCACTCGAGTGTGTGCCATCTGCTCTTCGAGTCACACCGTTGCAGCACTCACAGCTCTTGAAGGCGCCCTTGGAGTCAAGGTGAGCCGAAGGGTGTATTGCCTTAGGGGATTGTTGTTCCTCGGCGGAATCATCGAGAGTCACGCCCTGCATGTCTTTGCGCTCGCTCTCCCCGATTTTCTTGGGTTCGACTCGGTCATCGCAATGGCCGCAAAATACCCCGATCAGGTCAAGTTCGCCCTCAAGCTCAAACAACTCGGGAATACCCTCCAAACACTCGTCGGCGGCCGAGCGGTTCATCCAATCAACACGCTGGTCGGCGGCTTCGGCAAGATCCCGCAACACGGTGATCTTCAAAAGGCTCGCGCAGATCTCCTGGCCGCTCTCGATCCATTAATGGATTTCGTCGATCTCGTCACCACGATTGAGGTTCCGACCTGGGCAGCCCAGCCCACAATCTATGTTGCCCTTCGCCCCTATGAGGAGGCTTTTCGCTTCCGTGGCGTTTCCATCTGCACCTCTCAGGGGAACGAATACGACATTGAGAGCTACCGGGAGACCGTTCAGGAATTTACGGTCGAACACTCCCATGCGAAACACTCGGCATTGGCCTCTGGAGAGACCTACATGGTCGGTTCTTTGGCACGCTTACACCTTTGGGGTCACTACCTTCAAGGCCGAGCAAAAGAAGCTTTCAACAAACTGTTTCCGGATGGTCCGAAGGATAATATTCTGCTTAACAACTGGGCTCAGTTGGTCGAACTGGTTCATTGTCTGGAGCGTGGGGTCGAACTCTGTGACCTTCTCCTTGGCATGGACGAGAAACGATCGGAAATGGTGGAGTATGAAATTGGCGCCGGCAGAGGAATCAGCGCCATCGAGGTTCCGCGCGGAACCCTTTACCACGAATATGAACTCGACCAGGAAGGGCGAGTCGTCACCGCCAATGTCATCACGCCGACCACCCAGAATCTCGCCAATACCGAGAGGGACCTGAGGAAGGCGGTTGAAGGCATGTTGGAGGAAGGCGAAAGTCTCACCGACGATGAAATCAAACTCCAACTCGAGATGGTTGCTCGTGCCTACGATCCCTGCATTTCGTGCTCGGTGCACGTCATTCGTGAAGAGAGCTGACACGACGTTGATCAAGGGGCGGGGAAATAGGGCGCTAGGAGGGCGTAGGGCATTGACGGCGGATGGATTTCGGAGGGTCGTGAAGTGGAATTGAGGCGCATTCGAGACGCAGTACTCCCTGTACGGGTCGAGGATTCAACGAAAAAGGGCCTTCACGACACTCGAAAGGCGCCGTTGATTCAATGCCCTCCGCCCTTCTAGACATGCCTCGAGGAAATATGCCAGCCGGGTTCCGACGGGTCCGAAACGTCGCTGGGCAACCTCGGCATGGGCGCTATCGGCGAGAGCGGCGGCGAGAGTGGGATCTGAAATGAGCCTGTCCATGGCTGATGCTACCT
>JAIOSJ010000160.1 GCA_021107705.1 Thermoanaerobaculales bacterium | reverse complement strand
TCCAAGCTCGGCTTGAGGAGCAATGAACCCACATTATGTGAAGTACTGCAACGTCAACTTTTGGAAAATCAGCTACTTGGAGGTCCAACTCAACATAATCGGCCACGCTACATATCCGCACGTCCCGATGGGGCGCCGTTTCGTGGTGTCGAGGACCCGCGACGTCGACCATCACTCCGGCCTAAAGGGCCGCATGCAATCCGTCCGACGGATTGCCCGGAGTCACCCGCTTGCCACCGGATCGGCTCTCCGTGTTCCTCTGTGCTCTCTGAGTTCTCTGTGGTGAATATTGCAGGCGCCCAGATCAACAGCTTGCAAGAACCTCGGCCGGGGAATCAGGTTCTACCCATTTCGGTTACCCTCTCAGTCATGTCGACGCGTCTTCCTCTCGCGGGCTTGCTCCACCTCTTTGTCACCTATGTGGTGTGGGGATCGACCTATTTGGCGATCCGCATGGCGGTGCGGGAGGGCGCCGGTTGGGGCCCGTTCTGGCTCGGCGGAAGCCGGGTCGTGGTGGCAGGGGCAGTCCTTTTGGCCTTTTCTGTCCTCATGCGGAAACGCATTCGCCCGACGGCGTCTGAGTGGTGGATGATCGTCGTCAGCGGCCTCTTGATGTGGGTCGGCGGGAATGGCGGAGTCAACTGGGCGGAGCAGCGGGTGGACTCCGGTCTGGTGGCTCTCATCGTCGGGACAATGCCGATGTGGATCGCGGTCGCCGAGGCCCGAATCGAGAGGCGCGTGCCGTCGGTCTTTCTTGTCGGCGCAATTCTCACGGGCTTTTTTGGCCTTGGATTGTTGATGTTGCCCCTGCTCCGCGAGGGCATGAGTGGCGATTTGCCGGGCATTCTGGTGGTGATCGGTGCAACGGTGTGTTGGGGCGCGGGCTCTCTCCTGCTCAGTCACCGGCCGGTTGGTCTCGACTCAACGGTGACCGCCAGTCTGCAGCTGTTGACGAGCGCCGTGGGCTTTTCTCTCTTTGCCCTGGTGATGTCCGAGCCGGTACCGACTCCGACTCCAACCGCCTGGGGAGCGTGGGTCTACCTGGTCATCTTCGGATCGGTTATCTCCTTCACCTCTTACCTCAAGGCGCTCAAGCTTCTGCCGACCCAGGTGGTCATGACCTACACCTATGTCAATCCCGTCATTGCCGTGTTCCTGGGGTGGTTCATTCTTGACGAACCGATCACTCTCAGCATGATCGGGGGGATGATGATGATCTTGGCGGGCGTCTGGGGAGTTTTTCGCGACCGGCATCATCGAAACTTCGATCTTTACCGACTGAAGGCGCCCTCGTCACGGGTGATACCCACGCAACGGTAAAGATAGACGGTCCGAATGATTTCAGTCTTCAGGCTCACGGTGATCGGCGGCAGGACCTCAAGGGTGGTGCAGTATTGGGGTAGGACTTGCAGGATGCGCTCCTTCTCGGTGGCAACAAGCGCCGTTTGACCTAGGAGGTCATTTTCCTCATACCAATAAAGCGAGGCGAGACCGTGCTTTCCTTCGGCGAGATGGGCGAGTCGTGTTTGAAGCGTGCCGCGCGAGACAAGGGCATAGAGATGGGCATCCGAATAGCTGGTCAGGAGGAGGGTCTCTTCGGGCCGGAGACGAAGGGCCAACTCCGCTGTGATCTCTTCGTTACCGAGTATTCGAGCGAGTTGACCGGTGTTGATTCTCTTGGGCCGCCCGCCATAGCTCCACTCAAGGTCCATCAGGGCCTTGGGATAGGTCACGGCTGCTGCGACGCCGAAACACAAACTCAGGCCGAAGACCATGCCGAGGATGACGAGTACCCGGCGTCCTCGAAATGGGGTGAGGGCCAGCACGACGGCGCCGGTCACCAGGGCCGGCCCGCCCCAGTGCGGACCTACCCTGCCGTGAAGGGAGATCAAGCCGAAGAAGAGGAAGGGAATGATGGTGGCAACGATGACGGCCCAGCCATCAGCCCCCGCACGACGGGCAAGGATCCAAAGGGCAATGACCAGGGCGACAGCAAGAAAAGGAGTTGCCAGGAGGAGGTTTACGCCGAGAAACTCGCCAAGATACTTCAGGCTGAGGGCGCCGCTCTTGTGCCGATCCTCGAGTTGGAAGGAAATATTCGCCCAGTCGTGTTGCACGGCCCAGATCCACACCGGGGCGGTGAGAGTGAAGGAGAGGGCAGCCGCGAGCCACGGCGTGGGGGTTGTGAGTTGGCGCCGAATCTCCCGGCGCCCGAGCGCCGGAATGATGGCCGGTACCACGAGAACAGCGGGAAATTTTGCGAGGAAACCCAGGCCGGTGGCCAGCCCGAAACCCCACCATGCCCGCCGTTCGCCCTGGGCGATGGAAACCGCCGCCCAGGTTGCGGCGGCGAAGGCGGTGGTGAGGCCAATGTCGGTTGATTCATAGAATGAGCCGAGGAAGAAGAAGGGCATCCCATGCAGGAGGGCATAGGCAGCGGCCGCATGGCGGTGGGTTCCACCGAGCCGCCGAACCAGGCCGAGGACGAAGATGGCGGTCAGAAAGCTGAATGTGATGGCCGGAGCGCGAACGGCCAAGGCGGTGTCGCCGAAAAGAAGACGAAAGATTGCGATCGGCCAGATGACGCCGCCGGGCTGGTCGAAGTAGGCCCAGTCGAAGTGCCGGGCACAATCCCAGTAATAGGCTTCATCTCCGGAAATGGGGGTGAGCATGGCAAGCGCAACGTGAAGCACGGTCCAGCCGAACACACTTATCCAGAAGAGACGGCGGTCGGATCCTACGATTCTCGTCACTGGAGGGATCTCCTGCTCGTTGAATGTGGGCGCCACGGCCGAGGACGGTGTGACCATCGGTGCATTTTAGCCCTATCGCCCCCAAGCGCGTACAATCAAACGATGACCGTCGATCATCACAACAGCTTCTGGCTTCACGCCCTCCGCCTGGTGCGCTGGCCGGCGGTTGCGGTTCTGATTCTCCTTTTTATGTGGTTGGCCCTGGTGCGGCTCGTGCGAGTGGGTCAAGAGACCATCCGGGAAAGCTCACAGACCGCGGCGGCGGCCTTGACGCAGCTGTCTGAGGGTTTTCGTTCAACCACGATCACCGAAACTTTCAGGGCTTCGATTCCCCACATGGTGGAGAATGGGTTGCTCCTCGAGGTGGCGGCGCTCGAAGCTACCGAGACGATTGAACGAGAGGATGAGCGGTGGGCCTTTTTTGACTTGGTTCCCCTTGGGAAAACCATCTCCGAGATCCGCGTGCCCGTCACCTATCGCTACCATCTGAGTCTCGAGGACCCATGGCATCTCGAGGTGCGGGAAGGTGTGTGCTTTGTCCGTGCGCCGAAAATAATGCCGACGCTGCCGCCCGCCATCCATACCGACGGTCTCGAGAAGCGCATCGAGTCGAGTTGGTTGCGTTTTGACGGTGAGGAAATGATGGCGGATCTCGAAAAGAGCCTGACCCCGAGACTCGAGGCCCGAGCGGGGACTGCCGACCGCATCGATCTTATTCGCGAGACCTGCCGTCGCAAGGTCGAACTCTTCGTGCGCAACTGGCTCCTTGCCGAGGATCAGTGGGGCGGCGGGCGCATCGTTGCGGTCGAGGTCCTCTTTGCCGATGAGGCCGAGAGCGTCTATTTCTCGGATCCATCCTCTTTATAACAATCGCGAATGGCGCCGGCGCTGTTGTGATCGGGATTCCGGCCGGGCCTCGAGTGCGCCTCGCCGTCTTATCGCTCAAACACCAGAGATGACGGGCTTCTCTGCGGCCTCGCGACGAAATCTGGTGAGAAGCTCCCCACCCGGGCTTCGCTACCGGGACCCCTCTGGAAGAAACTCAACATCGCCTATGCAATTGCCACTTTCTTGTGGTAGCGGGCTTCCAGCCTGCGGTCTGAAAAGTCGCGTGTGTTTCAGCCTCGAATTCGGACCGCAGGCTGGAAGCCCGCTACCACAATAGGTGCTCAACAATGATCAAACGGCTGGAGTTTCTTAAGAGCGAGGGCTAACGATTCTTCGGGGTCGCCTTATCGAGCCTTCTCTTGGGCTTCGCTCCGGATTTTCCTTGTCGATCATCGGCCTTCTTTTCCGGGAAGAGATCCTTAAGGGGTCCTACGAGTTCGGCAAGAGAGGCGTGGAGGCTTCCCCCCGGCTGCCTGCGTCCAGGGGCAGGTCCGGGGTCGCGGCGACCACGATTGGATGGCCGTTGATCCCTCCGCGGCCCGTCTCGGCGCCGGCGCTGATCTGCGAAATGGACCTTGCGCGCCTCAAAGAAGGGTTCGCGGGCGTCGCGAAACCTCTGAAACAGTTCGTCATCCTGTCTTCGTCCCGCCGATTCGGCCAGTTTCCACTCGTCCATCAAGTCCATCATCGCGTCGAAGGTCGTTTCCCAATCCGTCGATCCGGAGAACTCCCGAGCCCTGGCGATAAGAGCTTCTTTGGTTTCCTGACCGGCGTGGCGCGAACGTTTCAGCTCGGCGGTGTGCTCTGATCGTCTCTCAAAAAATCGGCTGCGCGCCGCCCGAAAGCGTTGCCAGAGCGCTTCGTCTTCTTTGCTGCCGCCCGAGCCGGCACGTTTCCATTCCTCCATGAGTTCAATCATGATCTCACCGGTCGATCTCCATGAATTGGAGTCGGCCAATTCCTCGGCCCGAGCCGTGAGTCGGCCCTTTATCTCCCTGCTCTTCTCGAGCCGTTCTTCGATGTTCTTGATTTCTCCATGGGCCCGCTCAAGCAGGGCGGCAAAATCACCGATCGCGTCGGCGCCCTCGATCCAGTGCACCAACGAGCACATGGACTTGAGGTGGCGCACCATATTGTGGTTGCCGGAGACTTCTCGTTGCAATGTAACGAATCGGTCTTCCAGGGCCTGGAATCTTTCGACGAGCATGGCAATGGTCGCTTCGCCGTCCTCCCCGCAAACCCGGCCGACTACGCGAGAGTCGAAGAATCGTCCACCCCTCACATGAATGTAGCCTTTGACATCGATGAGGAGCTGTTCGTCGCCGGTCCACTCTGGGGGCGGACAATCAGCCCAGCCGGAACTCTGGGTCTCCGGTTCAGGCTCGTCGAGGTCGAGGAGACCTACGTTTGCCGGGGTGACGTGATCCGTGTCGTTCGCCATGGTTCAGCTCGCGTTGCTTCAGCAACCGGCGGCGAATTGTACCATCGTCGGGATTTCTTTTGACGGTCGGAGAGCGCTCCTGTGAGGGTGCGAGGACTCGCCTACCAGATATAGTCTCTGGCGATCTCTCTTTTGTCGTAGCCGGCGAGAATGTGCAGAACCCGAACTTTCTTCAAAGTGACCGGTGAGAGAGACCCGAGAGGGATGAACACGATACGTTTTCCCTGATGAGCCGCCCAGTCGGAGATACGTGATGCGGGCGGTTGGGGGGCGGTGTAGACCACGATCTTATCAATCGAATAGTCCACCGCAGCCATCAGGAGGGTCTCGGCCTTGGACCGGGCCTCGCGGTAGTCGGGATCGTGCCAGACGTCAGAGAGGCGGCCCGGCGGGTAGGTCAGCATGAAGCCGCCGTAGGTGGCGCGCATGATACCGGGGCCGACGATCTGGCCGGCGGGGTCGGTCGCATAAAGGGCCATGTCCGATTCCTGTTCGTGTTCGCCGAGCCAGGTCATGAGGTAGGGATAGGAGGTATCCTCATGATCCTCCTCGAAGATGACGACGACCGAACCGGCGGCACCCGGCGCCCGTCCCTTCTCCTGAACCCAGATTCTGCCCTCGTGCCACCGCATCAGGGTTTCACGCAGATCGATGCCGTCCAGCATGCTGGTGGAGAAGGGTTCGGAGCGAGCTGTCTCGGAGGCGAGGATCGACACTGCCTTGTGCTGAAGGAAGCGCCCGTAGTCCTCGATGACGATGTCCTCCGGAGGGTGAGAACAGATCCCCTGGCCGTCAAAGGCATTCAGCCACTCTGAGGGGTCTTCCGGTGCGCGGCGGCGAACCGGGATGGATACCAGCCTCCTTTTGGTGCGGAAGAAGCGGCGCCGAAAACGTATCCGGCGGCTCCCGAGGTCGAGCATTTCCCCATCGACCCTGGCGGTGGGCAGATCGGCCTTCTCCGACTGCCATGGGTAGGCGACGGCGGCATCAAAGGTCTCCCACGCGAGATTGTCGTCGCCTACGCCGCGGGCAGCCGTAACCCACTCGTAAAGGCCGGGTACGATCTGACCCTGGACGCGGGCGTGGCGGCGGGCGAAGTCGAAGAAGAGACGGCGTTGCCAGGCGGCGGCCTTTTCGCGAGTCTGCTCGCGCCACGATCGGGTCGCGACCCTCCAAACGACGTGACCCAGAGCCTGTCGATCTGGAACAGGCCGACCGCCGGGACCCCCTCGGTAGGCGTGTTTCGCCGCATAGAGGGCAAGGTTGTGGGCGCGTTCCCGACGACTCTCGCCGCCTCCGCCGTGGATGAGCCGTAGACGGCCGTATTCCAGCTCCAGACGCTGCGAGACGGCGTCCTCCAACTCGGCGTCTTCTTCGGGAGCCCTGCCGGCGCGCAGATATTCGTACGCGGCATGTATCAGCGGAGCGTCGGGCAGAACGGCGGAGAGGCTGTCGGGATGCAGGTTGCGGATGCCGACACGCTTGCGATGCTGCCGGGCAAAGGGCGGCGCCGTCGGCCCATTGAGGAGGCGGGCGACGCGTTCGGCGTGGGCGGCGCCAACCAGGGCCAGCAGGGCGCCGTGGCAAGAAAGCCTCGCTTGGTGGAGGTGATAGGCCATGCCTCGTTCGCGCAGTCGATCCTCATCCGTGACGGCGCCTCCTCCGGCGACGGTGCGCACCGTCTCCAGGTAGGCCTCGGCGCCCACCGACCACAGGACCCAGGGGTCGGGAAGACTCTCCTGGTGGCGGTGAGGGTAGTCGATGTCGGGATCGACAAAGAAACTCGACCTCCCGGTCTCGTCGGCCCACCGCAATGCCTCCACCAAGGGATCGCCGGGCGAGGCAACCCAAATGAGAGCAGGTTCATTCTCATCCTCGGAAAAGACCACCGACATCTCGGGCAAGCGCCGGACTGCGGTGCGGGCGGCTTCGGCCACGGTGGTCGGCAACTCCACCGCGACCGCGGCCGGCTGGAGTTCTTCGAGTACGCAGCGCACCAGAGAGGCGAAATCAACCCGTTCGTGCAGGATGGGCATGATTCGAATGCCCGGGATGGCCTCCGGAGCGAGTGCGTCGATATTCAAGAGTCGGGAAACCGAAAAGGAGCCGCCTCTTCGGCGCCGAGGGCGAGCACGAGGGCGGAATCGAAGGCCTCGGACACCCCAGGGGCCTCCCCTCGCGCCAGCACCTTCATGGCGTAACGGGCGATGTTGATTCCATCACGAACGGTATAGCGCAGATCCGCGACATGAGCGGCGCGGAGGAAAAGAGCAACGTATTCGAGCACTTCGGTCTCGAGGTCCGGGACCTGAGCGGCGATGATTTCGCGCTCTTCCTCTTCGTCCGGAAAGTCGATCACGATCCGAGGCATCAGTCGCGAGTGAATGTATTCGGGCACTTCGTAGGTGGAGGCATCCTCGTTCATGGTCGTGACGAAGCGAAAATCGCGATGGGCGTGGACCGTGATACCGGCAACCACACTGTCAACGCTGCGCCGGTGATCCAGCAGAGGAGCCAATGACGCCCAGGATCTCTCGCTCATGCGGTTGCCTTCGTCGAGGATGCAGGCGCCTCCCCGAACCATCGCCGTAACCAGGGGAGAGGCCATGTAGCGGATGCCGCCACCGGGCTCGAGCACGGGCGTCACCAACAGGTCCTCGGGCCGGGTGTCCATGGTGGCCTGCACGATGTGGATGTCCAGGCCCAGTTCGCGCGCCGCAGCACAGGCGAGGGTGGTCTTGCCCACGCCGGGTTTGCCGAGCAGGCGCGGATTCAAGGGCAGGTCGCGCTCGGAAAAGCAAGACCAGCCGGCAAGGAGTTGCAACAAAACCTCCCGCTGCCCCACCCATTCGGGGCCGTCGCGCAGGGGGTTGGCCAGATGAAGCACGACGCCGTCAATCTCGATGGTTCTGTTTAGACTCACGAAACCTCCGCTTCATTTCACTCCCAGTTTTGCTCGTAGGGTTTTTCGGTCGATTCCGAGGATGCGGGCAGCTTCGGTCTTGTTGCCCCCCACTCCGTCCAGTACCGCACGAATGTGGGTGGCCTCAAGGTCCCGCAGGGTCGGAACTTCATCTCCGCCGGTTGGAACTTGGAATCTCAAGCGCGGGGGCAGATCCGACATGTGAATCGTGGCGCCGTGAAGACGTGAAACCGTCATACGAACCACTCCCGCGAGTTCCGCCAAGCCTCCGTGCCAGGTGGTCTGGGTGAGTGCTTCAAGGGCCCGGTCGGAGAAAGCCGGCGGCGATTGGCCGTGCAAAGCGGCCTCTGAGGCCGCGATCGCTCGGACCAGATCCACGATGTCCTCTTTCCGGTCGGAAAGAAGTGGGACGGAGATCTTGATAGCGGTCAGACGCTCGAGAAGGTCTCTGCGAAAGTGACCGAGGGCGGTCAGACGGGCGAGATCCCGCCGAGTGATCGCCATGACTCGGACATCGAGGGGCCGGGGCCGACCGGGTTCGACCGGGACACAGCGCTTTTCCTGCAGTAGGCGCAGAAGATGGAGCTGGGCGGTCTCGTCGAGGGCGCATGGGTTCAACAGCACCACGGCGCCCCCTTCGGCGCGTTCGACGGCGCCGGACCCCCGTTCGGCTCCGCCGAAAAGCTCTATGGCTCCTTCGTCTCCGAGGAGATCGCAGTCAATGATCTCGAACGCCCGGCCCCGCCGCACTCCTGCGTCGTGGATTGCGCGGGCCACTGCCGGTGCACCGCTTCCGAGTTTCTCCTCCAAGAGTACCGGGCCGAGGCTTTGGGCGGCCCCGTCAACGGCCAGGCGAAGAGCCCTTGCCGCATCCGATCGCCCGAGCAGCGGCAACGGGAGGCCCGAACCGCTCTCCTGTGCACGGCGGTTGAGGATCGTCTGCAAAACCCCGTCAACGGCGTCGATAAGCTCGTTTTGCGTAAAGGGTTTGGTGAGGTAAGCCTCGGCGCCGCCCTTGACCGCCTCAACCGCCCCTTCGATCGAAGGAAAGCCGGTGAGCATGACCACGGCGGTGGCAGGTAGATTCTCTCGGACATGGCGAATCAGATCCAGGCCGTCGGGTCCTGGCATGCGGAAATCCGTGATGACGAGGTCAAGGGGTAGCCCCTCGAGACGCCGAACCGCAGTCGGCACATCTGCCGCGGTCTCCACCGTGTGGCCCTGCTCGCGCAGAATGCGTCCGACGACTTCAAGGGTCGCCGGAGAATCATCCACGACCAGGATCCTAGCCCGCATCTCTCACCAGCTTTCTACTGCGGCCGGCGATGCACAACGCCCAGCGGCCCTTTCTCGCCTCAGTGTGCTCAAGGTACTTCGAATACGTCTCCGCGCCCCTCGGGTCGAAAAACCCACTGGGCATGGCGCCTCGCCACCCTCGTGACGAGACCCGGTGAGAAATGCAGGCATGGCCCGCATTATTCACCAGCCTTCGGCTGCGCGGTGGGATGCGTAGATTCCGCTCTCGGAAGTCGCACCTCGAAGAGCGTACCCTGCCCCTGGGTGCTTTCCACACTGATATTGCCCCCGTGGGCGGTGACGATACCGTGGACGACCGCCAGACCGAGGCCCGTGCCTTCGTTCACCTCCTTCGTCGTAAAGAAGGGCACGAAGATCCTCTCTCGTACACGCTCGTCCATGCCCACGCCCGTGTCTTGAATCTGGAGGATCACATCGCCGTTGGCGGCGCTGGTTCGCACCGTGAGGGTGCCGCCGGTCGGCATCGCCTGGACCCCATTCACCAACAAATTCACAACGACCTGCTGTAGGCGGGGAGGGTCGGCCTCGACCACAAGTGGAGAGTTGGGACCCTCTTCGACGACCTCGACCCCGGCATCACGACAGCGTACCGTGACCAGGGAAAGAGCCGCCCGAACAACGGTGCTCAGTTCGGTGGGCTGCGTCTGCGGAGGTTCGCGCCGAGCAAAGAGCATCAATTGGCGCACGATTTCCCGGGCGTGGAGGGCAGCCTCTTCGATCTTGGCGAGATCCCCGCCCGCCGCGGCGGGAAGCCCTTGGCACCCGGATGCCAACTGGGCGAAGCCGAGTACGGCGCCCAGCGGTTCGTTAAGCTCGTGGGCAACGCCGGCCGCAAGAGTGCCGATTGTGGCAAGGCGATCGGCGTGGCGCAGCTGGGCTTCGAGTCGTTCCCTTTCCTCCTGCGCCTGTCGGCGATCGATCAGGCCGGCCAGCTGGCGTGCGACCGTTGCCAACAGTTCCTGTTCTTCCGCCATGAAGACCTCATTGCCGACCCTCGGTCGATCCTCGGTGTAGGCCATTTCCACCCACCCCCTCTCGACGCCGTTGACCACGAGAGGTTTGCGCAGCTGTAAGGTGGCGCGATCCGCAACCGTGCCGTGGACCTCGCCGTCGAGCACGATTGAGGCAACGGCCACCTCGGGAAACTGCAGGGCGGGAGGAATGAGTTCAGCGGCTTTGACGAGCAGTGTTCCCAGTGGTTCTGAACCATGGGCCAGGCGGGACAGACCGTAGGTTGAGGTCAGTTCCTTCACTCTTTCCCTCAGGGCGGCCAGGAGACGCTGGTGTTCCAACGCGATCGCCAGGGTCTCCGAGGCGCGCAGAAAAGCCTCGGCCTCGCGGCGGATGAGATAGGCGGGCTCCGGGCTCGGGAAGGCAAGCCAGCCGGCGGTTTCCTCGCCGGCCATCAGGGGAAGCACCGTGACGCTGGCGCCTTCGGGCTCGGCGGCAGGGCGGACCGTGAGGACTTCGTGATCCCATCCCTCGGCAACGAGGCCGGCGGCCTCACACAGATCTTCGAGTCTGCTGTTCCGGTCCATCGCAAGTCGTGAAGCGCAAAACCCCTCCTCGCGGGTCCAGCGAAAACTGAGCCATGCCTGGTGATCCACCACCCACAGGTCGACCGCACCGCTACGTACGACACCGGCGAGCGTTTCGCTGAGTTGGCGGAAGAACTCCACTCGGGGCAATTCCGCTCCGGCCAGAGCCAGGATTGCCTGCGTCAGTCTTGCGGGATCAATGGGGCCCGTTGCCGAGCCCATCAGCGGGGAACCGGACATGCCCAACCTCCAAGCGCACCCATTGTAAGCCCGCAAGGCCGGGGCATTCGTTGTCCAGGTGATTTTGCTGTAGATGCCGGATATCGTTTCCGAATGGGAACCTGCTAGGCTCGATCCTGAGGTCATATGGATTCAACGGAGAAACTTCGGCCGGAGCTTGGACTCTCCAGCAGGTATGGCATGGGAACGGAGGAGTTTTCCTCCCTGATGCAATGGCGCGTGCTCGAGGTCTTGATCGTGGCTTCTCGGTACGATGCCTTCGCGTTGGAAGAGGACGGTCAACTGACGGAACTCCTGTTCGAGGAATACCGAAATCTCGAACTCAATTTGCGTTATGTGCCCCGCTTCACTCGGGCCGGCATGGCGACTGAAGCCCTCCAGCTGCTTGAGGAAAGGGACTTCGACCTCGTCGTGACCTCGGCGCGTGTGGGCGACGCCGGCCTGAAGTCCTTTTTGACTCAGGTCAGGGAAGATCACCCCGGAATTCCGGTGGCGATGTTGGCCTACCATGTCTGGGACCTTGCCGTCGCGGCCGATCTTCGGACGTCAAATATCCTCGACTTCGTCTTTCTCTGGCAGGGAGACGTCACATCACTCTTTGCGCTCATCAAACAGGCCGAAGATCTCAAGAACGCCGACTTCGACATCCTCAAAGGCGGTGTGCAGGTGATCATCGTGATAGAGGACGAGGTTCCCTTCTATTCGAGTCTGTTGCCGAAGATCTACCACGAGGTGACCTCGCAGACGAACCGTCTCATGGCCGAGGGCTTGAATCTGTCGCACCGGCTGCTGCGTATTCGGGCGAGGCCCAAGATATTGCTCGCTCAGTCGGCGGAAGAGGCTTGGGGTCTCTACGAACGCTATGGAGAAAATGTCCTCGGGATCATCTCCGACATCGGTTTCCCCTCCGGCGGAAAACTCGAACCCGAGGCGGGACTTCGTCTCGCCGAAAGGATCCTCGAGGCCGACCCACACCTGCCGATATTGCTCCAAAGCGTCGAGGAGCGGTTCAGTCATCCGGCAAAAGAACTTGGTATCTCTTTCCTCCACAAGAAGAGCCCCGATCTCCTCGAGGGGATCCGGCGGTTCATTCTCGAGCACTTCGGTTTCGGCGATTTCATCTTCCGCCTGCCGGACGGCACTGCCGTTGGGCGAGTTTCCGACATGCGTGAGATGATTCGCGTGCTGCATGATATCCCCGGTGAGAGTCTGCTTTTCCACGCGGGCCTGAACCACTTTTCCGCATGGTTGAAAGCGCGCACCGAGTTTGAGCTGGCTGCACTGCTGAAACCACGGCAGGTTTCCGACTTTGTCGATGCTGAAGACTTACGGGAGTTCATCCTCACCGCCTTCACACTGTATCTGCGTCAAATTCAGAGTCACGTCACGACCGATTTCGACGAAAGGCGCTTCGACGAGTTTGTCGCCTTCGCCCGCATCGGAGCCGGATCTTTGGGCGGCAAGGGTCGTGGTCTTGCCTTCATGCACAAATTGTTGGCCTACGACGATGTGAGTCTACCGGGTGTCCGAGTGGAGATTCCGCAGACAGTGGCCCTCGCAAGCGACGTGTTCGAGGATTTTCTCCATATCAACGAACTGCGTTCGATTGTGCAGGAAGCTCCGGACCTTGAAGACAAGGAAATTCTCGATCGCTTCCGTGCCACTCGCATCGCTCAGGGTATTCGCAGTGATCTTGCGCGGTTCCTGGAAGTGGTGCGAGAACCATTGGCGGTTCGCTCCTCCAGCATTCTCGAGGACTCATTGTTTCAGCCCTTTGCCGGCGTGTATGCCACCATCATGCTGCCGAACAACCATCCCTCCCTCGACGTGCGTCTGGCACAGTTGCTCGAGGCCGTCAAGGTGGTGTACTCCTCGACCTATTTCAGTTCCGCACGGGCCTATCTCGAGAGCACCCCTTATCGTCTCGAGGAGGAGCGCATGGCGGTGTTGGTCCAGCGTCTTGTCGGCAAGGACTACGGAAGCCGCTTCTATCCCACCTTCTCCGGCACCGCCGCATCGAACAATTTCTATCCCTTTCAAGACATGAAGCCGGAAGATGGTGTTGCCCAGGTCGCTCTCGGTCTCGGCAAAGCGGTGGCCGAAGGTTTTGAGGCCCTCCGGTTCTGTCCCAAACGCCCCCAGGTTCTGCCCCAGATGTCTGCGGTTAAAGACGTGCTGCGAAATGCTCAGAGGCGCTTTTATGCCCTGGACATGTCGCGGGACGACACCATTCCGGGTTTGAAGATCGACGCCAACCTGCTGCAATTGGAGATCATCGCCGCAGTGGCTGACGGCAGCGCTCGTTCCTTGCTTTCGACCTATCGTCGGGAGAATGACGCGATTTCACCAGGGTATGACGAAGGTGGCGCTCCCCTCGTCACCTTTGCGCCGATTCTGCGCGGACGACCCTTCGACCTGCCCGAGTTGATGGTCGATCTCTTGAAACTGGGGGAAGAAGGGATTGCTTCGCCGGCAGAGATGGAGTTTGCGGTTCAGTTGGAGCCCGGTCTTGGGCAGGAACAGGTGTTCCACGTCGTCCAGATGCGGCCTCTGGTTGTCGAGGCGGTACACGATGACGTTCGGCTCTCAGAGGAGGAACTCGAGCAGGCTCTGGTCTGTACTCAGGTGGCCCTCGGGCACGGTCGCCGGGAGAGCATCTCGGATCTCATCGTGGTGGACCCCGAGAATTTCGAACGAAGTACGACGGTTCAGGCGGCGGCAGCTATCGAGAGCTTCAACACCCAGCTTCGGGCCGAAGGCCGACAGTGTGTCTTGGTGGGCCCGGGGCGTTGGGGTTCCAGGGATCCATGGCTCGGGATTCCCGTCACCTGGTCACAGATTTCCTCAGCGAGGGTCATCGTCGAAACTGATTTCGTCGATCTTCAGGTCGAGCCCTCCTTCGGTTCACATTTTTTTCACAACCTCACCTGTTTTGGAGTGACCTTCTTTGCAGTTCACGCCGTTGACGGAAGGGGTCGCATCAACTGGCCGTGGTTCAGGAGTCAACCCAGCATCGAGGAGAGTCTCGGGGGTGGGATTCGCCATATTCGGCTGCAATCCCCACTGCAGGTCTTGGTGGATGGAGAAACGGGTACGGGTGTGATTCTGGGTGGGGAGGGAGAGTGAGGAACGGCTGTTATTGAGCACCGGCCTTCTGGTTCGCTTCGCGACCCAGCGTCGCCCCGTCTGCGGGGCCGGGATGGCGAAGTCATACAGGCGGATTCCCGGCCCCGCAAACGAGACGAGCGGCGGCCTGCTTCGTTTCCGGGAGAGCCGATTTTGAATGCCCTTCCCGAGGGTTGCCCGGTTCAACCTTTTGCCCCCGCTCAAACGAAACGGCAGGCCGCAAAAGCTTGAAACCCGGCACGCCCCAGCGGGCCGCCTGCGTTTCCCAAGGTCAGGATTTCTCTATTGAGAAAAACTCTCAATAGAGTTACGAACGTGAATCTGTCGCCTCCTCTTTTCTGGGATATTCATGGTTGACATTCAGGAAAACAAAGATCACACTGAACGTGATGACGAAATGGGCTCATGAAACCGAGATGTTCCACCGGGGGAAAATTCCCCAAATAATCGAGACAAAATTACCCATAAGCGGTGACCGGATGAACTGGTCGCTCGCTAAATTTATTGTGGAGGTATGAGATGTCGTCCACCGGAAAACTGTTTGCCGAGAAATTTATGCGCACTGTTGTGGCCAAGAATCCGGCCGAAGGTGAATTTCACCAGGCCGTGGAGGAGGTTGTCGAGAGCCTGATCCCGGTCCTCGAGCGCCATCCGAAATATCTTGATCACAAGATCCTCGAACGCATCGTCGAGCCGGAGCGGGTCATTCTCTTCCGGATCCCCTGGATGGATGATCGTGGCGAAGTCCAGGTCAACAAGGGCTTCCGCGTCGAGTTCAACTCGGCCATCGGCCCTTACAAGGGTGGTCTGCGTTTCCACCCGACGGTTAACCTCGGCATCCTCAAGTTCCTCGGATTCGAGCAGCTTTTCAAGAACGCACTGACGACGCTTCCCATGGGCGGCGGCAAAGGCGGTTCGGACTTCGACCCCAAGGGCAAGTCCGACGCTGAAGTGATGCGTTTCTGCCAGAGCTTCATGAGCGAACTCTTCCGCCATATCGGTCCCAACACCGACGTGCCCGCTGGTGACATCGGCGTCGGCGGTCGGGAGATCGGCTACTTGTTCGGTCAGTACAAACGACTGAGGAATGCCTTCGAAGGCGTTCTGACCGGCAAGGGCCTGAACTGGGGCGGCAGCCTGATCCGGCCGGAAGCTACCGGTTATGGAGCGGTGTACTTCGCCCAGGAGATGCTGGCAACCCGCGGCGACAGCTTCGAAGGTAAGCGTGTGACCGTCTCCGGTTCCGGAAACGTTGCTCAGTACGCCGCCGAGAAGTGCCTTGAGTTGGGCGCCAAGGTGGTCACCTTCTCCGACTCCTCCGGCATCATCGTCATCGAAGACGGAATGACCAAGGACATGTGGGACGAATTGATGGACCTCAAGAACGTCCGTCGCGGCCGGGTCCGTGAGATGGCCGACAAATTCTCCGGCATCCAGTACCACGAAGGCGCCGGTGTGTGGAACGTCAAGTGCGACATCGCCTTGCCCTGCGCGACCCAGAACGAGGTCAGCGGCGACGATGCCAAGGCCCTTGTCGCCAACGGCTGCTTCTGCGTATCCGAAGGCGCCAACATGCCGTCGATGCCGGAAGCGATCGAGGTCTATATGGCCAACAAGGTCCTCTACGGTCTGGGCAAGGCGGCTAACGCCGGTGGTGTCGCGGTCTCCGGTCTGGAAATGTCGCAGAACAGTCTGCGCCTCAGCTGGACTCGCGAGGAAGTGGATCAACGCCTGAAGGGCATCATGAAGAGCATCCACACCGCCTGCGTCGAGACCGCCGCCGAGTACGGCGACCCGGGCAATTACATCATGGGCGCCAACGTCGCCGGTTTCCTCAAGGTCGCCGATTCCATGATCGACCAGGGTCTCGTGTAAGCGATCGAGTTCTTATAACGATAAAACGGCGGCCTTCGGGCCGCCGTTTTTTTATGTATGGCTTTTGCCCTGTGGATTCCCGCGCCGGTGCAGCCTGTCCAACCGGCCGGCAATGTGTTTCGGCCCCCGAGCCTGATGTATCACCGCCACGACGAATATCAAATCTTCTTCGATGAGATATACAAGTGTGTACGGAAACCTGGCGAGAGGTCGCCGTCGGAGTTTTCCTTTCCAGATTGGGACCGACAAAGGGAAATCCAGTAACTGCTCGACAACCCTGCCGGTTTCGGCAAGTAGCGCGTCACCAAGTTCTGTCGAGATTTCATCGTAGTGAGATACCGCTTCGGAGAGTTCGGCCTCGGCAAGGGGGTCGAAATGAATTCGGATCACTTGTCTCTGTTGAGCAACCGTTGTTTAACTTTACTCCAGGGAATAGACTGACTTTGCCCGGACTCGACCCGGGCGATACGGTCCTCAATCTCGGCAAGCCAGAGAGCCTCGAGTTCTTCAGCCTCTATGGCGTCAACATCAGCAGCCTCGAGGCTTTGAATCAGAGTCGCCGCCAACTGAGCACGTCTTCGAGGCTCAAGAGCCAAGACATTTTCCTCAATGCTCAGATTTCCTTCAAACATCAATCCTCCGGAACCATTATAAGGCACATGATCCAGCCTGCCCAGATTTCAATTAAGCCGCCCGGGAAAGTGGGCTGCGTCAGATTCAACAAACAGGTACAGGGGCTGGGGCCGCGACAGGGGCAGGATCAGTTGGCGGGTTCAAGGGCAGGGTCAGCGACCGGGGCAGGCTACAGCGTCAGATGGCAGCTTCCGGTTCAGTGGTTTCGAACCCCACAAGGGTTCTCACCCACCAAACGGTAGGTTTTTCGTTTGAGCGGTGGTTCTGTGGTTATAACGGTGGCTGGGGGATTTAAACGGCTAAGTGTCTTGAGAACAGTGGTTTTTTCTTTGGGTTACACTGGGCATTGAAGATCAAGGAACCCATCCTCGATGAAGGGTCGCCCAAAAGCCATGAAACATGACAAGAGCGCCAGAGGGAATTCGAGTCAGTTCGGTTTCCGGTTGGAACATTGAATGATATCGGGAACGATGGGACCTGATTGAGGAACGTCTTTCAGAATGACAACCAACTTCCCAACTTCCCAAAGCCTGGCACCGTTTCTAACCTTCTTCGTCAGGTGCTTTCCCTCTCCGTCTTTTCTATCAGAACTCGGCCGAAATCCTCGAAACGTTTGGCGAGAACCGGGTCCCTCTCAGGTGGAATTTACAACAAAGTCAGGAAGGTTAGACCTGGTACGAGATCAGATACAGAAACAATTACCATTCTAATAATGAGTACGGTTCATACTCCAATCCACGGGTAGCTTTCGACCTTGTCCCAGGGCAGTACCAGACCCGCTGAGCGCTGCTGTTGGCGGTTGCCGCCATACACCAATACTTGCTGCACGCCCTCTTCTGGATGTGGCACGGCTTCGCGAGCCAGGGCCTCGAAGTGTTCCAGCGGACCGAAGAACGACGGATGGATGGTGGCGCCGGACTTCACTTCAACTGCAACCATGTCACGGCCGCGGTCCACAACCAGGTCCACCTCGCGACCGCGATGGTCACGCCAAAAGTGGAGCCGCGGACGCACACCATTGGCGGCAAATGCCTTCCGAACCTCGGCAACCACCCATGATTCGAACAGTGCACCACGCAACGGGTGGCGCCTGAGTTCCTGGGGCGTTCGGATCCCCAGCAACCAACAGGCGAGGCCGCTGTCAACAAAGTGCAGCTTGGGCGCCTTGACGACCCGCTTCTTCAGGTTGCGGTGCAGCGGTGGCAATCGCATGACCAGATAGCCGGCCTCAAGTACCGAAAGCCATGAGCGTGCCGTGTTGTGCGACACACCGATCCCGCCACCCAAGGCCGTCTGATTGACCAGGTTGGCGGTCTGGGCGGCCGCCAG
>JAIOSJ010000245.1 GCA_021107705.1 Thermoanaerobaculales bacterium | reverse complement strand
CCATTCATGAAACTATCGCCTCCACGTAGGGACTCATGACGCGCCCGACCCGGCAGGCGCGAGCCGAACGATCGAGTTCTTCCATAGTGAAAAGCGCATGAAGCGCATACCTGGAACCGTTCAGTTCTCGCCGTACCGCAACGAACTCGGCGCCAAAACTGCAGTCGCCCCCGGGCGGAGATGCTGGATGGGTTGCACCTAACAGAAAAGGTGCCATGCTCAACGCGCCTCGAACACCACCAGTTCCACCGGAACCCGGCCGTCGAAGGTCATGTTGTCGAGGCGGATCGTGCCGACGCCGGGGGCCAAGCCCACGACCGGGAGGTCGGTGGAACTCGAACCTCCCCGACCTCAACCGTCACCCTCCCCTACTGCACGACGGCGCTCCAGCCGCCGAAATCGCCGGATTCGAAGCCGTCGCGGAGAAGGAGGGCGCAACCGGTGTCGAGGAACACACACTCCACCCACTCGGGATGATCGACAAACGGATTGCGGTTGCCCTGGTAGCTGCCGACGACGTCGTTGCGCTGCCGCTCGGTGTCGTCCACCGGATCCTCCAGGTGCCACTGGAGCAGCACCGACAGCAGGCCCATGTAGGCGGGGCTGGAGGAGGTGGACTGGATGAGCAACCGGTTGTCGGTCAGAATCAGGTCCGGCTCCGCGTGGCCGGTCACACCGTGGACACCGCCCTCGTAACGCACATCCATGTAGAGCTGAGCTCGCGCGACATCGCCGCGCCGGGCGTTCCATGTCTCCCACGAACCGGTGGGGCCGTCGCTGCCGGTGTACCAGTTGGAGTTGCCGGGATAGGTGCCGCTTTCACCGCCGATCCCATGGTTGTCGAGGGTCGAGTCCTCGTTGCTGAATTCGTCACAGGTGGCGAACAACCGGCTGCCCCGGTCCGAGTTGTAGTTGATGTCGCAGAGCATCAGCTGATGACAGTCGGTGTAGGGGTAGTTGGCGTAGGAGTCGTCCGGGAAGCCGTAGGTCTTGGGCCACGTGTGCTCGCGGTTGTAGAAGGCGTTGCCGCCGCCAACCTTGGTGTAGGTGGCGTTCCTGTACACGTCGAGGATGCTGCCGGGGTCTGCCGTGTCCTGGTCTGCCAATTCGAGCACATCCCAGGTGTCGGTGGATGAGGCAGTGTACGGAAAGCGGGTGTGATCGTCGATGACCTCGTGTAGCGAGATGCGCAACACGGATGAGTTCGAGTCGTCCACGGTTGCGTAGTAGTCGGGCGGTGGATCGGCCGCGACACACATCGGAAAAACGAGGCCGGCAACGATGAATACGGACAGAATCGGGCGAAGGTTCGTCATGAATTCTATTGTACTTCCGATCGTCTGAAAGGATGGTAGTGGCGCCATGCCTCGGAGAGAGTTCCAGGTTTGCGGACCTTGCGGAATTTGTCCTTCCGCAACATCCGCAAACCTGAAATTATTCAGGTGGCCATCAAAGGAAAGCGCGTGATGCGCGTTCCTGGAACCCTTCTTAAGAAACTCGGCGGCCGGCCTCAGGACTGACCCGTCTATTGGCCGGCAGTGTAGACCGCGTCGCCGGTCTCCTGGTCGACCACCGAACAGTAGCCGCGGAAGGTGCCGGTGGTTGACATCCGGGTCATGGTCACGAAGCCCCCGGCAGCGCTGTTCACACCGAGAGCGGTCACCGGAACCTGCTTCCACTCGTAGGGTTCGAGGGTCCAGTCTTGCGCACCCAGCTCACCGCCGCCGACACTGACGACCCTGACTCCGAGGATCAGCTCTTCTCCGGAGGTATTGAGCACACCGATGTTCGTTCGATAGTCCGTACTCTGGAACACGCCCGGGATGGAGACCTGGTGATTTTCGCCTGCAGGAACCACCGGCAGGCCTTGACCATAGGCCCCAGGTCCCTGGGTGTTCTCCGTAAACGTGTAGCTCGTGCCTCGCACCAGGACCGGCGGCAGCCCACCATCCCCTTCAGCGGTCGCTTCGATGTAGACACCTCCGGCCACGCCCGATTCGCCGAGCAGAGCAACGATGTCCTCGACCTCAAGGAACCCGCCGGCAGGGACCGTACCGATGGACGTCAGAGCCGACAATGCCGCCGTGTTGTCCTGCTCCTGAGCCAGGAAAGCACCCGCCAGATCGACATCGACATAGACGTTGTTGGCAAACCAGCCGGTAGTGGACCAGAAGGTGCCTGCGGCGCCCGGCGCCGAAGCGGCGGCGGGCAGGAAGAGTGCCTGTGTCGCCTGGGTTGCCCCCTGATCGTAGAAGAGAACATCGTCGAAGTAGGCTATGCCCAGGCGATCTTCATTGTCCATCGCCGGGGTGACCACGTTGAGCCGGATCTGAGCTTTGATGGTGTCCTCCGGCGCAGTGATCGACTCCGAGATGCGTGACCACACCCCTCTCGCAGAAGGAATTGGGGCGTGAAACTGGTGGTCGCCGAGGTTGAGCTGGCCCTCACCGATGAATGCAACGACCACGGTCGCCTCGGTGGCTAGGTTGTCGGCCGAGTCCGGCACGAAGACGCTGGCCTCGACGGTGTACTGGTTGCCCACAGTTGCTGTCGTGTACTGGTAGGGTCCGTCCCACTGGATAAAGGACTTGACCTGAACCTGCACCTCCATCGACCCGGGTCCGGTGCCGCCGCCCAGTGTGCTGCCGACGTCCCCCCGGAAAAGAGCCGTGGCGTTGTTCACATCCCAAATCGTCCAGCCGACGACGTCGTAGAAGAAGTCGCCGTTGTCGATCAGGTTCTGCGCACTGACCGGTGCCGGTGCACCGACCACAATGCAGAAGATCAGAGTCGTTCCGAGTACATACTGGGTTAAGGTGTTTTTCTGCACAAGTCCTCCTTGATG
>JAIOSJ010000134.1 GCA_021107705.1 Thermoanaerobaculales bacterium | reverse complement strand
GACGAGTACTCGTACACGAAAGTCCAGCTTTTGCTTGGAAATCGCTCCGCGATGGCCGGGTACAAAAGCTTGATATCAAACGGTGATTAGGCAGAGGATTATTACAAAGACTGGAAGGACTGTCCTGGTACCGATGTTCGGCCCTCCCGAATCACTCGGATGGAGTTTTTGCGGGGGACAGCCTCCTCCACGGGCACAAGAAGGGAAAAGGCAAGCTGACGCCGGCCTCGCTTACTTTGTTAACTTTGTTTCTCCTGGCACCGATGCCGATTTCCAAGCCTTCGGAGTCTTCTGTCATGGTCCGCGTTCGGCTATATTCGCAAACTCAGGCGGTATTTCCTCGCGCTTTTGGCCACAAATATCTCGGGATAAAACGTCCCAGAATCATCCCTGAATCCGAATGCCCCATCTAACTGTTTGATCATTCCTTTCAGTCTACGAAACTCAGGGACTGCATTAGAACGCTTTGCGAATGTCCGGATTTTCCATCCCTCAAGAACATCACCGACTAAACGACCACCCTCAACCACCAGAAGATTTGGTTCTTCTCGATCAAGAAAATCCCAATCTTCAGCAGACAGCGGTTTGCCTTGAATGGAGATGATCATTTCACGAAACCTGCCTGCCTGATATGCTGCAAATGACCGGTCGTCAAGAAGATAATATCCGGGCGAAAGGCCACTATCGGTGAATCGTCGCCCGATGATCACAACATCATCTAGGGAAGCTGTTATGTTTAGAAACTCCTCCGGGTCCAGGAAAAACCTAAATTCGGCCATCTAAGGTCTGTACCCTTCGAAAATAACCAGGTAGTCTGAGAAAGCACCCTCACCATGCACCATGACATCAACTAAAGCCTTTCTTTCTCGCATGATCGGATCACCACGAAGATTTGTCTGACCGACGTTGTAATGGATCACGCTTCCTGATCTTGGATCTCGGAATGAGGCGTCCATACGGCGATATGGCCTTAATCCTCCCGGAGTTGGAATCGAAATCTCTGTTCGTTTCCCGCCGCCAATATGCTCGAAACCTTGGGACTTCATGCGAGCAATAACTTCCTGAATCTTCGAATTGTGCGGTGCGTTGGGATCAGTTTTGGGTCCTGGCTTCTTGTGGGGGCGACCGCTCTTGGTAATCTTATTCTGCCATCGTCCACTCCCAGGACCTCCCCCTGAAATCAACCTCCCCGCTCGATCAGCCGCAAAGTCACCCGCACCTTTGACAAGGCTTGGATTAACACCCATTGCCTCGCCAGCCAGATCATCGGCTACGTTCGTGACAAACGCCCTCGTAGCCTGGCCAGCGGTCGCGCCTCCAGCTCGGGCAGCCACGGCGGCGTAACCTCCGGTGACCAAGGTGATGGCAAAGGCCTCAACAGTGTAATCCGATTGGATATCACCGGCAGCCGATACCACGTCTCCCGATCCATAAATTGCATATTCTGGACGGTCGTCACCATCGAAACCCTGGTAGATGATTTCGTGGTCAGCCGCATGCCGATTTTTCCGCTGATAGAAATCCCACTTACTTACACCAACCTGCAAATCAAAATCCGCCGCGGCCCTGTCGCCGCCGACGGAATCGAGAATCGCAGCATCGACAGCTGCTGGATTCCCGGCCACCCGGTCTGCACTGAAGATGCGGGAAGAACCATCCTCATATGTGACGATAAAGTTGCCCTTGGGAGTGATGTTCACCTCAAGACCCATAGGATCCCGCCCCATATGGGGTGCCCAAGCTACAAATGCGTACCGATTGGGCGAATCCACCGCCCCCATCGGATCCTCAGAGAGCCAGCTCGCCGTTCTCGCGTCGTACCACCTGTTCCTCGCGTAGCTGAGCCCGGTAACTGGATCCGTCCAGAGGCCCTGGAAGAGAAAGACATCAAAACGTGGAACGGCCGAATTCAGGTACGACGCTAGATTCCGGGAGAAATCGCTTCTTTCTTCCGCAAAACGGTCACCGTCCCCAGCAAAGGTACAGATAACCGGCAGTTCAACACACTGGTGGTCTCCGTTGACGGTGATCTGTGATCCGTGGACGGTGCCTATCTGTAGGATTTCTGCCGCAAAGTGCGCCGGATCGTCGTAGAGGCGGAATATGTTTTCGGTCAGTTGATCACGTTGGACCAAGTCGTTGTAGCGGTAGTCATAGTCGAGGACTGGATTCGATGCCGCTACGACTGGATCAATCGGGGTAGTTCTGGTCGCTTCCACCGCGACCGGGGCGAGCGCGATGGCAATCGCGGCGACCGGCAGAATCCAGCGACGGAATAACTGCCCTCGGTCGATCACGTTTCCTTTTCCTAGGGTCGATGATGCGTGAGGCTGCGACATTGTTCTTCCGCAACGATAACATTGACGGAGCCCGCTACTTCTTTGAGTCATCCAAACAGCGAAGCTGATTGCTACCCGGCAGAGTCGGTCAATCTCTTATCGGTTCCGGCTTCGCCGGTTCAGATATACAGCCCCCCGGAGACGTTGAGCACGACGCCGGTGATGTAACTCGCTCCTGGACCGACGAGGAAGGCAACCGCCTCGGCCACATCTTCAGGGGTTCCCAAACGTCGAATCGCGAGGTTCTCCACCAGGGCTTCCCGCTGGGCATCGTTCAACTTGTCCGTCATCGCGGTCTGGATAAAGCCCGGCGCGATGGCGTTCACAGTGATGCCTCGCGGACCGAATTCCCGTGCCAGACTCTTGGTAAAACCGATCACCCCCGCTTTCGAAGCTGAATAGTTGGCCTGGCCGGCGTTGCCCATGAGACCAACCACCGAGGCAATATTGACGATGCGGCCGCTGCGTTGGCGCATCATGATCTTGGAGGCGGGTTGGGTGACGTTGAAGACGCCGTCGAGGTTGATCTGCAACACGCGGCGCCAATCTTCGGCCTTCATGCGGATCAGCAGCTGATCGCGGGTGATCCCGGCATTGTTCACCAGCATGTCGATGTGACCGTGGCGATCGTGAATCTCCTTCACCACAGCGGCCGCATTTTCGCAGTCTCCGACATCCAGGACCATGCTTTCGGCTGAGCCCCCGGCAGCTGTAATTGCGGCAACGGTTTCGTCACAGGCGATGACATCGGTACACACGAGAGTTGCCCCGCTCGCCCCCAGGCGTTCAGCAACCGCCCGCCCGATGCCCCTGCCGGCGCCGGTCACAATTGCCACCTGGTTTTCAAACATTTTTTCCATCAGTCCTCCAATGGGCCACTGTGGGTTTCGGCTTCACCCGATAATTTCAGACAGGGCCTTCTCAATATCATCAACGGTACCCGCAGGGTAACACTTTGTCGCGCGATCGACTCGTCTGACCAGGCCGCTCAACACATTCCCGGCGCCGACCTCGACAAAGGTGTCGAAACCGTCATCAAGCATGCGACGAATTGTGGCCGACCAGAGAACAGGTGAATCCACTTGGCGAATCAGGCCGTCGCGAACCTCAGCTGATTTCCTCACCGGCTGAGCATCAATATTTCGATACAGGGGCGCCTCAAGGTCCCTGAGCTGAAGACCATTCAAGGTGGGCTCAAGACCTTCACGAGCCGGCGCCATCAGAGGGGAGTGAAAAGGCGCACTCACCGGCAACGGCACGGTTCTTCTTGCGCCCTCCTCCTTACATCGATCCGCGGCCCTTTCAACGGCGCCGGCTGCGCCGGCAATCACGACCTGGTTCGGTGAATTGAAATTGGCCGCGACGACAACCCCGGGGCCTTCGACGGTGACGGCGGCACAGATGTCAACAACTACTTCATCGCCAAGTCCGAGTACGGCGGCCATGGCGCCTTCCCCAACCGGAACCGCAATCTGCATCAGGCGTCCCCGTTCCCGAACGGTCGCCGCGGCGTCGGTCAGATCGAGGCCATCTACCGCAACCACAGCTGAATACTCGCCGAGGCTGTGACCTGCCACTCCCCCAACACGCAGGCCGCGCTTCGTCAGAACTGTCCAAGCCGCTATCGAGTGGGTGAGGAGTGCGGGTTGCGTGTTCTCGGTCAAGCGAAGTTCTTCTTTTGGGCCCTCCCAGCACAGCCGGGAGAGATCCAAGCCGAGCCCTTCGTCAACTGCAGAGAAGATCTTTGAGGCCTCAGGCCATCTTGTCGCCAGATCCGCTCCCATTCCAACGGCCTGACTCCCCTGGCCGGGAAACAATGCTGCTATTTTCACTCTTTTCTCCCTCTCTCTCAGAATCGGAAGAGCATGGAGCCCCACGTCAGACCGCCGCCGAAGGCCGTAGCAAGAACCAAATCACCACGTTTCAACCGACCTTGTTCGACGGCATCTGCCATCGCCATCGGAATCGACGCCGCAGAGGTGTTCCCCACGTACGCGACGTTGGAGAAAACCTGCTGATCAGTCAGGCCGAGACGCTTGCCGACAGCCTGAATGATCCTCTGGTTTGCCTGGTGCGGAAAAAAGAGGTCGATCTCATCAGGGCCGATACCCGCCCTCTCAAGGATGACTTTGCTCAGTTCAGTCATAGCTCGAACCGCGACTTTGAAGGTCTCGTTGCCCTTCATTTTGATGAAGGGGTGACCCTGGTCGATGCTTTCGTGGCTATTGGGGGGAATTCGGCTTCCTCCTCCCGGCATACAGATGAGGTCGGAGAAATTTCCATCGGTCCGCCAGTCAATCTGCAAAATTCCCTCGCCTGCCGGAGCGGGTTGGAGGAGCGCCGCTCCGGCGCCGTCACCGAACAGCACACAGGTCTTGCGGTCAGTCCAATCGCAGTAGCGGGTGAGACACTCGGCCCCGACCACCAACACGTTACGGGCGCTGCCGGTCGCGATGAACTGGCGGGCGACGTTCACCGCAAAGGTGAAGCCGGAACAGGCTGCCGAGATGTCAAAGCACACGGCGTTCACGAGACCCATCCGCGGCTGTGCGATCGCGGCCGAAGCCGGAATCGGTTGCTCCGGGGTCGCGGTGGCGACAATCATCATGTCAACCTCATCCGGCGCCACGCCGGCATCCTCGAGAGCGGCCGCCCCGGCACGAACCACCAGATCGACCAGAGCCTCACCATCGGCCACCATTCTCCGTTCCTTGATCCCGGTCCGGGTGGTGATCCATTCATCACTCGTCTCGACAATCTTCTCGAGGTCAGAATTTGTGAGGATTTTCTCGGGCAGGAATCGACCCAGGCCCGCAAAGCGGACCGTCGTCGTAAAATCATCATTCATTTCGATTCTCTCCTTTGACGACGCCAATCTCCAAGACCTCTTGGATCTTGTCGCCGATTCGCCCGACAACACCACTTGCGGAATAGTCGGCGGCGAAACGCACGGCATTCCGAATGGCAACCGGCGTGGACCGACCGTGGGCCACCAGACAGGCGCCGTTGATTCCGAGCAGGGGGGCGCCACCGTACTCGGAGTAATCGACCTTCCTCTTAAGGTTGCGAAAGGCGCCCTTCGCCATCAGCAAACCGGCGCCATACACCGGCGAGCGTCGAGCTTCTCCCATGAGGACGGCGATGACCATTTCACCCAGGCCTTCGGCCACTTTGAGAATTACGTTCCCGGTGAACCCGTCGGTGACAATCACATCCACGTCACCGGCAAAGACATCCCGCCCTTCCACAGTACCGACAAAGTTGATGCCGGCCGACGACAGGACCCGATACCGCTCCCGAATCCTCGGCCCACCTTTGCTCTCCTCTTCCCCAATCGACATCAGACCGACGGTCGGATCGCTGACGCCGAGGACGCTCTCGGAGTAGAAAGAACCCATGACGGCAAACTGGACAAGATGTTCCGGCTTACATTCGACATTGGCGCCGACATCCAGAAGTAAGGTCTGTTTTCCCAGCTTCGGCAAGACCACCGCCAACGCCGGTCGCTCGACGCCTTGGATCATACCGAGGGTGCTTTTTGCCGCCACCCATGCCGCACCGGTGTTGCCGGCAGTCACCATGGCGGATGCCCGAGCGTCACGAACCAGGCGGGCGCAGACCAGAAGGGAGGAATCTCGCTTGGTCCGCAACACGGACACCGGAGAATCATCCATGCCGACAACGTCCGACGCATCGACGATCTCAACTCGATCGGGAAGGGGACGAAAACGCCCGAGTTCTTTGCGCAGAATCTTGGCCGGACCAACGAGAATCACTCTCAGGCCGAGTTCTTCAACTGCGGCCAAAGCACCCTCGACAACAACGCTCGGGGCGCCGTCACCGCCCATGGCATCGATTGCGATACTGTTGGTCATAGGAATTTCTCGCTGAGCAGGTATTCCGAACACACCAAAAGCGGGCGAGTGTGTTTCATGAAACTCCTGCCCGCAATAATCTCTTCACCGGCCGGAAGACCGATCAGGCGCATCTCGACTCAGTCGAGTTCCTCGACAACAACTACCTCACGACCTTTGTAGTGTCCGCAATGAGGACACACCCGGTGGGGCAGCTTGGGTTCAAAACACTCGGTACACAGGCTCCAACCCGCCGGGGTCAATGCGTGGTGGGAGCGACGCTTATCTCGTCGGGTGCGGGAAATCCGACTCTTTGGATTTGCCATTGTTCTAACTCCGTTCTCTCAACTCTTATGATTTTGTCCCTGCAACCCACTCAGCGCCTCCCAGCGGGGGTCCACATCCGGTTCGCAGGTACAACTTCCTTCTTGGTTCTTGTTGCCGCCACACTTCGGGCACAAGCCGGCACAATCCGGATCGCACAGAATGCGCATCGGCAGACCGAGCATCACCTGTTCGGCGGCCAAATCTTTAAGGTCCAACTCACTGTTTTCGAGGAAGATAACATCCAGATCTCCCTCGCCCAATTCGATTTCTTCTTCACTATCATTAATCGATGAGCGAAGTTCCACGGTAAAGCGATTATTCCCTGTCCAGGCAACCGGTGTGAGGCATCGCGTGCAGAAGAGGGTTCCCTTCGCCTCAAAAGAAGCTTCCACCAGAAACGACTCGTTCATCGGTATAATCTTGCCTTCGAGACGCACCTGGATCGGCCCAGCAACCAGGTCGGGATCCAGACGATCCACCGCCAGCTCAACTTCTTCTGCGAAGCTCTTTGAGCGGTCTTCAATGTGGGTCAGGTCAATCGGCACGCACACTCCCCCCGTCCCGGAAAACCCGGACGAACGGGGAGTATAACAGGCTCCGCCTCACGCGACCAGTTAGGAGGGTGTGGGGCATTGAATCAACGGCGCCTTTCGGGTGTCGTTGGCCCTTTTTCGTTGCATCCTCGGCCCGCACAGGGAATACTGCGTCTCGAATGCGCCTCAAATGGCACAACGACCCCTCGAAATCCATCCGCCGTCAATGCCCTACACCCTTCCTAGAGGTGATCAGCCCTGGCGGGAACCTGTCGGGTCACTGGCGATTGCTGGGCAATCAAAGCGAAGGCGCCGGCGCCGAGAGCCACAATCGAAAGAATATTCCAAGCCAAACCACCGACCACCGGCACGACCCGCAGCCCAACCAGAAAAAGGACACCGGCAAAAACTTCCAGGCTTACCGGCCAACGTCCGCGGCTCCAACGCACAAGAAGCCGGGATCCCAGCCACGCCCCGATGACCGTCATACCAACAATCTTCACACCGACAAATAGAGCCGTCAACAACCCGGAAAGCGGCACTCCCCAGCCCGGACCGAGACCGAGGACCGCAACAAGAGCGGCGAGAAAGGTAGCGGCGGAAAACACTCCAAAGACAATCACTCTCCAGCCCAACGCCCGTACCTGGCGTACTCCCTCATGCACCCACGCCGGACCGATGTAGGCGATGAGACTGGTCGCGAACAACCACGCACCCAACGCCAACAAAATCAGACCGAGACGGGTTGAACCAGCGGCGGCGGCGGCGACCGGGTCCAGGTCGAGGTTCGAAAGTGAGCGCACACCAACGATCTTGCCGCGCACACGAGCGCCGTTCTCCAGACGCACGCAACCCAGAACCGCAACCGCGTCCCCGTGCACGTCAGCATGAGGACCGATAATCAGGTCTCCAAGCAGGACCACCGCATCACCCTGAACCTCGTTATCCACTCGAAGGTCAGAGCCAACGCCTACAACACCGTCTCCCGCAGTCGCCGGTAAGGCGATCGAGCACAGCGCACCTACGATCAGCGCCGGTATCAGGAGCGCGCGGACCATACCGGACGATATTTCCAGCGCCGCGACAAAAAGATCAGGCCCGCCATGCCGGACAACCCTGCCGCCGCCGCGGCAACACTCCATGGCATGGTGATGAGATTCGCCAAGACTCCTCCGGCGGCCGCCAGAGCCGTGAGGAAATTGCCACAAGATTGAATCAAGGCAACCAACCCCCCACCGGACCAGGCCGGAATACTGGCCGCCAGGCCACCGGCAGGAATTCCGCCCAGGAGGGTCACGCCGAGGAAAGCAAAGGCTAAAGACGCAGCGACCGGAACAGCAGCGAGCCACCTGCGGCGAAGGCGCCTTTCCGCCAGGGTCAGAAGAATCTGTTCCTGCAGAGCAATATCTTCCGGGGGCGCGGCCTCGTCAAGAAGTCGTACCAAGGCCAATTCCTCCGCCACCACGGCCCGACAAGTTTCACAGGAACGAAGATGTTCCTGATATCCGTCATCCAACCTGTCAACAACACCTGCCACTTCGACCAGGGCCTGTTGCAGCAATTTACAATCCCGGTTCACGGGTTCCTCCCTGTCGGCGGTCACAGAAAGTCCGCCAATGCAGTTCGTAATACGGAATGGGCCCGGAAAAGTTTGTTTTTCACGGTGCCCAACGGCATGTCCTTCATGTCGGCGATGTCCTGATAGCTCAGGCCACCGAAATGCCGAAGCAGAACCAGTTCCTTGTATTCCGGTCTAAGATCGTGAATCGCGGTACGTAGAGCCTGGGCAAGCTCAGCATTCTTCAAATGGCCAAAGGGATCTTTGCCCTTTTCCGGCAACACCACCTCAACCTCATCACCATCCCGGTCCTGTCGGACCAAGGGCACCGTCTGCAAACGGCGACGACGAAGATGATCGATACCGAGGTTGTGACCGATCCGGAACAACCAGGTGGAGAAGCGATAGGAAGGATCGTACCGCTCGAGAGCCGACCATGCTCGGATGAACGCTTCCTGAGTCAGTTCACGCGCTAATTCAAGATCACCGACCAATTGGGTCAGAAAGGCGGTCAGGCGCCTCTGATACCTGCGAACAAGCTGAGCAAAGGCCGCCTCATCCCCTGCTAGGGAAGCGGTAACCAACTGTTCGTCCACCTTGCGGTCGTTGGAGATACTCACGAAATGTTCAAGACCTCATTCTCGGGATTTCCGGCCGCCCGGTCGATCCTCGAGCGACTGTACCCCTCCCGGACACGGGTGGCAAACTGTCTTCGGTCTCTCGATCCGCGACGTACCTGGCCCGGCGGATTTCCAGGACCAAGATCATCATCCACTCCGCAGATGGCATTTGTGGGATCCTGCTTCGCATGAGAATGATCTACACTCGCCGCGGAGGTGCTCCCGTGAGCCGTTTCTTGAGAGTTTGTGTGTTTGCTCTTCTTTTGGTCGCCTCAGGTATTCCGGTCGGCGCAAATGAAGAGGCCGGGCGCGAGAACGACCCCGAGAATCAACCGATCGGCGGCCTGAGCTTCCAAGAGGAAATCGAACTCACCGTGGTGAACGTGGTTGCCTTTGTGACGGACAAGAAAGGCGAAGCGATCACCGGGCTCAGCAAAGAAGATTTCCGCATATTCCAGGATGGCCAAGAACGTCAAATATCTCACTTTGAACTTTATACCGAAGAGCTGTTCCGCAGCCGGAATGAGATGTCCGAAGAAGGGGCCGCCCCCTCCTCCAAGGAGACTGATGCCGAAATTACCGAGGTTCTCCCGACATTGGCTGACCAACCGCTATACCTCGTTTTATATGTCGACAACGAAAACCTCCGTCCCCTTGACCGCAACCGGGTGCTCTCCCGTGCGAGTGAATTCGTCAGAGAAAATCTTCACCCACCAGTTCAGATGATGGTTCTGACCTATGACAAAAGCCTCAAGGTCGCCCAGAACTTCACTGATGACCGCGAACTCATTCACCGCGCCTTGCGGGCCCAACGAAAGAAAACGGGCGGTCGGGTCACCCGGGACCAGGAGCACAAGCGACTCCTTGACACGATGCGCCGTGACGAGCAAGGTTCCAGCGGGTCCTCGACCAACAACCGGGGCTATCTCTTTGGACAGATTGAGGCATTGGGTGACGAAGAGGTCAATCAACTCCTCTTCTCCCTCCATGGAATTCGTCAAGCCGTGACGATGTTGGCCGGCCTCCCCGGGAAAAAGTCCATCATTTACATCTCGAACGGTCTGCCGCTCGTGCCCACCGTCGATCTTTGGTATGCCTACGCCAACGCGTATAACGACCCGGCTGCCCTGACTCGGATGAATCGTTATGACCAGACCCGGGAGTTTCGAGGCCTGGCTTCAGCCGCAAACTCCCAAGAGGTGAGTCTCTACGCCATCGGCGCCGGAGGATTGAGGGGTGCATCCATCGGTTCCGTCGAGCAGGCAGGTCCCCAGGATCTCATCGCCGGCGGCGTCGGTGACCAGAACAACAACGACAGCCTCCGCTACATGGCAGACAACACAGGCGGTCAAGCGATTGTCAATACCAACGATTTCTCCAAGGCGTTTGAACGCATCGCCGCCGACCTGTTCACCTACTACTCCCTGGGATACACCTTGAATTCGAGCGGCGGCGACAAGGTTCACCGAATTAAGATTGAACTGCCGAACCACCCAAAATACGAAGTCCGTTATCGCCGAAGGTTCGTCGAAAAGAGCTTGGAGACTCAGGTTCAGGACAGAGTCATAACCAATCTGATGGTCCCGGTGGAGGAAAATCCCCTCCAGATCATAACCATCATCGGTACGCCGGCGCCGGCCTCAGAGGATCGTTGGACCGTTCCCATTGACATCTCCTTTCCCCTCCATCGGGTGGCTCTCCTTCCTGAGGGCGATGACTATGTCGGACGGGCCGTACTCTTTGTTGCGGTTCGTGACTCAGGGGGCGGCCAGTCCGACCTCGTACGCCAGGTCCATGAGATCCGCCTCCGGGTGACAGAGTACGAGAACCTGAAGGATGAGAGGTGGAACATCAGCGCTGCCCTCTTCATGAATTCAGGCAATTATACCGTCTCGGTAGGCCTCATGGACCAGGTCACCCGCCAAGCGGCTTTTCAGGCAGTCAAAACCACCATTGCAGGCAGGAGCCGTTAGCCCGCACTTCTCACCACCTGTAGCCGAGCCCAAGCCGGATCTCCAATGGCGCCTGGGTTATCAGTGGTTCTCCCCAGGTGCCGGGCGTGTATTGGGCCTCACGATCAAGACCGGCGGCCTGATCTTCGTCGAGCAAACTCCAGCGTTCATCTTGCACCACAGCCCTATGGGAATTCAACAGGTTGGCGGCCTCGAACCGCGCCTCCAAAACCCCGGAATCGACTTCAAAAGGCCATGACATCACAACATCCGCCCGCCACAAACCTGAGGTTCGGCCGGCGCCTCCTCGACCGTCGATGAAACGACGATCGAGACCGAAGCCGTCGCTCAAGGCGCCCAAACGCGAGATCGGGGCCCCCGATTCATAACCCAGTCGTCCACCCAGAACAGGACCTGCTTCGAAGGTCCACGAGCCGAAAGCCTCCGTCTTCCAGCGGCGATCCCCAGGTAGGCGACCTGATGCGTTCTCCAATGCGGCTGGGACCAACACATCACGTAGGGCCTCCCGGTTCACATCGGCGAAGTCCACCTCCGCGGGGCCGGGCCAGGTTCCTCGAAGACGGGACCAGCTCACGAGAAAATCCGCCTGCCACCCGTTCGACAGCCTTTTGTGAATCCAGAAAACACCCTCCAGGCGTTCCCAGCTCAGATCCTCCGACCAGTCGTCACCCCGGGGTCTCCCCACCTCAAAAGTCAACCCTCCATCGGTTGAAAGGGTCGCCACGCCATCGCGCAGGCGGTGATGGATACCGGCGGCCCCTACCACCAAATCGCTCAGGAGTTCATACTCCACGCCGATGACGGTCCGATCTTCGACTGCCGGTTCAAGATCCGAGGCCACCATCACCGCGCCGGGAGGCCGAATACTCTCCTCCCCGCCGGCGGAATAATGGTGGGTCTCGGCATCAAGGGTTCCGGCCATACGCAATTGTGCCGCCTCACCGATGTCCGGGCGAAAACGAGCCCATTGCATCCATGCCCGGGAGCGGCCGTTACCCTCAAAATCCCAGACAAGACCCAGCTGCGGACTCAAGGTATCTCCGACGCCAAATTCATACCCCTCGCGATCAACACCGGCATCAAAACGAAGATCGCGCATCTCAAGGCCAAAGACCACAGTAATATCAGGCTTGACCCGCCAGTGATCACGCAAGAACAGGCTTCCTTCCGTGAAGGAGCCCCGGGTCCGCCGAGGCGCCGAATGAAGGTCCAGATAGGAGTCGAATTCGTCTCTCCAATAGAGCCGGGCCCCCGTGAGGAGATCCGGATCCGAGCAACAGAAGTCGGCAGGAAAAACGACGCTGCGATCGGCTCGACGCCATCGCCCTTCAGCCGTCACGCGATGACCGGCGCCTGCCAGGACTTCGATCAGCCCACCAACTTCGAGTTTATCCAGGCGATCATTGGTCGAAGGCAGAGCGCCGGCGCCGCTCCAGACTCCGTTTCCAAGACCGACCGAGAAGGAGCCGTCGGTGGTTTGATCCTGCGCCAGGACGCCGTTCCCTCGCGTTTGAATTTCATCGCTCCCTCGGTCGAAAAGCGCCTCCACTCGCGCCGCAACCACATCAGACGGCACGAAAGACCATCCGAGAACACCATTGAGCCCTCGCACATCGCGATCGAACAACGGAATTTCCGACTCCGGGACAACATGCAGAGCCGAAGAGGCTTCCCTGGTCTCAACGACTCCACCGCTCAAGCGGACGTCGATTTCACCACTGTCGGCAGCCTGCCATCGCAGAGCTGCTGAGATGAGACCATTGGTTTCTTCCGACCGGTGACCTCGGTCAATGACTTCGGAGGATGAACCGCCGCCGAAGCTGATTTCATCCCGCCGGTCAAGAAAACCTGCCTCAAGGGCCACGAAAGACCAGAGCCGGCGATCGGCGGAAACACTGCCGAAGGAGGCTCGCGCCCCCGAGCTGAATCTGAGAAACGAGGCCGAACCGCGGGTACCTGGAATGGTTGCCTCAGAGCCGCTGCCGACATCGATCGTCAATTGACGACCCCCTGCGGCGTCCGGGAAACGTGGGAAAACCACCTGACGCCGGCCACCGGTACCGGACGAAAATGAATGATTCTCACCAACGAAAGCTTGCGCCGAAAGGGGGAGTCCCACCTTTTTCGATTCAACCTCAACCTCGTTGGCGTCGGCAGGAAATCGGTCGCCCCCAGGGCTGATCTTTGGGAGGACATCGAGGGCTTCGCGTGGATAGACCCTCCTGAACTCGAGAGATTCCACATCTACTACCGGACCAGAGGGCAGAAAAACAACTTCGTCTCCCTCGACTTCTTCGAGGGTGACGTGGAGTCTGACGACGGCTTCCGGGAGACAACTCACCTCCTCAACCTCAAACCACTGAAAGCCGGGACGCGTCAGTTCGACTCGATATTCCCCCGGCGGCAGCGCCTGCACAATCGCTTCGCCGTTGGCGCCGGTCAAGACGAGTCGATCTTTGAAGAGGAGTTCGGAGTTGACCCTTACATCAACTCCGTCAAGAGGGTTCTGGTGACCGTCCTGGGCAAAGATCTCGATCGTGCACCAACTTGAGGCCGCCGCTATGGGCAAAGTTAGGAGAAATGCCGTGCATAGCGCAACAATCGCTCGCACCCCGGCCGCCGCGGTATGGGGAGAAGACGAAAAACCGTCGATTGCTTCCCTCACTCCTCTTCCAGATCGATGAGTACACTGCCGCTTTCCACGATGTCTCCCGGGGCAAAATGAATCTCCGCAACTCTGCCTGCCCTCTCGGCGGCCAGTTCATTCTCCATCTTCATCGCCTCGAGAATCACGAGGGGCCGGCCGGCCTCGACCTCGTCACCCAGCGCAACGTGAATTGCGACGACCTTCCCTGGGATGGGTGCAACAATCCGCCCCGCCCCTTTGGCATTCGACACCGCTTCAGAGGCGACCGCCTCCACTGGGGTCAGAACCCGCCAATCGAATTCACGTTCGCCCACCGCCACTCGATAATGACGCCGCCCCTGGCTCTTAGCGGTGACGTGGAAAGAGTGGCCGTTGTCGAGATAGCGGAGAGAAGCCACGGACCCGTCCAGGAGACGATAGTCGACCACCCGCTGCACCCCGTCGAGGGTGACGATAAATCCACGCGCGGTCCGCTCCACTTCGACTTCGTGAGCTGACGAGGCACCCCGTATCGTCCACTTCATCGCGGAAACCTCCCGTGCTGTTGTCGCAAGCCACCAGCCCACCAATTGCTGCACGCCGCATGATCAAAGAGGTCTTCCTTCAATCTGCCCGCGTCAAGCGCGGCCTGACACGCGGCGGCGATAAGAGAAGCCTCCTCAGCCTCGGGGTCCTGGCGTCCGTGCAGTTCCTCCAGGCCCGCCGAATTGAGCAGCTCATCCAAGAAGGTTGTATGAAATTCGGCTTTGGCGAAGACCTCCATGTCCGCGAGAGCACGGAACAGAGGCAGTGTTGTACAGATTCCGAGAACCTGGTATTCACCGAGAGCCCTCCTCAGTCGATCCACCGCCACCTTTCGGTCGCCGCCCCAGACCACCAACTTGGCCAACATCGGGTCGTATTCCAGCGGCACAATCGACCCCTCGACCACCCCGGAATCCACCCGAACCCCCGGGCCTGACGGCCTTTGGAGGTGGGTGATCTTGCCCGGTGAAGGGGCAAAGGCCCGGAGGGGGTCTTCGGCGTAGATCCTGCACTCGATCGCATGACCGCGAGCTTGAAGAGAGGCCTGCTCGAAGGACAACTCATGTCCGAGAGCAACACGGATCTGTTCACTTACCAGATCGACACCGTAAACCTCCTCGGTCACCGGGTGTTCAACCTGCAGGCGCGTATTCATTTCAAGGAAGTAGAACGCACCTTCGGAATCGAGCAGGAACTCGACGGTCCCCACCGAGCGATAGCCGGAAGCCCGCACAATGGCGAGAGCCGCTTCACCCATGCGCTCTCTGAGTTCGGGGCCGACGACCGGCGACGGACATTCCTCCACCACTTTCTGGTGGCGGCGCTGTATCGAACACTCCCGTTCTCCTACATAGACCGAGTGGCCATAATTATCGGCAACGACCTGAATCTCGACATGGCGCGAACGAAGGACCAGCCGCTCCACGAAGACCCGATCATCACCGAAATAGGCCGCACCCTCGGAGCGAGCCCGTTCGAAGGCCATTTCCAGGTCCTCCCGCCGATGCACCGCCCGCATACCCTTGCCGCCTCCACCCGCCACCGCTTTCAGCAGAACCGGCAGACCGTGTTGTTCGACGAAGGCTTCCAACTGAGCAAGATCCTCCAAGGGATCCATGAGACCAGGAATCAACGGAACACCGACTTCAGCCGCCAATTTGCGACTTTCTGTCTTGGATCCCATGAGGCGGATGGCGTCCGCAGGAGGACCAACCCAGATGAGACCAGCCCCTTCCACCTGCTCCGAGAAC
>JAIOSJ010000273.1 GCA_021107705.1 Thermoanaerobaculales bacterium | reverse complement strand
CCATGCTCGAAAGTCACTTCTCCCAATACCACTTCAAGTGGGCGCCCCTGCGCGGCCTGCGCACCGACAAGTGGAAGTACATCTTGGCGCCCAAGCCCGAACTCTACGACCTCGAGGAGGACCCCGGTGAGCTCTACAACATCGCCTCCAGGCGGCCGGCAGCCGCGGCCGAAATGGACCGCCGGCTGACCGAACTCGCGCGCAGCGTCAGCTCACCGGAAGTGGATCGCTCGGCTTCCACCAGCATCGACCCCGAGACGCGGGCCAAGCTCGAGGCGCTGGGATACCTGAGCGGCGGTGGGGCCGCCGATCGTCTCAAGGACTTTCCCAGCCGCGACGAGCTGGCAGAGATGCCCAACCCACTTGACGGAGCGATCGCACTGCACTACGTTAATGCCTGCAGCGAGATGCTTCGCGCCCAGAACTTCGTCGATGCACTCGGGGTCGCCCGGCGAGGCATCGGGGCCGACCCCGACAACTACCGCCTGCAGTACCTGCTCGGCCAAGCGCAGCTCGGCCTCGGCAACCCCGACAAGGCCATCGCCGAGTTTGACCGTGCCGTCCAGATCAACCCCTCCGATGCCGCGACCCACAGTGTGATCGGACGAATCCACTACATGCTTGGCCGATTCGAAGAGGCGCGCATAGCTCTGGAGAGGGCCATAGAACTCGAACCCAACCGGGCCGATGCGGTCGAGACCCTGGGCATGGCCTACGCCCGTCTCGGCGACCTCGACCGTGCCATGGAGAGGCTGCAGCTGGCCATCGACCTGGATGACGGCAGCTGGCGGGCCGTGCTGCGGCTGGGCCGCATCCAGGCGGACTCGGGCCGGCTCGAGGAGGCGCGAGCAAGCTTCCAGCGCGCCATGACCCTCAACCCCTATTCCTCGGAGGTGCTCGGGACGATCGGTGTCTTCTATCTCCAAATCGGAAATCCGGAATTCGGCCGGACTTCGCTGGAGCAGGCCCACCGGATTGCCCCGGACGACCCGGCAATCAGCCTCTACCTCGCCGAGGCGCTGCTGCAAACCAACGCCGACCAGGCTTTCGTTCGTGACCAGCTCGAACGGGTCGTCACTCTCGCTCCCGAAAGCAAGTTGGCTGCAAAAGCCCGCAGAATCCTCGCGGAAATGAGCAGCGATCAACTGTGACGCAGCCTGTCTATTCCGGCATCATCGGTTCCCAGGGGGATCTCACGGAAAACCACCCCTCTCCGCAGCGCTCGATCCCTGCAAGGCCCTCGATGCTCTCGCCGATATGGGTTACGAACTGAAAGGAGGCATGTCATGAGCACCTTTTTGAGTACGATCTCCACAAAGGCCGATAGCAAAGCGGCTTGCACCGAAATCGCGGGCGCGCTGCGCGAAACCGATCGCTCGACGATCCTGTTCTTTTGCAGCCACCATCACCAAGGCCGACGAATCAACGAGGACGGTATATGAAATCGACGGCCGCTCGGCCGCCGATGATGACAAGAACGCCGAGGATAATATACGCCATCTTGACTTCCTGACCGAGTGTGCTCCAGTCGGCGGAAACCTGTCAACGTCCGAGGTTTCGATGACGCTTGTTTGACCACCGATCTGACATGCACCGCCGGCTTCGAGCCGGTGCTCATCTTCAGTGACGGCTTCGAGAGCAACGGCACCACGAACTGGAGTACGACCGTGTGGTAGCGAAATCCCTCCTAAGCGATGGTCAGTTGCTTCCGGGCGCTCCGACGATGCGGATCAGGGGGCCGTCGGCGCCGCGGTCGATCACCGTGGCTTGCTCGATCTGCGGTAGTACTTCCTCAAGCAGCTCGTGGTAGAGCCGGCGGCGAGTCACCTCGGGCGCGCGGGAGTATTCGGCGAGCACGGCGAGGAATCGCTCGGAGTCGCCCTCGGCACCGGCGACGACGCGCTGTTGGTAGGCCTCGGCGCCGCGCAGCATGCGATCCGCCTCGGCCTTGGCCTTGGGAATCGCCTCATTGCGATACGAGATCGCGTTGTTGATCTTTTTTTCCTTGTCGATCTTGGCGTTGATGACGTCGTTGAAGTACTCCTGGACCGTCGCCGGTGGGCGCACGTCCTGCAGTTCGACGAACGATATCACCAGCCCGCTGTCGAGTTCGTCCAGTAGTGTTTGGAGTTCGTGCTTGACCGTCAGCTGAATCATTGCCTTGCCGGTCGTCAATATGTCGTCGATGCCGAGTCCGGCGACGGTGTGGATCAGAGTGCTGGCGGCCAGGGTGCGCAGGGGGCGCTCGCTGTCGGTCATTGAAAACAGGTACTTCGCAGGGTCTTGGATCGAGTACTGAAGGACGCAGCTGATGGTGACGATGTTGTTGTCGCCTGTGACGAGGTAGGACGCCAGCCCGGTCATCGTCTCGAAGTGCGACGCGAAGACACTGCTCTCATAGAAGTCGTCGACCGACAGGCGCATGACGTTGCGTACCGGTACCCGGACCACACGTTCGACGGGCCACGGCAGAGAGTAGTGGATGCCCGGCGGGACCTTCGGGTCCGACACCCGGCCGAAGCGCAGGACCACCCCAATCTCGTTCGACTGGACCGTGAAGAGCCCCGACGCGAGGTAAAGCACGAGCAATCCGGCCGCGATCCACAGCGCGAAGCGGCCCGTGCGCTGCAGCGACCAGCGCAGAGTCGCGTGGGTGGTCACGGTCGCCCCTCCGGCGAGTGCAGGTAGCGGAACAGCTCAGAGTCCGAGGACAGGACCAGAGTGGTTCCCGGTTTGAAGGTCTTGCGATACAGTTCCAGCGACTTCAGGAAGTCATAGAGATCCGGGTCTTGAGTGTAGGCCTGGGCGTAGACTCTGGTCGCCTCTCGGTCGCCCTCTCCCTTGACGATCTCGGCCTCCTTGTAGGCCTCGGCCTTGATCTGGGACGCCTCCTTGTCGGTCGTAGCCTCGATCTTGTCGGCCGCCTCGGTGCCCTCGGCTCGGAACTTGCGGGCCTCTTTCTCGCGCTCGGCGCGCATTCGATTGTAGACCGCCTCGGCGACGATTGACGGGTAGCTGAGCCGCCGCATGCCGAGTCGAACCAGGTTGATACCGTACTTGTCCTTCGCCTGGGCGGATGCTCGGTCGAGCACCAAGCGCTCGATTTCGGTGATCCGCACCTTGTCGGGTTCGGCGTTGATCACGTCGTCGAGGGTGTAGTCGGCGAGCGCCGTTCCGAGGGCCGACACGACCATGTCGGAAAGCTTCTCGCGTGCCGTCTCGCGCAGGGTCAGGGAACGTAGGTAGAGCAGTGGGTCGTCGATCCGCCACGCCACGTACGTGGTGATGATGATCGGGTTTTTGTCGCCGAGCAGGAGCTGAATCGGGCGAGTATTGAAGACTTCGATGCGGGCGTCGAAGCGATGCACGCGGTGTAGGAACCCGGGCAGCTTCCAGCGCAGCCCGGGCTCGGTGACGGTGGCTACCGGCTTGCCGAATTGGGTTACGACGACCGATTCGCCGGCGGTTACGGTAAACACAGACAGCGCCAACAGCATGAGGCCGCAGGCGCACGCGATGACGAGAATCAGCGTCCTTTTCATCGTTGCGTCCCTTCAGGGTCCGGTGTCGTCCAAGCCAGCGCATCAATCGCACCGGTCGCACCGCTGCCCACGAACGAGCCGGCGCCGCGCAGTGTCGCGCCGTCGAGGAACATCGTGGGCATGCCGACGTTGGGATCGACCACCACTGTTGTTGAGTTCGTGACCACGTCCCCGATCGCCTCCAGGTGAAGCCGCCGCTCGGTGATGGCGCGCTGCCGGCGGCCGGTCACCCGTCGCGCGAGGAAACGACTTGCATCTCCCTCGGCGTGTAGGACCCGCGACAGGATAAATGCCTGCGCCAGCTCGGAGGAGCGCGCCGCCTCGCCACGGGCTTCGGGCAAGCGCTGGTTGCGGTAGCCGTGGGCGATGTTGATCTGCTGCTGCTTTTCCTGACGGGCGGCGATCACGCGCTCGAAGGCGTCGGCGATGAAGATCGGCGGGTGGACGTCCTTGAAGTAGACACCAACCACCTCGAGACCGCTCTCAAGCTCGTCCAGCGTTGTCTGTAGGTCGTTCCGGACGTGGTCCTCGAGCTGTCGTCTTGCGCTCCCCACGATGTCGTCGAATGACATCGACGCGAACCGGCTCGAGACGCCGCTGTCGGCGACGCTGCTGAGCAGCTCGTCGGCATCGACATGGTTCATCGTGTAGGTAAACATGTCGCGCACCCTGTAGTGTATGAGCAAGTAGGGGTAAAACAAGGTGTTGTCGCCGGCGAGGAACGGTTCGCCGATACCGTGGTCCTGGGTCCAGATGAGGGCAAAGGCCCCCTCTTTGGTGACGTTGCCGAGAGCGATCGTGCGTATGCTGTGCACATCGACGGTAACCACTCGGTCGATCGGCCACGGCGCCTTGAGGTGTACCCCCGGCCCGATCGTGCGTCCACCGTCGATCGGACGACCGAATCGCTCGACGAATGCCGCATCGGTCGTCGCCACGGTGTAGACCGAGCTGGACAGGTAGCCGAGCACGACCGCTGCCGCCGCCACCCACCGAAGGTACCGAAGACCACGCAGGCCCGATCGAGCCCAGCTCAAGACCGGAATGGACGATCCCTTCTCGACCCACGCCGCGAACCGGTGCAATCGCTCCTTTTCGAACAAGGACAGTACGACAGCGACGGTGCGCAGCTCGCCGAATGACCGTTCGTTCCGACTTGTGATCGAGGCCACTGTGTGGACCAAAGTTTCGACCCCGAACGACAGCACGAAAAGCGAGATCAGAACCGCCACCGGGCGATCGACGTCGAGGCCGAGTGCGTACAGGAGCATGGCGACACCGGCGAGCAGGGCGCCGACCATGTCGGCCTTGGAGTGGAGCCCATCCGACACCAGACCGACCGACCGACACGAGTGGCCGACCGTTGTCTCGAAGCGAAACACGAAGTACGAGCCGACCGCGAAGCACAGGAAGAGGATTCCTGAGAGCAGCGGATAGGCGATGACCGCGCGTTCCCCGAGCAGCACCTTGCGGAGCAGGCCGAGCGCGATGACGCTCAGGAACACGCCGATCCCGAATGCCGCCCACTGTTCTGCGGTGATCCCTCGCAGCCACAAACGCAGCCGCGCAACTCGCGGCGAGTCGTCCGGCCGCGGTGTGTCGTCGTCGGTTGACGGCGCCTCGTCGTCAGTCTCGGACATGCCGTCCGGTGTCTCCTTGGACTGCCGCACCGCAAGCAGTACGACCAGTGAGGTACCGACATCGGCGCAGCTATGCCACGCCTCGGCGAGGATCGCGAGGCTGCCGGTGACTGCAAAAAGCACGAACTTGGCCACCGTCAGCACAAAGTTGAGCCCGGTCGAGATCAGCGCCGTCCGCACCCGAATGTCCACCCATGCCTTCCTTTCATGGCACCATGCCAGGAAGCCCAGCATACTCCGCGAAACACCGGCGCTCAAGCTCCACGTTGATTAACCCGGTTCGGCCCAGACGGGTTACACTGTCGAAGCGCTCCACCCTGGGGCCCGGAGTGATCGATGAATAATTTCCTCCTCCTTGCGAGCACTATCCCTACCCTCCTGGTGGCCGGTGGTGCGGCCGCCCAGCTGCCGTCCCAGTTCGATTTGCGCGACGTCGATGGTCAAAACCTGGTGACCTCGGTCAAAGCACAACAGGGCGGTACCTGCTGGACGTTCGGCGCGATGGCGGCGATGGAGGGCAATTTGCTGATGACCGGCGCCTGGGCAGCGGCCGGAGAGAGCGGAGAGCCCGATCTGGCCGAGTATCACCTG
>JAIOSJ010000109.1 GCA_021107705.1 Thermoanaerobaculales bacterium | reverse complement strand
TCCCGCGTGCTCGGTGGACCGGGACTGAGGCTCAACGCTTGACTTTGAAGTTCCTCGGAGAGGTGGATCCGAATGATTTGATCGATCTTGCGGCTCGTCTGAGGCCGGCTTTGGCTCTTTTGCCTGCGGCCCGGGTTCATTTTCAGGGTGGAGGATTTTTCCCAAGTGAGAAGCGACCGCGGGTCGCGTGGATCGGTGGCGCCCACAGCGGGGTTCTTCCTGTGGTCGAATCAATCGAAGCCTCGGCGTCCTCCCAGGTCTTTCTCCCGGAGACCCGCCCCTGGTTCCTCCATCTCACCCAGGCACGCTTAAATCGGCCGTGGCCCTCGTGGGCTGCAGAGCGTTTTCTGAACTGGGCGGAAGGGCTCCGCCTGAAATCCGTTGCCTTTACTGAGGTAGTGCTCTTCTCGAGCGATCTGCGGCCCACCGGGGCGGTGTACACTGCGCTTGAAAGGTTCTCATTGGCATGATCGGAGAAATCATCATTGTTGTCGGCGCCTATTTTCTGGGCTCGATGCCGACGGCATTGCTTTTGGTTCGTTGGGTCACAGGAGGGGATGTTCGGCTCTTGGGTTCCGGTAACGTCGGCGGAACCAATGCGGCACGTGCTGCGGGTCTTCGAGTCGGCGCCGTAGTGACCCTTGTCGATATAGGCAAGGGTGCTCTGCCGGTTCTCCTGATGCGCTGGTACGACCCGGCCAGTTTTTGGCTGGCGATCACGATGTTGGCCGCTGTGGTCGGACATATCTTCCCGATATGGTTGAAGTTTCGTGGCGGCAAGGGAGTGGCCACCGGTCTCGGCGCCTTTCTGGTTCTCGCACCCGGGCCTGCCGGGGCGGTTATTCTCGTGTGGTTTGGAGTGGTCCTGGTGGGACGCTACGTGGCCCTTGCGTCAATGGTTGCATCCGCCTGTTTTCCGATCGTTCTCTATTGGATTCAACATCCACCGGAAACGGTTATGTGGTCCGTTGTTGCGGTTGCGGCTCTCATCGTCTTGAAGCACAGTTCCAACATGAAAAATCTGATCAACGGGACCGAGCCGAAGATCGGACTTGAAAAATGGCATTAGCCTGCAATTAATAGGAACCGCAGGTTTTCTAGGAGGAATCTACGATGAAGGTGAGTGTGTTCGGGTGTGGATCATGGGGTACGGCACTGGCTCAGCAAATGGCTCGAAGGGGCCTGGATGTGTTGGCCTGGGCGTTGGAACCGGAGGTGGTTGAGGGCATCAATTCCAGCCACAGGAACCCGGTTTTTCTGAGTGATCTGGAACTTCACCCAAGTCTGAGAACGAGCACCGATCTCGAAGAAGTAGGCCATCATTCCAATACCTGGGTATGGGTTGTGCCGGTGCAGTTCAGCCGGTCCGTAATGGAAGGACTCATCGGCTGTATGCGCTCTGACGTTGTGATGGTTTCGTCATCGAAGGGAATTGAGACCTCGACCCTCAAGCGAATGGACGAGCAGGCATTCGATGTTTTGGACCTGCCCCAGAGCCGATTCTGCGCACTCTCAGGACCGACTTTCGCCCGTGAAGTGATACAAGGCCAGCCATCACTCGCGGTGCTGGCCTGTCCAGATCTTGAGGTTGCCACAAGATTGCAGGAGGCGTTTTCAGATCAACACCTCCGGTTCTACGCGGCACGGGATCTGGTTGGCGTAGAACTCGCGGGGGCACTGAAAAACCCCATTGCAATTGCCGCCGGTGTCATCGACGGAATGGGCCTTGGAGCGAACACACAGGCGGCCCTCATTACTCGTGGTTTGCATGAAATCACGCGGCTCGGAGTGGCAGTGGGAGCCGACGCCACAACCTTCCGAGGGCTCGCAGGCATGGGTGACCTGGTTCTGACCTGTACCGGCGGACTGTCACGAAACCGGAGTGTCGGTCTGAGACTCGGAAGGGGAGAGAGCCTCGATGAAATTCTGGGATCGATGCGCGAGGTGGTGGAAGGTGTGCGGACGACTCCGGCGGCGGTAGAGCTTGCTCATCGCCACAAGGTTGAGATGCCGATCGCCGAGGGTGTGGCCAGATTACTGTCCGGCGAAACCAATCCCAGGGATCTGACCTATGAATTGATGGGTCGGCCCTTGCAGCAAGAGGCAAAGCTGTAGAAATCACTGAAAACCGAACTGTAACGCGATTGGCTACCCTGCCGGGACTTCCCCCTTCGGTACTCTCAGCCCAGGAACGAGATGCCTTTCCGGAATTACTGCAATCGCCCGAGGGCGTTCGGGACAGGCTTTCTCGCAGAGTCCGCAGCCGGTACAGGCGCCGCTCATAACCAGTGGGCGCCCGCCGATCATCATGATGGCGGCGTGTGGGTAGGGGCATGCCTGAAAGCATTCATCGCAGATCTGGCCTTTGAAAGTGACGCAGGTCCGGGGGTTGACGCGAGCAATTCCGATGCGGATATCCTCGGCGCGCTGGGGTTTGACCAGGGCGCCCTCGGGGCAAGCGGGAACACACGGGACATCGGTACACAGCAGGCACGGCCGGCGCGAGGGCTCGATCGCCGGCAGGATTTTTCCCTCGCTGGTTTCGAAGGTGAAAATGGCCTTCGGTGGGCAGGCCGTTACGCAGTCAGCGCACCCGGTACACTTTTCGAGAAACTCTTCATCAGGAAGCAGGGCGCCGGGGGGGCGCAACAGCTGGTCGACGGAGCGTTCGGTACGGGTCTTGGCAGCGGCTGCCGCTTCCTGAACCGTATTGAACCACGAGGTGAAGAATTCTCGGCGGGATCGAGTCATTTCCACTCCTCGAGCTCGGGGAGAAGCGGGATCTCCGTCCAATCGGCGGGTTCATCGATTCGGATGACTTCGGAGCCTTGAACAGCGGCCCTGACGAGACCCTCAATGTCGAGGCCCGCTTCGGCCTCGTTCAAATCAATCGAGGTAGCCTTTGTCGCCGGGTGTTTTGGAACCAGGAACGAACAACAATCGAAATGGGGCCTGATCGAAATCTCGAAGGTTCCGATCCGGCGCCCGAGATTGATTATCTCCTGTTTGTCCATGCTGATCAGGGGACGGAGAATCGGGAGATTCACAATCGTCTGGACCGCGGCGAGGTTCTCGATTGTCTGAGATGCCACCTGCCCAAGACTCTCGCCGGTGATCAGTGCCCGACTCCGAAATTTCCGCGTAAATATATCACCGAGTCGGAGCATGAAACGGCGATAGAGCAGCACTCGAAAACGTGGCGGACAGTCGGCGATGATTTTCTCTTGAATCGGCAACAGGGGAATCATCGCAAGCCGACACTTCCCCTGATAACGAGCCAACAGCCGAGCCAGTTCCTCGGTCTTCTCGAGACTTGCCGGGTCGGTTCTTGGCACCGAGTGAAAGTGAATGAAGTCGAGCCGAAGACCGCGTTTCATCGCCAAATACGCGGCCACAGGTGAGTCGATCCCGCCCGAGAGCATGCAGGATCCACGACCTCCGCTCCCTGACGGCAGCCCGCCCGGGCCGGGGATTTTCCGCGTCCAAAGGTGGAAGCCTTCCTGATCCACAAGCACCTGAATTGTGAGTTCCGGCCGGCTTAGGTCGACCGGCCAACCTGAGAGTTCCTGTACTGCGCTGCCGATCTCCCTCTCCAACTCCAGAGATGTCTTCGGAAAGGTCTTGTCCGACCGGAGACACCGTACCGCGAAGTTGGAGGGATTGAGTCCATCAAGGTGTTCGGGTAGCGCCTCAATGAGATCCTGGGTCGTGTGACCAACGTGAGAGACCGGCATGATCTTGGCCAGGCCGAAGACGGTTCCGAGCCGTCGCGCGACCTCATGAAAGGGTACCGGCTCGCTGAATTTGATCAACACCCGCCAGGCCGGACGCTGGACTGTGGCCGTCGGCATATCGGCCAGAGCACGTCGTACATTCGCCGTAATCTTGTTCTCGAACCACTTTCGGTTTCCTCCTTTGAGGCTGACTTCATTCGTCGTCGCGAGAACCCGTGTCACTTCCAACATGGAGGGGAAGATAGCACGAAGGCATCGATCAGCTTAGCCGTTTGCGGGACCCCGGAAACAAAAGACGCAGAGGCGCAAAGATCTGGATTCGAAGAGTGTTCCGGATATCGCCCGTCCTTCTACGTTTCCCCCTCACCCCATCTGGTTTGGTGAGTAGATCGAGGCGCCTTCCATCTGTTCCGGTTTTTCGATGCCGAAGAATTCGAGAATGGTCACTGGGAGGTCGAGGATCGAGGGGTTGGCCTTGGCCACCTTGCGGCTCGAGAAAAGCGTACCCGGGACCGCGTCACGGGCCATCGAGTGGTCGCCGCTCCAGGCCCATGGGTTGAGGTCGATCGTCGTCTGACCGGTTGATCCCAACACGGACGGCGAGGAATTCCGATAGCCCGGGTGGTAACCCACAAGCAACTCCGGCATATCGGCCGTAAACTCGCCCTTGTAGATGTCATCTCGGTTGTACATCTTGACAATAGGGGGCTTGCCGGTTTCCGGATCGGTCAGAGCCATCAGCTCGCGGGAGAGACGGGCCGTGATCTCGCCCGCCTTCTCCGCTTCAACGATGCCCTGGCCTTCCCGGTTTTTAAGATTGAGGTAGAGGCCGTTGAAGCCGATGTTGTAGGCCAAGGTCTGAGACCAGTCGATGTCGAAGATCGTCGTTTCTTCCTTCTTCTTGGCCGCGTCCTTGATTGCGAGGTAGCCGTTGTCGCGCAGCCAGGTGTTGAGGTGGAACTGTCGGGCAAATTGCGCAAAGCCGTGATCCGAGCAGATCAGCAGCAGTGTGTTCGGGTCCTCCGCAGCGGGGAGGACCTTGCCGACCAGCTTGTCCATCTCTTCGTATAAATGATGGAGATAGCCGGAAAATCTGATATCTGACTCGTTGTGTTTGGGGTGAGTCGGATCCATGTTTCGCCACAGCATGTGGGCGTCCTGATCGGTGGAGGACACGTAAAAGTAGAAGAGCCCGTCGTCGAACCGGTCGTAGAGATGATCAAAGAGGGCCATGCGCTCTTCAAGAAGAAGCTCAGCTTGGCCGACGTACTGTTCGTCGTTGATGATTCCGTAGTCGAATGCCTTGGTGTCACAGGGCAGGCCCTTTGTCCAGAAGGCGCCGATGTCGCGGGCGATTTCGGCCCCGAGTTCCTTCGGATAGGTTACCGGCGCGGCCTGAGCCGAGGGGTCGATGTTGATAGGAGTGACGTAGAGCTTGAAGTGGGGGAAGATCTCCTTGACCATGAAGCGCGCGATACCGTGGGCCGAACCCACGATGGGCAACAACTCGAACTCGATCGGGACCCAGTCGGAGTATTCACCCTTGTTGAGCACGATCGTCGTGCCCTGGATGTCGATTCGTACCGCCTCATCCTCAGGGTTCAAGTACACGGTGAAAGGAACCTTCACCTTGGTTCCGTGGGGGTCGTTGGCGCCTTCCTCAGGTGAAGCGAAAGAGTTCTCAGGCCCGAGCAGGAATGCTTCGACCTTGTTGTCACGCACTTCGACGTGCTGCACCGTGCCGCCGGAGATGTCGGGATAGTGCTCCCAGGTGTCCGATGTGAAGTAGCTGAAAGAACCGTAGGAGTCAGTGAGATCCGGGGTTCCCATGCCGGAGATCGCCATCGTCGCGGTCTCGTCGACCGGGAAATTGGTGGGAACCTTGGAAATCCAGGCTGGAATCCCTCTTTCGGTGAGGTAGGCCCAAAAGGGTTTGCCCTTGCGCAGGCACACGGGCCCGCCGCCCTTGATGGGCAGTTCCACATCACCGAGATTGATGGCGATGTCCGGTGGGGTGTTTTCGAAGATGGAGAATTGCGGCGTGTAGGTCTTGGGGTCGCGAACGGTGAAATCGACGATTCCATGACCACCGGGACTCATGCCTGTGATGAATGACGACCAGGCCACCGGGCTCAGGGCCGGCATTGTTGTCTCGAGCGGCGAAAATGACCCTAACTCTTTGAGACGCTTGAAGTTCGGTGCTCGACCCATGTCGATCATCGCACTGATGATCTTTGGATCCATTCCGTCGAGGCCCAGGACGATGACCCGCTTCCCGGCTGCGGACGAACGGGGTCCACAGGACGAGAGGGGGATGGAGATCCCTGCCGCAGCCGCACTGCCGGCGAGTAGTTTGACGAAATCTCGGCGATGGAGTCGGGATCCGGGTTTTTTCACTGGTGCTTCCTCCTCGGTGGGCCACTATCACCGCTATTTGTAAATTACAAATCTGAGACGTGATCTATTCCATTCCGGGGCAGAAATCGGAATGAGGGAGAAGAGGATAGCGCACCGGGTGTAGAATGCCGCACTTGAGGCTCATTTGCCGCGGAGAGTTTCCCATGAACCAGGAAAAAAAGAAAAAAGATCGTTACCGGGACACGCTACATTTGCCGAAGACCAGCTTCAGCATGCGAGCGGGTCTGATTCGCAAGGAACCCGAGTTTCAGAAGCGCTGGGAGGATCTTGATCTCTACGCCAGGGCGCGGAGCGCTGAACACCCGGCGGGGGATTTCGTCTTCCACGACGGCCCCCCCTATGCCAACGGCTCGATTCACCTGGGGCATTTGCTCAACAAGATCCTCAAGGATCTGGTCGTTCGCAGTCGGCTGATGGCCGGCTTCGACATCGACTTCGTACCTGGGTGGGACTGCCACGGTCTGCCGATCGAGCACAAGGTAATGAAAGAACTCGGTGACGAAGCTCAGGACTTGAGCACGATGGATATCCGCCGGCGCTGTGCCGACTACGCCTCCCGCTTCATGGTGCTTCAGGCGGAACAGATGCAACGCCTGGGAACCCTGGGCAGCTATGACCAGCCCTACTTCACCATGGATCCGGCCTACGAGGGTGCGGTCCTGGAGGTCTTTGCGGCCCTGGTGGCGGACGGTCTGGTCTATCGGGACCTCAAGCCGGTCCATTGGTCGATCGAAAACCGTACGGCGTTGGCGGAAGCCGAATTGGAGTACTACGACCGAAAGGACACCTCGGTCTTCGTGTTCTTTGATGTTGACGATGCGTCGGTCTTGCCCGAGAGCCTCAACTTGCCGGAGGGCGAGCCCGCTCATTTGATGATCTGGACGACGACCCCCTGGACCCTTCCGGCCAATTTGGCGGTGGCCGTTTCCCAGACGGCCGAGTACGGTCTGTACCGGACGAACCACGAGGGCCGGACGATTCTGGTCGTCATGGCGGAGAACCTCAGCGAGAAGGTCTTGGGCCCGGACGCCGAGCTTATGGGTCGGTGCCGAGGCGGGGATCTGGTAGAGGCCGGCGCCCGCTATCGACACCCGTTCATCGACAGGGTTTCCCCGGTAGTTGTTGCCGACTACGTCACCCTGGAAGATGGGACCGGCATGGTTCACACGGCGCCCGGCCACGGCGCCGAGGACTACATGACCGGGCTGAAAGAAGGGTTGGACATCTACTGCCCGGTCCTGGGTGACGGCACATTTGACGAGACTGCACCCGAGTGGCTGCAAGGCAAGTCGGTCTGGGCCGGCAACCCCCTGGTCGTCGAGCGCCTGAGATCCAGCGGGCACCTCTTCCGCGACGAGGTCTTCACCCACAGCTATCCGCACGACTGGCGCGGCAAGACCCCGACGATTTTCCGGGCGACCGAGCAGTTCTTCGTCGCGGTCGACGCCCCATTCGGCGAGGCCGCCAAGAGCTTGCGGCAGCGGGCCGAGGCATCGACCGCATCGGATATCGAGTTCGTTCCCGAGTGGGGCCGAAAACGTTTTGGCGGCATGATCGAGAGCCGGCCGGACTGGTGTATCTCTCGCCAGCGGTCTTGGGGTCTGCCGATTCCCGTCTTTCTGACGGCCGGCGGTGAAGTTCTGTTGACCGAGAAGTCCGTCCGCGCCGTCGCCGCTCAGGTTCGTGCTCATGGTTCGGATCTCTGGTTCGGCGAGTCGCCCGAGGTCATCCTGGCGGACTACGATCCCGCAACCGACAGCGACGCGCCGGCTTCAGTGCGGGCGGCGGGCCGAGAGGGTCTCAATCGATTGGAGAAGGGCGCCGACATCTTCGACGTTTGGTTCGAATCGGGATCTTCGTGGAACGGCGTTCTCAGAGAACGCAATATCGGCTATCCCGCCGATCTTTATCTCGAGGGCTCCGATCAGCACCGAGGATGGTTCCAGCTCTCGTTGTTGCTGGGCCTGGGCGCGACCGGACAGAGTCCGTTCAAAACCGTGCTGACCCACGGCTTCATCGTCACCGGTGGGGGCGAGAAGATGTCCAAGAGTCTGGGCAACACCATCGAGGTCGAAGATCTGCTCAAGCAGCACGGGGCGGACATCGCTCGTTGGTGGGTCGCCTCGTTGAACTCTTTCAACGACGCCAAGGTCGAGTGGGAGTTCTTCCGGCTGGCTTCGGAGGAGTACCGCAAGGTCCGCAACACCATACGCTTCATGCTGGGCAATCTGGCAGATTTTGATCCGGACACCGATCGGGTGGCCTTCGGACCGGAGGATGCGACGAGCCTCGATGCGTGGGCGATGGTGCGGATTGCCGAGCTGGTTCGGGAGGTCAACGACGCCTACCTCAACTACCAGTTCAAGCGGGTGCGTGAGGCCCTCT
>JAIOSJ010000210.1 GCA_021107705.1 Thermoanaerobaculales bacterium | reverse complement strand
ACCTCCCAATGTTCCGGCACCTCTCCCAACCACTCGACGCCGGAGTCCTTGAGGGGCACATCGGGATCCAGGCCGCGGGTGACGGCTTGGTGGATGATGGCCTGCTTCTGCTCCTCCAGCAGTGCGATCAGCTTCTGCTTGGCCCGGATGTGGCACCAAATCCTGCGGTCCACATAATTCAGGAACCGAACGATGGCGTCTTGTTCGTCGGGTGGAGGAAAGACGATCGGTATTTCCAAGAACTTCTCAGGATAAAGGCGAAGACGCGATGATCTAATGCCTGTCGAGCGGCAGAAATACTCCGAAACATAAGGTGCCGATCTGAGAAGATGGTCCGCGAACTCCGGTTCAAATTCCGAGCCATCGATTGGCCGGTAGACGCCGTAAGCCGGGCTCACAATTCCCTCGTGTTTCGAAACCCCGAGAGCTGCCATCCATGCCCACATAGTATTGACCACGAGATCACCTGGGCGGCAGGTCTTGTGCCCAACGTATGATTCCGCCTTGAACATCGTCACGTTCTTTTGTGAGCGAGGCGTTACACCAGTGAGGTGTGAAACCGACAGAAGCTCTTCTTCGCCTTTGGCCGAGCGATCATCAACTTCACGATAGTAGTATTTTGCGCGCTTCTCATCCCAATGCGCCGGGATACTACCTAACCACGGAAGTTGTGATTCCCTATACGAGGGGTAGGGCTTTAGAGGAGGACTCACATCAACCCACCTTCAAGGAGGTTTGCACAGTGCTCATGATTCTGTGATTCCGATGATCTCATCCAACACCCCCTCAGCCTCCTTTCTCACCGCCAGAATGTCCGCCCGGATCTCCTCCAAGCTACGCATGGGCGTGGGCTTGTAGAAGTACCGGGTGAAGCTGATTTCATAGCCGATCTTGACGGTGTCGGCCTTGTACCAAGCATCGACGGCGTAGGGCAGGACTTCGCGAGTAATGAATGCCTCGATACCGCCGTCTTCGGTGAGAGGGATCTGCTCGGTGTCGCGCAATTCGGTGTCGGGCTCGTACTCGACCACGACGGGCCTGCCGTTCACGGTGGTCTCGAACAGCCCGCGCAGCGGGTCGGGCTCGGTGCCCTTTTTGTGGATCTTCTTGATGATCGGCGGTGCGGCCTCCGAACGGGCAGCGCTCTCCTTGAGCTTCTTGATCTCGGCCGCCTTGTAGGTGCGGTTCGCGTCAGCGCCCTCCAGTCGCAGCGGCCGCTCTACGGTCAGTTTCCAATAGCCGAATGCAGCATTGGGGAAGATCTTCGACTGCTCGGACTCTTCGAAAGAAAGGAAGGAGTCACAGATGCTTTGAATGTCCTTGGGCGACAGCTCGCAGTTCTTTTTGCCGAGGTTTTTTCGGAGTGGTTTGAACCACTTTGTGGCGTCGATTAGCTGCACTTTACCCTTTCGATGTTCGGGCTTCCGATTGGTCAGCACCCAGATGTAGGTGGCGATTCCGGTGTTGTAGAACATATTCAGTGGCAAGGCGACGATAGCCTCAAGCCAGTCATTTTCAATAACCCAGCGACGGATATTGCTCTCACCCTGGCCGGCATCCCCGGTGAACAGCGATGATCCGTTGTGCACTTCGGCGATGCGACTGCCGAGTTTTGTGCTCTGTTTCATCTTGCTCAGCTTGTTGGCCAGGAACAACATCTGACCGTCCGAAGAGCGAGTGACGAGCGAATATTCGGGGTCTCCGTTGTGCTCGATGGCAAACCGCGGATCGTGCATGTCTTTCTTGCCACCCATGCGCTCGAGGTCAGATTTCCAACTCTTACCGTAGGGCGGATTGGAGAGCATGAAGTCGAACTCGCGTGATGGGAAGGCATCGTTGGAGAGCGTCGAGTGCTCCGGCCCGCCGACGATGTTATCCGCCGCATCGCCTTCGCCCTTGAGCAGAAGATCTGCCTTACAGATGGCGTAGGTTTCCGCGTTGATCTCCTGGCCGTAGAGATGTGTCGCCACCTGCTTGTCGTGCTCACCGGCAAGTTCCTGCAAGGTCTCCTCGGCTACGGTCAGCATTCCACCGGTGCCACAGGCGCCGTCGTACAGCAAGTAGGTGCCTGATTCGATCTCGTCGGCGATGGGCAGGAAAATGAGCTTTGCCATGAGCTTCACTGCGTCGCGCGGGGTCCAATGCTCGCCGGCTTCCTCGTTATTTTCCTCGTTGAAACGCCGGACCAACTCCTCGAACACTGTCCCCATTCCGTGGTTGTCGAGGCCCGGATGCTTGACTGAACCATCACCATTCATGACCGCGCTGGGGCTGAGGTTGATATCAGGGGAAGTGAGTTTTTCGATCAACGTACCCAATGCGTCGGCCTTGGAGAGACGCGGGATCTGGTTGCGAAACTCGAAGTTCTCAAGGATATCCTGGACGTTGGACGAGAAGCCGTCGAGGTAGGCCTCAAAGTCTGCACGCAGTTGCTGTTGACTGGTTCGGGCACGGAGATCCCGAAGCGTGAATTTCGATGTGTTGAAAAATGCTTGCCCTGCCGCCTGGCGAAGTGCCTGACCCTGGTGCACGACACCCGCTGTGTCGAGAGACATTTTCATATCGAGAACGGCCCGTTTTGTCGGCTCGAGCACCGCATCAAGGCGGCGCAGAACCGTCATCGGCAGGATGACATCGCGGTACTTACCACGGACGTAAAGGTCCCGCAAAACATCGTCGGCTATTCCCCAGATAAAGTTGACGATCTGATTGTGCTGATGATGGTCCAATTTGCGTATCTCCACGAAGGTTATGCAAAAATTCGTACGTTCCCATAATACGCCGTCACAAAATATTCGTTCAAAAAGCACGTAATCTACTGCGGACATCCGGCGCCAGCGTATTATTGGTATTGATGTGGTTTTCGAGGCGCTTCGGATGACTTTGGAAATGAAACACGCCGAACCGGCAGAGATAGGGCGCTTCGTCCGCACGGGTCCCGTTGGGCGTGTCATCACACCCTATCTCGTAGCGGTCTCATGAAACGGGAATACCTGACCAGCCTCGGAGCACCGGCTCGGAAACGGCTCAACCTTCCATGAGTCAGAGCGATAAGAGGTCCGAGCGAGAAATATCTCTGATCATTGATCGACTGGCCGACCTCGAAGAGGAGAAACGGTGTCTGAACGCCAACCTGGCGCGCCTCCGCTGCGAGAACGACCCACCCCAACCGCCGACCAAAAGGGAACCCACTCCGACTGAGGTGGTTCACCATCACTCTTCATCTAATGAGAAGATCCAACTGT
>JAIOSJ010000016.1 GCA_021107705.1 Thermoanaerobaculales bacterium | reverse complement strand
TTTCGAATAAAACCGCCTGGGATCCCCTGGACGAGAGGGGCTAAGTAGTTTTGGAGGTTCTGTACGAAGTGACGCGGCGTCGTCTTCAAATTCGCTCATTTCCCCTCCTCGGAGACAACAGAGTCAAAAGAAACCTCTTTTTCTGACGACTCAGCCTGGTGAGTGGTTTCCGGGGGGGTTAGTTGGTCATTCATGTACCCCCTGAGCACATACCAGCGTTTTGCAATCTCCCGAAACTGTTTTTGTGCCTCCGCCAGCTCATTGGCCGTGTCCAGGGTCTGAACCTTCTTTTGGTGGCATGCTACCAGCGCCTCCACGGCACCCAGGAGAGCGTGTTCGGCAAGCACCCCGGGGCGCATGATCTGCCGGAGATCCACCGGGGGCTTATAAATCAGGGCCGCCACCTGATCGAGTAGGGGCTCGGCGTTGTAGGTGCCCTGCTCCTGGTCGGCCTGCACGGCCAGGAGTGTCGCTGCAGAGAGGTGCCGCAGCAGCAGAAAAGCGTTCCGCCACTCCATGAGTTCGTTTTTGAGTTCTTTGGTGGATTGAGCAACCGGAAAGCGGTTATGTTTTGTAACGACTCCGTTAACGACCGTAATCCGAGCACCAGGCTGAATAATCGGGTCGTCTGTGGGTGAGATTCTCGGGTAGGGTTTTTGTTTCTTGCTCATTTTTCCCTCATTCTTGTTCGTGGTTCGGCGCCGGGTTGTCCGGCGAACCGGCGTCGGCGGGCTCTACTGAGCATCCCTCTTCCTTGAGTATCTCGAGGACACCCTGTAAGGCGTCACACGCCCCCTGGAAGTAGCCATGTTCATAATGTTTGAAGCGCCTGAACTGCCCAGAAACATAAGAGATATCCCTGATATGTTTTTGAGCGTCTGTCTTGTTTTGGGTCGCCACCCGCAACCGCTTAGCCAGCGCAGCAATCACCGTTTCGATAGCACTCATAGGGGCCTCCAGTTTCTCCGGTCTGGGTCTGTCCGTAGGTGACGCGCGAGGGTGATGATGTAGGTAGCCCAGGACTCGCCAGGCCTGCGGTCGTCGTCACAGCCGGGCTCTCGGTCCGGAGTCCTTGCCGAGATCTTCGTTCGCCTCCAAGCGGCATCCAGATAATCATCGATCGTCATCAGCCGGGAAGGTCCTCTTCGGCGATCTCCAGATCGAGCGGATTCGGCAACCCGAGCCGCTGCCGGATCTGCTTCCGGCGCTGGGCAGCAACGGTCCTTTTTAGGACCTCCCCGGCCGTCCCCCCAGTGCTGAGGCCGGAGTCAATCTGTGCCTGGTCCTCCGGTAACATCGCCTGATAAAGCTCGTCACAAAACGCATCATGAGCATCATGAAACTCGCCCTCAGAAACACCGCGAGTACCCTTCCGGCATGCCTGAGCAATCTCACAACACCGTATGCCATGCAGCTCAAACATCTTGGCTATTTCGCTCGAGATCCCGTTCCTCGCCCTCAATTCCAGCATTTTCAATCCATAGCCGTTGATGTGTTTCACGGTCGCCCTCCAGCACTCGTCAAGCTGTCTTTCGTCTTCGCTCATCTTTTTGGGATCGTGGTATTTGCCGGCGTCAATGTGGCGCCGTGGTACGGGGTCGGCATATTTGCCCTCGAGGGTCTTGATAAAATTCTCCCGGTTACAGAAAAAATCGAAATCAGCACCGCCCTTGTTTTGCCAACCGGCATTACCAGCTTCCCCGCGCAGAAACCCAGACTGGGACGGCGAACCAAAAACCACCAAGGCCGCGTCAAGACCAAACTCCTTCACCAGCGGTCGCAGTGCTCGCCTTCTTGCTTCCGTCACCGCGCGAATTGGTTTTTTCTTCGCTGTGGTTTCCAGGTCGTTCCACGCTGTCTGGATTTTTGCCCACGGAATCTGATCACTAACTGCTGCTACCTGGTTACCAAGTGTTCTATGGGTAATGGGGTGGGTTGGGTGCACCTCTGACACGGGTGGTAGTGCACCTCTGACACGGGTCTGGTCCGACCGGTGCACCTCTGACACGGGTGGTAGTGCACCTCTGACACGGGTGGTAGTGCACCTCTGACACGGGTCTGGTCCGACCGGTGCACCTCTGACACTGGTGGTAGTGCACCTCTGACACCGGTCCGGCACAGAAACGGTGTATCGATTACGGACACCGTAGCGTCGATCGACACCCAACCAGGGAGAGCCATCAAGAACATTGATTGCCCTAATGACCGTCCGTCTACTCAGGTGAGTTCTGCTTATAATTTTTTCAATCGACGGATGACAGCTTGTACCATCAGGGTTTGCGCTCTCTGCAATAGCAACCAACACCCAACACTGGGTTGCCGAAAGACTCGCCGCCGCCGGCGCCTCAAACGCCGCGAGCAACCGGTTCACCAAAGACGGAAACCCGCGCTCGTCCCGAATATCAACAACGTCAGTCATCGCATTACAAAAGCCCCCGGGGCTATGCCCCGGAGGCGAGGGACTACGACAAAACGACCCAGTCGTCGTTGCCGTCGGGGGCCAGGTATGCCGCGATAGCAGCAATCGTTTCGATTTTCCAAGCCAGACTCACTTCGTAAATTTTCACTCCCCCGCCTTTCCCCGGGCCACGAACCCGGGATGTAGATTTGGTAGATTACTAATCAAGGCTCGGTTTATGCGTTTCGCGGTTTCGTGGCCCGCGACAGGGTTTTCTCGGTGAAATTCGGACTGATGGTACCCTCGAGAGTTACCGGGACCTCTCCACGCTCGAGCCAGGCGCCCAACGCGTCGGGACCATGGGCAATGATCCAGGCCGGCACACACATCATGTGAACCCAGCCGCCCAGACGCTTGACCCAAAACGCCTCTTCGCCGCGAGCTGATTCGCCGCACACCGCGCACAAATCCGCCGCGTCGTCGGGCGCACGGACCGGATCACCGTGACAGCCGGAGGGCGCCGCGCTATTCATCGACCGATTTCCGTAGCGATTGACCAAAGGAGGCGTCTCGTAAATACATCGTCATATTGGCCTCCAGCTGCGACAGCGTGCGCTTATGATATTGAGAGATCACCGTCTGAACGATCGCGACGCCAGTCGCCACCAAGGCGATGACCGAACTCCACACCCAGGGCCAAAAATATTCCATGATCACCCCCCATGTTTCGAACACGTGTTCTTTTTGAGCCACTTCTGCAGCGCGCCGGCCTCAAACCGGATCACGGCCCCGGCACGAAAGTGCGGGAGACCACGCTCGTTTTTCATTCGATGGACTGTCTTTTCCGACACACTCAACAAGTCCGCGACCTGAGCCAGCGTGAAATAATTTCCACACCTCATGACTCGGGCGCCGTTTCCAGCTCCGCCAACAGCGCCGCCTCGAACTCATCCAGCTCCCGGCGCAACCGGGCAACCTCCTGCAGCTCTTCGCGCACTTCGTCTTTGGTCCGAATGCCGTCCACGTTATGGCGAGCGACCAACGCCGCCAATCGACCATGCACCACGTGCACGTCTGCGAGTTCCTCCAGCGGATGACGCAAGAGCGCCGCTTCGGGCAAAGCGCCCATCGAACACCGCACCAACCATGCCTCGCGTCGCACGGCCGAGCGAGCGACCTCAAGACACCCAATACCCACCAGGGCGGAAAGCCACGCGCGAAAATGGCGTGGTGGTACCCAGTCCTCGCCACGCAGCTGTCGCCGGGCGAATGACCCACTCACCCCCGTTGCAGCGGCGAGCACCTTTGAAACGCGAGCTTCGGCGATCGCCGGAAACGGACCGCGACGCGGCGGGGGTTCCAGTAGGGCGGGTGGCGGAACTGGCTCGGCAGCGACCAGGGGCCGATCTTGGAAGGGTGAACACATCAGGCGGCCCCCCTCAACTCGTTGGTGGTGTTAATCAGATCAAGCACGAACGCCACATCGATCGACGCGTCAACTTTGTGCAAAACCTCGTACAGTCGATAGATCTCCCCGGGCTTCCAGCCATTGATACCGTGAATTTTTCGAGACACCGTAGCATCTGTTATCCCGAGCGCCCGAGCCAAGGACGTCTGGGGTATCTCAAGAACACGGAGGGCTTCTTGTGTGGTCAATGTTTCAGCCTCTGTAAACCAGAGTAAAGGAGGTTTTAGGATTTGTCAACTTCGTAACCCAAGCCCGCTCGGGCCTTGTAAAATTGAGCGCGTGTCCATGGAAACAAAACGCCGCAACATGGTTGCTCGCTTTCGAGCCACTGTTCGTCAACGAACAACCCAGCGGAAGCTCGCAAAAACAGTTGGAACAAGCGACGCAAACGTTTCCCATTGGCTTTCAGGGCGCCATGAACCCGACCTTATGGCCTTCGCACGAGCCTGCGAAGCCCTTGACGTCTCCGCCGACTACATCCTCGGTCTTACCGACGACCCAACAGGAAGACCCACAGACAAACGGACCCAATCAGTTCCTATCGTCACCATCACCGAAGCCATCAATGGCTCGCCGCCACCGGACCCGCACCGAGCAACCCTCTCCCTGCCAAGCGCCTGGTGCCCACCCTCGGCCGTCGCGATCGACGCCACACCCCTCGTCGTTGTCGTCGATCTCGCCTTCAAATTTCCCCTTCATACCGACGGCCCAAACAGGGGATACCCCGCCTGGCTCGGTCTCCTTGGCCTTCCCTACCTTGTCCTGCTTCCCGAAGGCCCAGCCATACGCCAGCTCTTCATGGCCCAGGACAACGAAGACGGCAAGGCGTGGCGCCTACGTTTCGTCCACCCCGAAGATCTCTGCTCGGAGGATTTTGTCACCCTCCCAAAAACAGAGCCTCTTTCCACCATCATCAAAGGGCGCGCCCTGGCATGGATCAGGCGCGTTCCCGACACCCCAACAGCAGCCCAGCGCGCCGCGCTGGGAATGCCACCATGAATACAGGAGGTGTTCTTGGTTTTTGTTATGTTTTTAGGTGGCCTTTTACTTGGGTGTGGAATGGTTGATCCAATAGCCCAAAAATACTCAACAGACAACACCAATGGATTTGGAATCGTAGCCCTCGCCGTTTTTGGTTTGCTCTCCGTTGCCCTAGCCGGCCACTTCTTTTGTTTAATAGACCCAGAGGCACCATGGGCGTTCGTCGGCATGGCGCTGGGAATTTGTACCGGTGCACTTGCTATGGTGGCTTTTTCTACAAAAAACACAACGAAGCATACCAACGGAATTGGCAAAGCACTAAACCAGGAATATCGCCCCGAAAAGGAAAACAAATGAGTAACGAAGAAGGCGGCTGTAGCTCTTTAATCGAAATCGTACGAAGATCGATGGTTTTGGTATGGGCTGTTGGCACAGCGCTACTATTGACACGGATTCCTGTGTTGCATTACAGGGGGACCCGGCCCTATATTTTTGAATGGCTGTGGATTTGGAATGGGCCACCAAGGGGGCCAGCCCTCACAATGAACTGGTCATCTGTAGCCCTGACATCTTTGGCTTTTACGGTTGTGATGGCCGCACTTTTCTATATTCTTCAGCCGATTCACAAATGCCACCCCAAAAAGGAAAATAAATGAGTAACGAAGAAGGCGGCTGTAGCTCTTTGTTGGTTTCTTCGCTCGCCGGACTGCTCTTTTTTTCGTTGATTGGTTATGGAGTCGGCGCAATATTGCCGTTTATTACAGCCTATGGAACATCAAAGGTGTTCGGAATTGCCGGAGTTTTTATCGGGCTTTTTGTGGGTCTCATAGAGCTTGGTAAATCCAGTAACAATTCTCCATTTTGAGAACCCAAAACAAACGATGAAATACACCAACGGAATTGGCAAAGCGCCAAACGGAAAATGGCGCGTATCCCGCCGAAGTATTGGCGGCAAAATCATTCGTGGGACCTTCCTGACTCAGGCCGACGCACGAATGTTTCGCGACACAATTGACCGGCAAAGACTCAGGGCCAGAGTCGGCCCAGTCCTCGCCAACGACGCCCCAAAAAGCCTCGAAGAAGCGATGGACGAATACATTTCAGACGCCGAAGCACGGGGCCTGGCGGCCGTCTCGGTTCGTTCCTTGGAAGCCGCGCGAAAGACCATCCTAAAACACATCGACGGTAACCACGGCGTGGTCCTGGACCGCCACGACATCATCGATTTTGTGCGAAACAGACGAAACGACGGGGCGGGCTCCTTCACCATCACCCGCAACCTCCAGGTGCTCCATACCATGATCAAACACACCGCGGGACAGGCCGCGCTCACCTGGGGGGTTCCGCGTCTCATTGACTCAGACGAAGCCGCCGCCAAACCCATTCCCCCAGACACCGACGTCGTTACTGTATACCACCTGGTGGCTCATCGTCCGGAGGTACAGCGGGCGATGCTTATCGCTCTGTTGACATCCCTACGGCCCGGAGACGTGTTCCGCCTCGACTCCTCAGACATCGTCGAGGACGTCATTGTTGCCGGAATGCAAAAAAGACGAGGCCAACCAATCGCCATCCCAATCGTACCCACCCTCTCCACTGCCCTAGACGGCATCAAGGGGCCACTGACAGCAAGCCACTCCATTACCAAAATGGTCCTACAAAGAGCCACCACCAAGGCCGTCGCCGCAAAACAGATCGAGTCAATCTGGTACGGCGTCCAAAATCTCCGACGAATCGCGGCGACATGGGCGAGTCTCGCTGGATTTGACCACACAGACGTCGATATTTTGCTCGGACACGAAGCGTGGTCCCTCGCCCGCAAGAGTTACATCCGCCGGCGGCGAAACATTCTGGCGGATCCATATATCGAGCTACGCCGAAAAATGCTCGAATCCGTCGAAAAACAATGGCAGAAAACCCTCAACAATACCCAGGAATCGTGTAACAGCGTGTAACAAGATTTGTATACCCCAGTCCAGCACAGGGTATTCTAGACCATATAATGCTCTCTTTTGTGGACACATTAGAGCCCAGGCCAGACATAGCCAAAACACGTTAACCACCTGTTGTCAGTAGGATATAGCCACCAAGCGGGTGGCGGGGCTAGCAGGACTCGAACCTGCGGCCTTAGGTTTAGGAAACCTCTGCTCTATCCACCTGAGCTATAGCCCCTTCAATCACTTAGGTGATATTTTCGGCTCGACGGCCGCCCGTGTTCTTACGCCAGTTCGGACGCGTGGCCGGACGTCTTCTCGCCGTCCAATATCAGGTCGGCGAGCTTAGCAGCACTCTGGTCCGAGAGTCCAGAAATCTGGTGGCCGTAACAGGTCCCCGTCAAAGTCGCTCAGCAACCTCAGTTGAGGTCGATCAGCTCGGAATCGCCCATCAAGGTCATTGTCGTATCGTAGAGGTCCATCTTGACCAACACACCCGTTGCACGGTCCGTCCAGGAGTACGTCGTCCACCCGATGGAGTCACCGCTGATCTCGGTGGTTTTCCGTAGGATGCAGGTAAAGGTCCCCGCCTCAACTGTTTTGACATCGTCGATGCTCTCTATGACCCCCTCCCAGATCTCCGTCGGTTCGACAATAGTTCCGAACGACGACGACACGGTGGTCGAGGTCACCGAGGGCGATGTCCAGGTCTCCCCGTCGCAGACCCTGGTCGCCGGGCCCTGATACTCGGGCGGGGTTAAGGTAACGGTAGTGTCTTCCTCGGTGGTGAACCCACCAACCGTAGTTTCAACGTGGGTCTCGGTCCTTTCCTGTTCCAGATGACCCTGGGGATTGTTCAAAATCCGGAAATACGCATAGACGTCGGCTTCGGTCCGGCCCGTGAACCCGCCGATCGTCATTTCCTGAACACTGGTGACATGACTGGTGGTCAGGGTACTGGAGTGGAAAACCGAGGTGCTCTCGACCTCGTACATCTCACCCTCTTCCTCGGTACGAAAACGCCATGTAGCCTCGGTCCCCGGTTCGGGGAAATCCAGCGAAACACAATTGCCGCTTCCACCACCGCCACCACCGCCTCCACCACCACCGCCACCAAAAGTGCCCCAGCGTTGAGCGCCCGCCTCATAGACGGGATCGTTGGAAAGGTTGTCGATGACCGAGACGAAGGGCACCACGGCCCCATCAGCCACAACAGACGCACTGCCCGTGAATCCGGAACCCACACCAGCGTTACCGAGGATGTCATCGACCTGATCCATCTCGTTCGCTCCGAGGTCGATCGAATAATCTCCTCGGGAAATCCCGGAGGCGTCCCACACCGAAACATCGACATGAGCGTCGGTATTCGAAACGTTCACGAAGCCCGCGTTGGACCGAAAACCGTCGTTGGACAGGCCCGTGAAAACCCTCATCTGACCCTCTGCCAGGGCGCCGTCAAGGGGCTCCCCCGGGATCGCCTGCCCATAGGTTCCGAGGACGCCCTGGTTGAAGGTTCTGGTAAAGATCATGACCGGTTGCGAAGAGACCACGCGAATTGCCCCGTTGGCCGACGACAGACCGAAGATCGACATCATCACGTCGTCGTACGTGTCGAAGTTCCCCCCTCCAACCGAAATTGTGGCCGTTGCCTGCCCAGCACCCGACCGGGCCTTCTTGTGATAGGTGAATTCGACCAGCGCATTTTCGGAACCTGGATTAAAGATTCTGAGATCCGTTCGCCACACGCTGCCCTCCGCCCCTGCGGCACGTGCAGCGGCAGTGATGACCTGCTCCAGAACCGCCTGGCTCTCACGAACGGCCATCACGGCCACCGGGTCTCCTGTGTTCTCGTCCACGACCGAGGCGTAGACGATCACCGGCGCATTGGTCGTCACCACAATGCGGGAGCCGGTGTTGGCGCCCGCGCCGACCGCCGCAAAGATATCGTTAATCTGACGCTGTCCGTAGGGCTTGAAGGTGAAGGAATCCTGGCCACCATGGCCACCGTTTGACAGGAACAGATCCACCGTCACACTGCCCCCTTGAGCAGTCGTCGCCGCAAAGCCAAGGTTGGTCCGAAAATCATCGGACTTGGCCAGGTAGAGGATGTGGCCCTCCTCACCCGCCTGCAACGCATCCTGAACCGGCACCGCCGGTATGAACTGACCGTAGGTTCCACCGGGGACCTGGTTGTAGGTCCTGGTGGTCACGACTTGATCCGAGTTGTCGCACTCCACCAACAGAGCGCCGTTCCCTTCAAAGCCGAAGCTGGAGAAAAACACATCCGAGACGATGGTCTGACCGCCAGAGGCAACCGTGACCTGGACACTGTTTCCAAGAGCAGAGTTGTTAATATTGGCCTTGAGCAGATACACCGTCACCGTCACCGCAGTGTCGGACGGATTGACCAGCCGCAGATCGGTCCGCCAGTTCGTTCCCTCGGACCCAACCGCATGGGCGCCGGCCGGCACCATCCATTGAGCCGTTGCACCGATGCCTGCCCAGGCCATCACAACACCACACATCACCACCGTCACAAACCATCTTCGTTTCATCTTGGTCTCCCCCATGAGTCAAACTTAGAATCAATCTCCTTCTCAGAATTCTATCAAAAGTCTCGCATGCCTGGCTAGAATCATTGAACGGCCCAGCGAATTCCATCCACGTAGAGCTGCTGGACATTGGGATCAGTCAGCGTGTGGTAGTCGTTCCCGCTCCCCCCGTGGTGGAAACTCACGGCGCGGCCTGCGCCGACCTGCTGCACCACCACCGCAGCGCTGCCCAGCTCATCCCTCATCAGCACCGTTCCCAACCCCGGATACCGCTCCGGGCCGATGTTGTAGGCGCCACCGAAGGTGAAGGTCGAGGGGACGTTGGCCAGCACCGGGTGGGCGGTGACGAAAGGGGCGTCACTCACGGTAATCTCCCCGTTGTCACCCGACTCCCGGCGAATCAGAACCAGCGGTTCGAGGATCACCGCCGACTGCTTGTCATCGACCTCGTACGCGTTCCACTCGCTGCTGACGAAGGCGCCGCCGGCGGTGACGTAATCGACCAGGGCCTGCTGTCCCGCGGCCGGCATGCCGACGGCGTACGTCACGCCGTTGAGGTGAACGACTGCGTCAAAGCCCGCCGGGCTGGGGTTGTTTCCGTCGTAGAGGGTCTCGCTGGTCGCGCTGAGGGTCACATTCATACCGGCCGCCTGGAAGACGGCGACGAGGGCGTTCGCGTCGGCGTTGACCTCGTCCCAGATCAGAAGCACCTCTTCAACTCCACCCCCACCATCGTCGCCGGCGATCGTGCACTGGCCCCGGCTATCCACTATCAATGCGTTCCCGGTCGGGTTGGAGAGGTTGACGACAAAGGTTTCGTCTCCCTCCCCCACCGTGTCACCCAGCACCGAAACCTGGATCTGCTTGCTGGTTTGCCCGGGCTCGAAGGTCAAAGTACCGGTTGCAGAGATATAGTCGCTGCCGGCGTTGGCCGTCCAGTCGGCGGTGGCCCAGGCTACGGTGACCATGTCGGTGCTGGGCCAGCTGAGATGAACCCAGAAATCGACCGGCGTGATCCCGGAATCACCCTCGGTAACGACCACGTCAGGGATGCTGATTTCCACCGGAACGGGGCTGCACATCACCTGCAGATGCGTACATTTCCTCCCAGACTCCCCGAGCCTCCCATGACCTGAAAACGTCACTGTGAAAGCCCCTTCCTGGTCACATCTCAGGCTCGCCCGCCGCGGATCCTCACTGTGGGGCGCGATCCTGGCCGAGACCGCTTCGACGTGCCACTCGATCGAGCGATCGTCGAAGACGTTGCTCACGCCGTCTTCAATGCTCGCCAGCAGTTCGACCGGACCACTGCCGGTCGCACTGAGTTCGCACTCCGGCAGACTGAACAACCACCAGGGCGCCGGGTTCCACACCGCAGCCTCGTATAACGGGAAGCTGCTTCTGAAGAGGGTGAAATCAACATCGACCGTTGCTTCCGCTTCGAGGTCAAAGTCGAAGGTGGTCAGCTGAAGCGGCGGGCAGCCCGGCATGAAGGAACCCTCGGTAACGATCTCTCCCCTCACCGCCGGCTCGACTGTGATCTGCGCCGCAATCACCTCGTAGAACTCGACCTCCAGCTTGGGTACCAGGCGCATCTCGGCCTCGATGTCACCCACCACGCTCAGGTCGGCGGCCAGGGAACTCGAGAAATCAAAGTCCGAGATCGGCTGCCAACCGGCACCCTGCGTGTAGCGCACACCAACCTCGAGAACGGTTGATGCCGAAGCAGCAGCCTCGGTCGTGATTGCGCCTGAGGCCGATGCCGAAATCTCAGCGTCAACGCTCAGGGTGATTTTCTGCCACACCGGCGCCGGACCCACGGAGTACGCCGCCAACCACGAGGTGTTGAAAACGGGAATCGTCTCCTCATACCCGCCCGCAGCTGTCCACTCGTACTTGGCCAAAGCACACATGTCGAGGCGCCCCCTGGCGATGACCTCGGCGGTCTCTACACCGCCAACGGTCCAGGTGGCGTCGGTGAAAAGCTCCGGATAAAAGTTCACACCAGCGTCCAGGGTGACCGTACCGAAGTCTTGAGTCTTCACTTTGGCGAAGAACTCGCCCGGCCCTTCGCCTGGACCGTAGTCGAACTCGCCGACGGATCCGGCGTGGCGCACGGTCTCGATGCTCAGCAGCTGATCACCCCATGTGACCCGGCCCACCCGACTGCCGTCGTCCCGGGTCTGGTGCACCATGCTCAGGCCGGGCGACATGGCCGAGGGATTGTCCCCCCAGCGTCCGGCCGACTTCTTGGTGCCGCCCTCGACGTCGGGGATCGTACCGGAGGTCAGCAACTGGAACTGGTCATAACCATCATCGATGGACGCCGTGCTGGTCTCAACCCTGATCTGACCCGTGGTCTGGGACACACCCTCGACGGTCCGGAAATATCCCCCTCCACCACTCAGGGGACCGATGAGCTGGGCGCCAACTGTGGGCAGGAGGGCGCCCGCAGTCTTCTGGAAGATGAGGGCGCTTCCGCTTTTTGTGGCTTCACCCAGACCCAAGGTCTCGGCAGTCTCGACGACGGCGCCCGGCCTTTGGACCGGCATGACTTCGAGGGTACGACCCGACCAGGCGCTGCCGCCTGAAGTGGTATTCCCGTCGCTGTCCTCCGCCAAAACCAGCACGTGGTACTCGGTGGCCGAGGTGAGGCCTTCGAGTACGGTTTGTGCCCTACCCTGCACTGTGGTCTCAAGGGTGGCCGGGCCGGGCTCGAAGTCGGCCTCGGTCGACAGGTGTACCTGATAACGCATGGTCGCCGGCGAGGTGTTGTCATCGACGGCCGGGGTCCACGCAACCGTCAGTTCGCACTCGTCGGTAGCGGTGAGCAAGACGATGCCGCCAAAGTCGGGGGGGCAGCCAGGGTCAGTGTCCGTTCGTTTCATGGAAATGGTCGTAGCATCGTTGGTTCGTGAGTCCACCACTGAGGCCGAGGTCAGGATGCCACTGCCCGATATCACCTCGACTCTGGCGAAGCCCCAGCCGAGGCTGGGCTCCCCGGCCCGGTGTCGGAAGGGCTCGGGGTCCTGGATCACCTCGGAGGGTTCGGGCGTCAGATGATAGGTCGTCAGCTGGGCGCCCGCGGTGCTGAACAAAGTGATTTCGACATCTGCCGCTGAGGAACCGGTGTTGGTAACGCTGATGTTGCTGCGGTACTCGTCCTGGACCTGACGCAGGCCAAGCAGCCAGGCGGACTCTCCGCGGTCAAGACCCACGCCGACCGGCGACCCCGCCAGAAACTGTCCGAAGGTGCCCTCGTCGGCCTGGTTGTAGATCCTGCCCACAACGTCCACGGGCTGGTTGGAACGGATCTCGATAGCCCCCTTGGCCTCGAGGCCCATGGCGCCGACGATGTCGTCGAACACGCCCTGAGCACCCACCGGGATGGTGTAGGTGATCTCTTGCTCTCCGTCCGTGGCGTGCAGTACGAAAGTGACCACCGCGGTACTGTCGCCAATGTTGCGGGCCACGGCCACGGTACGCCACTCGCTGTCGAAGGCGCCGGCCCCATGGCTGGCAATCTCCAGCCAGTTCGTGAGATCGCGGCCGCCGGCGGCACAACCCAAGCTCTTCATGGCGATCGTGGTCGCATCGTTGGTGCGCGAGTCGATGACCGAGGCCGAAGTCAGAATGCCGCTGCCCGAGGTGACGGTTACTTGCGCGAAGCCCCAGCCCAGGTTGGGCCGACCGGCCCGCCACCGGAAGGGCTCAAGGTCCTGGATCACTTCAGAGGGCTCCGGCTCCAGGGTGTACTCGTCCAACTGGAGGCCGTTGGTGCCGAAGAGGGTGATGGTGACCGTCGCAGCTGTAGCGCCGGTGTTGGTAACGCTCAAGTTGCTGCGGTACTCGTCCTTGACTTGGCGCAGGCCGAGCAACCACACGGACTCTCCCTGCGAGAGGCCCCCGGCTTCATCGTAGCCGTCAAGGAACTGTCCGAAGGTTCCCTCATCGGCCTGGTTGTAGATCCTGCCGATGACGTCCAGGAGCTGGTTGGAGCGAATCTCCAGCGATCCGGTGGCCTCGACCCCCATGACGCCGACAATGTCGTCGAATACGCCCTGGCCACCGGCCGGAACTGTCCGATCAAGCTGCACGTCGCCATCTTCCGTATGCAGGACAAAGGTGGTGTTCGCATGAGCGACGCCCCGGTTGCGGGCCACCACCAGAGTGCGCCACTCGCTTTCGAAGGCCCCGGGGCCGTGGCTGGCGATCTCCAGCCAGTAGGAGTGTGCCTGCTTGGGCTCATCCGCCACAGTCGTGAGAGGCTGGGCGAGCAGAGCAAGGGCAGTGAGAAAAAGGAAAACGGTCGTGCTGCCGGACACGGGCCGTACGTTTGAGTGCTTCGACTTCGAGTCCACCATGATGGCCTCCTTGTCCCAAAAAAGGATATGGCACCACAGCTTTTCGCGCAACGTCGGAATGTGCGGGTTACTGCGGCGGCAACGCAGTTCGCAGCACCGACCGCAACGACAGAGCAGCTCCCCCGAAGAGCAGACATATTTCCTCCAAGATAAAGAACCCATGCTACTCATCTCTGTCATCCCAAGGGATGGCGGGTGTTGCATTCCCGGCAATATTCCTGCTCCGGAACGCTGAATCCGTCGACCCAGATCTTTGAACCCAACCGAAGGACGAACGGCAGGGTCCTTCGCGTCACATTCGGCAGCCACAGGGTCACGCCGCGACGAGCAGCCTCGCCCATGATCAGCTTGACGAGTACGGCCCCTGGGGAGCCCTCGCGATCCAGATCAAGACTGAGCCAGGCGGGAATCCTCGCCACTCCCCCCTCTGCGGAATCAAGGTCCGATTCGCAGGTGACTTCCGGCACCTTCACTTCCTCAGAGCCCGGCAGGAAAAGACGCCACGAAGCTGTTTCCGCTTTCTCGTCGAGAATGGCAACCAGATTGTGAGTTGAAACCAGGTCTTCGGCGCCGAAGCCCCACCGCCCCACCGGCCGCCCACTCGGTAATTCAACCACCGCCCAGGACCGAATTCTTGCCTCTTCCTGGGGATCGCAGCCACGATCGACCTCATTGGAGGGCAGCACCGTCAGCTCCTCGATTCCTGCCCACTGGGGGCGATCCTCGAGAGTGGACCAGGCACGAGAAATCTCCTCGGTCGAGACTGACGTGAGATCGAGAACCGGCCCCTGTTGGACGAGTACCGGCCGTTCGAGAACTACGGCCAGAGCCGCAAGGGCTTCCAA
>JAIOSJ010000225.1 GCA_021107705.1 Thermoanaerobaculales bacterium | reverse complement strand
CTTTCTCGTGGCTTCGCTTCATAGCGACGCTGGGTCGCCGCCGGGCGATCCAGAAGGCCGGGGCTTCAAACAAACCCACTCTCGGTGGGCCTATCAATGAACCTGCGCGCTCCTCTCGGGAGCGCGCTGCTCGGGCGACGCTGGATCGCCGCCGGGCGATCCAGAAGGCCGGGGTTCAAGAATATCGGCTCACCCCCCTCTCCGCGAATCACTGAGCCTTGATCAACTTCCCAATTTCCTGAACCCTGGCACCGCAAAAACACGATTTTAATGAATTTTTTCATGTTTATCATGATTTTGTTCTTGACTTTCGTGTTTATAGCCTCCATATTGAATATTGGTCGATCTTGAATCGATCCATCGGCAACTCAAAAAGGAGCCCACAATCATGATTCACCACGCATTCCTCAACCCACTCGAAAAAGCCCTCAAGACCTATGCCGCACTGGCCCTGGCCATCGTCTTGTTCCAGGGTCTCGGCCTTCTGATGTACCTCGTGAATGTCTGGCCCAGCGTCCGAGAATCCACCTCAAACACGACCACGCTCTTGATCGCTTCGGCTGTCGTTCTCGGCTTTGTTCGCTCGTTCGTCTGGATCCGAATCTACTGGAACGGCGGACGGTCCCTGGCTCTTCTCCGAACCGAGGGAGAATCACCCGATGGCGCCGACAGGCTGACTCCGGTTCTCTCCTCGTTGACGCGGCTGCTGGTCTTCAGTTGCATTCTGGACGTTTTCTTCCTTCCCGCCTACTTTCTCAGCGACCACTTCCTCCCGTTCTCGGTCTCCGGATGGCGGTTGGGAGTGGTCGAGGTCGCGCGTATCATCTTCCCGCAGGCCTTCGGTTTCGCCGCCCTCATCCTGGCCTTTCTCACTCATCAATACGGTCGACTTCTGACGGAACGCAGCCGAATGAAGCAAGAACTCGACCTCACGATCTAAGAGCAGCGCAATGGAAATCATCGTCAACCTCGACGTGCAACTGGCAAAGAACAAAATGAAGCTCAATGAACTTGCGGAGAGAGTCGGCATCTCGGTGCAGAATCTGTCGGTACTGAAAACCGGCAAGGCCAGGGCCGTTCGTTTCTCGACCCTCGCCAAACTGTGTCAAGCCCTGGATTGCACCCCGGGTGATTTGTTGGAGTTTCGCGGGGAGTAATCCACAGAGCATCGGGCTTCTGCGGTGGCAAAAGCCACACCAGAAGGCCGGGGTCGAAATACCACATCAATCCTTCACCCTCCCCACGGGCTCGGGTTAGAATCCCTACCGTATGAAAACGCCCCTGACCCCACCGACTTCGGCAACCTCGGTTGCTCCGTGTCGAGCCGATCTCGCCGGAGGAACCTTGGACATCCGGCCTCTCGGATTGTTTCACCCAGGCGCTTTGACCCTCAACATGGCGGTGCCGGTGTTTGTGAAACTGACGGTGACCGACGGCGCTCCCCCCGGGTTCGTCGAGCATCAGTTAGCGGGTGGAGAGATACGGCGAATCGGGCCTCATGAGGCGACCCGTGATCTGACTGCAGCCGTCTGCTTTCATTTCCGCCCGGAAGGTGGTCTTCGGGTGAAGGTCTCCTCCCAGGCCCCGATCGGATCAGGTCTTGGCGGCTCCTCCTCGTACGGCATCGCCTTGGCGCGGGCAACTGCAGCCGTATGCGCCATCAGTCTCGAGAATGAATATCTGGTCCGGCTCATCCAAGACCTCGAAGCCCGGGTTCTTGCCGCACCCACCGGCTGTCAGGATCACTGGGGCGCTGTCACCGGCGGAGTACTGGCTCTTCACATCGAGCCGGGCCGGGACCGGCTCGAGCGCCTGGACATCGATCTCGAATGGTTGAGCGCGAGATTCACCCTGTTCTTCACCGGAATCACCCACCACTCCGGCATGGTGAACTGGCAGGTCTTCCGCAGAAGAATGGAGGGCCATCCCGAGACCACCGAGGCTCTGGAACAGATTGCCGCAGCCGCCGGCCTTTGTCGAAGCGCCCTCCTGCGAGGCGTTGACGAGGACGTGGCGACCGCCTTGTGCTCCGAGTGGGCCGCACGAAAACGTCTGGCGCCCGAAGTCTGCCCATCAGAATTACAGGACATCGAAAAGGCGGCGTTGGCCGCAGGCGGCCTTGCCTTCAAGGCCTGCGGAGCGGGTGGTGGCGGCAGCGTTCTCGTGTGGCATGAGCCCACAAGATCGGACGCTGTCCGTGCTGCGCTCCGGGCGGTTGCACCTAGCGGAATGCTCTTTCCGACGGGGGTGGCTGACAGCGGGTGTTCAATGAAGACCTGAGAAAATCGCCGAAACCGGATAACCCAACATCTAACGACCCTTCGCAGCCCTCGCGACGAAACCCGGTGAGAAGGTCGGGCTAGTGGTAGAATATCGCCAAGTAACAAGACATTCGTACGGAGGAAGAGACATGGGATTTTTCGACAAGTTCACCAAATCATTCGAGGACAAAGTCAACGAAGCGTTGGATCAGATTCGCGGCATGGGTCTCGGCGTTACCGGTCTGGGCGCCATGGTTGAAGGTAAGGTTGTGAAGCTCACCGGTGAAGCGGCCGACATGCAGGCCAAAGCCAAGGTCATGGAGGTCTTCAACAGACTTGTCGATACCGAGAACACCTTCAACATGCTCACGATCCCGGCCCCCGAGCCTGCAGCGCCCGTGGCGGAGGAAGTGGTCGATGCCCCGACAGAGCAGCTCTATGAGGTCGTGTCGGGAGACACCCTCGGTGGAATTTCCAAGAAGTTCTATGGCAACGCCGGGAAATATATGAAAATTTTCGAAGCCAACAGGGACATCCTCGACGATCCGAACCTCATCAAGGTCGGACAGAAACTCCGAATCCCCGAATAGACGGCGGGATTATGACGGACGGTCTTTACCTGGGCGCCGCCCTCGAGGGCGGTGACCGGGTCTTTCTCGATTCCGACCACCTGACGACTCATGCCGTCTGCCTCGGCATGACGGGTTCGGGTAAGACGGGCCTCGGCATCGTCGCCCTTGAAGAGCTGGCCCGCCGCGAAACTCCCCTTCTCGTCATCGACCTGAAGGGGGACATGATCAATCTCCTGCTCAATTTTCCTAGATTCGAAGCAGCTGATTTTGGTCGATGGCTACCTCCTGATGAGGCTGTGGATCAGACCACGGCCTCCAAGGAACAAGCCGAAAAATGGCGGCGCGGCCTTGAAGGAAGCGGCATCGGCAGAGAAGACATGGTCGCCGTCAAGCATGGCGTCAAATGGCAGTTGGTCACTCCCGGGGTGGCATCGGCGGCGCCGCTGGACATCCTGCCAAGTCTTTCGGCCCCTCCCGGCTGGAGCCCGGATAGTGACCCGGACGGCGCCCGAGAAAGAGTCAACGGACTGACCTCGGCCCTGCTCTCTTTGATCGATCGAGGGGGAGACCCTCTCTCGGACCCGGATCATGTCCTCCTCGCTTCGGTGATTCTCGAAAATTGGCGCCAAGGGAAGAGCCTTGACCTTGCAGGACTGCTGGCGAGCTTGGCCGATCCGCCGATGAACCATCTGGGCGCTCTGCCGCTGGAGACCTTCTATCCGCGGGATCGGCGCATGAAGCTCGTCATGGCTCTCAATACTCTCGTCGCCAGCCCGGCTTTCGCAGCATGGACCGTCGGCACTCCCCTGGACATGGATTACCTTCTTGGGCGCGACGGCGATCCTCGGGCCACGATCATCACCTTGGCCCACCTCGATGACCGTCAACGCCTCTTCTGCCTCGCTCTGCTGACCTCTGAGTTGGTCGCGTGGATGCGTCGGCGCCCGGCCAGCAGCGGTCTTGCAGCCCTGCTATACATAGATGAAGTGCAGGGTATCCTGCCTCCCTATCCGGCGAATCCTCCCACAAAGGGTCCGCTCATGACTCTGCTCAAACAGGGTCGCGCCTTCGGCGTCGGGGTCTGGCTCTCGACCCAGAACCCTGTTGATCTCGACTACAAGGCCCTCGGAAATGCCGGGATCAAGGTGATCGGCCGCCTGATCACCGACCGTGACCGGGATCGAGCCCTTGAAGGCCTGGGCGTCAGCCGCACCGAAGACGGCAGCAGGGTCGAAGATCTGGTGACAGGGCTCTCGAAGAGACAATTCGTGCTCAACAATGTGCGATCCAAGACCCGCGTCAGGACCTTTTCCTCCCGTTGGGCCATGAGCTATCTTCGGGGCCCGGTGGCTCTGTCCGAGATGGATTCCCTATTGGAGGACTTCCGGCCTGAGACGCCGGACGATGACGAGGCTCGGGGACTTCATGAGGCGCCAGGCATAGCACCCGCCAAGAAGCCCGGGCTGAAGAGCGCTCCACCGGTCCTGTCCACCGATATCACTCAGTTTTTCGGCATCCATGGCGGGAAGATGCATCCCTGGATCCTGGTGAGAAACCGGCTGACTCTCGAGCGACGCACTCTGGGAATACTGCAGTCCCGGGACGAGGCTTGGAGGGTCCCAGTCAGTCCCGCCGGCGAAATCATGTGGCTTGACGCCGAGGCCCTGGGCGAGGAACCGGATCTCATGGAAAGTCCCGCCGAAGACGCCTCCTTTCCGCCTGCAGCCCCAGATCAACTGGGCAGGGAGCTTCGGACTGCTGAGAAGTCCTTTGTCCGATGGAGGGCCCGTAATCCTGTTCCGGTTCTCGCCAACCTCAAGCTCAAATGCGCGGCGGAACCAGGTGAGGACCGCAAAATCTTCATCGACCGCTGTCTGGTCTTGGCGGACGAGGCCGACGATGCGCGCCAGGAACGCACGCGACAGAAATTCGAACGGAAGATCCAGAGCCTGAAAAATCGTCTGGAACGAGAAACGGATGAACTCGCCCGGGACCAGAATCAGCTGGAGGCGCGCAAGGCCGAGGAGAAGCTCGGGATGATCGAAGGCCTTTTCTCGGTCTTACTGGGTTCCAGAAGCCTTCGTTCGGCGGCCGGAAAGGCGACAACGAAGCTGAGGTCTTCGAGTTCGAAGAGACGTATGCGCCTGACTGCAGAAGCATCGGTCATCGAAAGCGAACACGAAATCGAGCGTCTCGAGGACACCCTCGACGACCTCGCCGAAGACATGCAAGAGGAAGTGGATCAAATTGCCGCAAAAAGTGAGTCCATCGCTCAAAACGCGGAAGAGGTGCCGATCAGGGCCAAACAGGCGGATGTCGTGGTGGAGACCCTTGTCCTGGTGTGGGATTCGGATTGCGTTTCTTGATTCGATTTGTGGTTTTGATTTTCGCGGTCTCAGCAGCCATGATCGGCTCTGCCGCCGATGTGCATACGATCAGCAACGGAGAAAGGGTAGAACTCACCGCTCACCTGGCAGCGGGGAAGCTCACACTCTTCGATTTCCACGCCGACTGGTGCGGCCCATGCAAGGCTCTGGCCCCGAAATTGGATCGTCTGGTTCAAACTCACCCCGATCGCCTGGCCCTGCGAAAAATCGACGTCACCAGATCGGGTTCTCCAGTCGGGGAACAGTACAGGATTCAATCGATCCCCCACCTCAAGCTTTTTGGCGAAGACGGCCGTCTCGTGAGCGAAGGCAACGCTCATGTCGTTCTCCGCGACCTTGAGGCTCGACTTGGGGGATCCACCGGTCATTCTCCTTCGCAACGTCCCAATCGATCGACAGACAGCTCGCCCCTCATGCCGATTTTCATCCTCGGTATGGTCGCCGCCGCGATCGCGTTTTTCTTCATCAAGAAGCCGTCCGCCGGCACCGCCGACAGGAGACCATCCAGGGCGGCATACTCCCCCAACCCTGACCGAGGAAGGCCGGGCGCATCCTGGTTCGTCATGCTCCAGGGGAGCCTTGAGGGTCCCTTCTCCGAAACCGACCTTGAGGACATGCTTCGCCGGAAGGTCGTGGGCCAGTCCGCAAAAATCCGGCGCCGCGGGGACAGGGAGTGGAAGGCCCTCAACGACGTGGTGCAGAATTAAGAATCATCAACTCTCAGCTGAGGAGCTTGCATAATTCACCACAGAGACTCAGACCAACGATCCCACCGAAACTATCCTCTGTGTGTCCTTCTCTGTGCTACTCCTGGGTCGGAAGTCTGCCTTTTTGAGCAAGAAAATGAAAAATACAATCTATAACTCCTTTTGAAGAAGCCTTTGGATCCGACCTGAAAATCGAAAACCACGCACGGATCCCTTGGGTTGCGGGAATAGCCCGCGCTACAACGCAACCACACCAGTCTTATTGGCTTTTTTTTGTGCCTTTTTGTGCCTTTTTGTGGCTATCTCTTGGTGTTCTGCGAACGACTAACCCGATAGCTCTTTCACTCTGTCCGCGCCACGCGACCGAGTCGGCGATCAATCGCCCATTGGTACAGTTCAAGATAACGGGCGGCCGAGTCCTCCCAACTGAAGCGACACTGCATCGCCCGTTTCCTCATCTTTTCAATATGCTCGGGCCGGTTGTACCACGTCCAAATAGCCCAACCAACGCTGTCGAAGATGGCATCCGGAGTCAGTTTGTCGAAAACGAACCCGGTACCGCCGCCATTCTCCGCGCAATACTGTTCGACGGTGTCCGCAAGGCCACCCGTCCGGTGGACGATGGGCAGAGTGCCATAGCGAAGAGAATACATCTGGTTCAGACCACAGGGTTCATAGCGACTCGGCATCAGGAAGAAATCGCTCCCCGCTTCAATCAGGTGGGCCTTTCTTTCGTCAAAGGCAAGCTGAACCTTGAGGTTGGGCGTCTGGGAAGCGAGACTCTCCAGTTCTTCTTCGCACCACGCATCACCGGTGCCCAGGATCACGACATCCAACTCCAGCTCAGTACAGATTTTGTAGAGCGAACCGTGAGTCGGGCCACAGAGCTCCGGGAATCCCTTCTGATCCGCCAATCGCGAAACCATGCCCACGATCGGCCTGGCAGGATCGTCGGGAAGACCGAATTCTTTCCTCAAGGCAGCGCGGTTTCGTTCCTTACCACCAAGATCCCGATGGGAAAAGTGGTGAGGAATGAGGGGGTCCTGCTCCGGATTCCAGGCATCGTAGTCCATCCCGTTGAGGACTCCAAAGAGGTCCGGCGCACGGTGGCGCAGGAGCGCATCCATCTTGTGCCCGTGCTCAGCCGTTTGAATTTCGGCGGCATAGGTAGGAGAAACAGTCGTCAGGACATCGGCGTTGCGAAGACCCGCCTTGAGCAGGTTCAAACGATTGAAGAACTCAAAACCTGATCCGTGAAAGTGCTCCCACCCGAGCTGGGTCTGGTGAATTTCGTTCTTGTCGTAGATCCCTTGATAGCCAAGATTGTGGATGGTCAACACACTGCCGGTAGTGGCAAAGAAGCCGACCCGCTCCCAGGTGTTGAGGTAGACGGGAACGAGGGCTGTCGGCCAGTCGTGGCAATGCACGACCTCGGGCGCCCACCGCAAGCGCTTCGCCAACTGTAGGGCGCCCCGACAAAGGAAGGTGAATCTCCGGACGTTGTCTTTGAAGTCCGGCTCGGTACGCGTGCCGTAAATTCCATTTCGACCGAAGAGTTGTTCGTTGTCGAGCAGATACACCGGAACTTCACCGTCTCCCGGCCGCCCTTCATACACCGCACCCCACGACTCCCCAAAACCCACAGGGACTCCGAGAGGCCCTTCAACCCTCTCGAGATCCCCCAGGTCGATGTTGTAGTAGCGCGGCATGACGACCCGAACGTCGTTGCCCTGGCGGGCCAGTTCGGCAGCCAGCGCAGCCACTGCATCGGCCAATCCTCCGGTCTTGGCCAGGGGCACCATCTCGCTCGTCACCATCAAAACCCGCATCGGCGCCTCCTGTACTCCGCGAGAAGATCAGACCTTTTGAAACGCTTGCTCGAGGTCGCCGATGATATCGTCCGCATCCTCACAACCCACCGACAGACGAACCAGGCCGTCGGTGATACCGGCGGCAATCCTATTCTCTCGGCTCATCGCCGCATGGGTCATGCTCGGGGGATGCTGAATCAGGCTCTCCACTCCACCGAGGGACACGGCCAAGGTCATGAGTTCAACCGAATCAAGCAGCGCGGTACCCGCTTCAAGTCCACCTCGGACTTCAAAGGAGATCAGCGACCCCGGCCCTTCCATCTGACGCTGGGCCAACTCGTGCTGGGGATGACTGGCCAGTCCGGGATATCTCACCCACTCAACTTTCGGGTTGTATTCAAGCCACTGCGCCACCTTCTGAGCGCCGTCCTGAGCGGTTCTCACCCTCATCGCCAGCGTTTTGAAGCCCCGCAGGGCGAGCCATGCGGGATGCGGATCCATACAGGCCCCAAGGTAGTAGTGCGCGGGACGGATCTTGGTGTAAAGCTCTTTGGTCTTGGGAATAATCATCCCGCCGACAATGTCCGAATGCCCGTTGATGAACTTGGTCATCGAGTGCATGACGATGTCGGCCCCAAGTTCGATGGGTCGCTGCAGAATCGGAGAGGCAAATGTGTTGTCCACCAACACAATCGAACCGTTCTTGTGAGCGATTTCTGCGATCGCCGCAATGTCGGTAAGCACCATCGTAGGATTGGCGGGGGTTTCAACAAAGACGATCTTGGTCTCAGGCCGCATTGCTGCCCGGACCTTTTCGATATCGGAGGTGTCAACCCAATCGGAAGCAACCCCGAAACGTGAGAAATCCCTCTCAATGACAACTCTGGAAGGGCCGTAGACAGAGGACGTCCCGACCATGTGATCTCCCTGCCCCATGAGCGCGAAGACTACGGTATTCAGCGCAGCCATACCTGATGCCGTGGCGAAGCCCCCGAAACCGTTCTCAAGGGTGGAGACCGCCTCTTCGAGGCGCGCCACAGTCGGGTTGCCCATCCGAGAATAGATATAGCCCTCCTCCGTACCGGCAAACCGGGCGGCGCCCTGAGCACAGTCCTTGAACGAAAAAGTTGAACTCTGAATAATCGGCGGCGCGACCGCACCTGTCGCAGGGTCAACGTGTTGTCCGGCATGAACGACCTGGGTCGCGCGCGAGTATTTTTTGACGTCGTGGCTCATAAATTCCTCCATACAACCCCTTCGGGGAAAGGCAGTAGAACAAAGTGAGGCCTGGATGTCGAGAGGAAGGTCGAAATTGGAAGAATTCGACCTCAATTCGGAATTGAAACCGATGGGATCACTGATGGGGAAGATCGATCTCTCGAAGCAGTTCCTCGGCTTGTCGATTACTGGGGTTGATCGCGAGAGAGGTCTCCAGTTCGGCCCTGATGCGGTCGCTCAATACCTGCCGTTTCTTGCGCTCCGGCTCGAATCGACGCATTTCCAGTAGTACCCGTGCCAGCATCTCGTGAGCGTAGGTATCGCTGTCCCTAATTGCGATGGCCCTCAGCAATACCTGTTGGGCTTCTGCGAGGTGTTCATCCGGCCGCGTGCCGTTGTCGGCTTGCCACCGCGCCAACCAGAAATGGGTCACACCCAAGGTCCGGTAGGCATAGGAGAACTCGGAATTGACATCGAGACCACGCTCGAGCACGAGGATGCCCTGCCGGGCGAT
>JAIOSJ010000441.1 GCA_021107705.1 Thermoanaerobaculales bacterium | reverse complement strand
TCTAGCCCGTACTTCTCACCAGTGATCTGCCTGGATCAATCGCTTCTGACTTACAATTCCCACATGGACCCTGCCCCGCATTTCTCACCAATCTTCTGCTGCGGCCGGGGATGCACCATCCCCAGCGACGTTTTCTCGCTTCGAGGTGCTCGACGGACTGTCGAGTACGACTCCGCTTCTCTCAGGTCGAAAACACCACTGGGCACGGCGCCTCCCCGCCCTCGCGACGAACGTTGGTAAGAAGTGCGGGCTACAACTTCAATCCTGGTCATCCTCGGCCCAACGGCCTCCGGGAAGAGCCGCCTCGCCCTTGGGGTTGCCGAGGACCTCGGTGGTGAGATCGTCTCGGCCGACGCTTTCGCCGTATATCGAGGCATGAACATCGGCACCGCAACACCCCTGGACGTCGATCAGCAGAGAATTCCCCATCACCTGATCGACATCCTCGACCCTCATGAAACATTTTCCGCCGGCGATTTCGTTATCGCTGCTGATCAGGCCATAAGCGAGATCCGAGAAAAAGGAGCAAAACCGATCATCGTGGGCGGAACCCACTTCTATATCCGGGCTCTCCTTTCCGGCCTCTTCCCTGCTCCTCCTCAAAACGATGAAATCCGGACGCGCCTTGCGACCGAATGGGACCGAGACAGGGGAACGGTTTTTGAACGACTCAATCGGGTCGACGCCACTGCCGATGCACGGATCGGAGCGGCCGACAGGCAACGCATCTTGAGAGCCCTCGAGATTCAAGAGATAACTGGCCTGCCAATTTCCTCACACTGGCGAAACCACCCAAAAACCAAGCGTTACAACGCTGTCGTCGTCGCTCCACACCGTCCCCGTGACGAGCTCTATGCTAGAATCGACGAGCGCGTGGACAGGATGTTTTCGGCTGGGCTCGTGGACGAGGTTTCGCAAATACTTGCCTCAGGAACACCCCGAGATTCACACGCATTGAAAGCGATCGGCTATCGAGAAGTCGTTGAGGTACTGGAGGAGAACTGGAGTGTCGAGGAAGCCATTCATCACACTAAGAAGGCCACACGGCGCCTTGCAAAACGTCAGCTTACCTGGCTGCGCCACCACGACCAGGAAATGGTGCACTGGGTCTCTCCTGACGAATGTCCCGGCATCGATGAAATTGTCTCTTTGGTCAGAACATCAGCGAACTGATCTCTAAGAAATCCGCACGTTCAACGAAAATTGGGGGGCCAATGAACAAACCCGCGAGCAGCAGCATCAATATTCAGGATCCGTTTTTCTATCAGCTCCGGAAGGACGGACGGATGGTTCATGTGTACTTGATCAGTGGAAAAAGACTCACCGGCATCCTCAAGCGCTTTGACCGGTTCGCCATCGTATTGGAAAACCTGAATCAGGAACAGCTGGTGTACAAACATGCGATCGCAAGCATTTCGCCGGTGCCGGTCGGCGATGAACGACGGTTGCCCGAAAATGGATAAGCAGTTCAGATCGTGATCACGACCGGAGGGTTCTCGCTCCAAACAATGAAGTCTTGGAGGAGAGGCGTGGGAACGCGCAGCGTGATTCCCGGACTCGCACTCTTGGTTTGTTTGGCCCTCATCACCGCGTGCGCAACAACCAAGGCGCCCATCATGGACCCATCAGCCGGCGCCTTGTCGATTGATTTTCCGAATCCTCTTTCTGGGCCCGGTGGATCTCAACTGAGTCGGAAGGACAAAAAGCACCTTACGAACGGATGGAGGTCCCTTAGGGCCGGTGATACGCAGACCGCCCGCCGTGAGGCCGGCCTCTCAGGGAATGGACCAGAGTCGGCGCTGCTTGATTTGCAGGCTCAACTGGTGTCCAGCCCCGGACTCAACGTGGAGCGAGATCTCACCCACTTGACCGAAGAATGGCCGCGCTACGCCGCTGCATTTCTCACTCTATCGGCGGCCGGCGAACGGATGGGTAATGAGAGACTCGCTCTGTCGGCGGCACGAGACGCCGCAGACCTCTGGCCCTCGGGCCCATTTGCCGAGCGCTCCCACCAGCTCGAGAGTCGGTGGATACATGAGCGTATCGAAAGAGGTGAGACCGAGATCGACTCGAAAAACTTTGAGACCGCAATCAGCTTCACTGCCTCCGCTCTCGCCCTCGACCCGGAGAACCCACGAGGCCTTTTGACTCAAGCCCGGGCGCAGGTCGGTCTCGATCTTTTCCCGGAGGCTGAAGCGACCCTCGTTCGACTCGGCGATGATCCGGAAGCCCTTCTGTTGAGGGCCGAGATCTCCTCAAACGGAAATCACTGGCAACAGGCGATGAACCTGTTGTCCCGACTCCCGGAAGAAGACGACAGGAAGAGGAACTCGCTCCGCAAGGCACGTTTGCGCTGGCGTCTTTCGATCTTACCGGCCTACGTTCGGGAGGCGGTCGACTCGAAAGACCTCACCCGAGAGCAACTTGCCGTCATCCTTATCTCTTTGACCCCTGAACTCGAGACCTTCTCAGGCGGGCAAACACCTCTCATGCCGGACATTCTTAATCTCGAAAGCCAGAGGGCGATTCTCACGGTGACTCGACTTTCAATTATGAGCCCCGATCCTGTTGAACACCGTTTTCTTCCCCACATGAGAGCCTCACTCGAGACCATCCGGAACTCCATCGATGCCGTTTCTCATCTGACCGGCTACAGGGTTCCTCTGTGGTGTCGGAGCAACGAAATGGTACAGTCAGAATGTATCTCTGTCGATGATCCGGTGACCGGCCAATGGCTGACGGAGGTTCTCCTGGCGTTGGTGGAGGAGGATACAGGCGTATGAACCAAGACTTATTGGGCCTTCTCTCAAAGGTCGAATTCTTTTCTGAACTCGATCAGGAAGAGCTGAGCCGGGTTGCCGCAGTCGCGCAGTTCCGCTCTCTGGCAAGAGACACCGTCATCTTTCACTCCGGCGATCCGGCTGATGCCGTCTTCGTAATCTCGAGCGGAAAGGTCAAGGTCGTCATTACCTCGACCGATGGCAAGGATTTCATTCTCACGACCCTTGGCGCCGGGCAAGTCTTCGGTGAAATGGGGCTTTTGGAATCAGCGCCGCGTTCCGCAACCGTTGTCACGGCCACACCGGCCGATGTCCTCCTTCTGCATCAAGACGACTTTCGCCGCTTACTCAATACGACACCCACAATCGTCCGAAAACTCCTCAACATTCTCTCCCGCAGACTGAGACGCGCAAATTCGAAGATGGAGTCGCTGGCATACATGGACGTCGCCGGCCGACTCGCCCGCTACCTTCTGGACCTTGCCCTGGACCATGGGCAGAAGCTTGGAAACGGCTGGGTTGTGGTGCGCCGTCCAACTCACTCGGACATCGCCCATTCCATCGGAACCAGTCGGGAAACGGTCTCACGCCTCATCAATGAATTTGAAGAGGGTTTCGGCTTGGTCAACAAAGGGAAATTCACCTATATCCGCGAACATCTGTTGGAGTAGGTCCAGTCCGGCAAGGCCGGACGCTATCTGCTGTCAACTGTCAGTAAATGCTGTTCGCAAAATTCAGCGTACGAGAATGCGGGCCGGGCAATCTCGCTCCAGTTTTGCAAAAGGAACAGCTTTCGGCCATCAATGCCCAACGCCCTCCAGGGAATACTTCACATCCTGCGACCGAGATCCGGGCGAAATGCGTTCTTCATGTGTCTGACGGAAAAAATAGGCAGTCTTCCCCTCCGTCGCAATGCCACCACATCGAATCGGCACGGTTGCTCCCACAACGTGTATCGCCCAAGGTAGGTTGATGCCGTCCGGATCAGATTTTCTCTCTTCTTCTTGTTGACGGCGCCTTCGGGGCCGCCGAAATCGTCTCCGGTCCGGGTTTTGACTTCCACGAAGACAATCTCACCACTTTGCTCCATGACGAGGTCGAGTTCGCCCCCTGCGCCTCGCCAGTTGTGATCTCTCAGACGATAACCGTGAAGAATCAACCACACGAGGGCCACCCATTCTCCGGCCCGACCCAGGAGGCGCCTGTTCAAGGCGTTATCCAGCCGTTCAATTCTTTGCAGGCGCCCGAATGACAGGACTGAATATCTCTCTGACACCAGCTAGAGAGATACTCTCGATATAGTAGTAATAATCGACTCCCGCCTTGATTTTATAGTCCTTGTAGACATATGCCTGTGGTTCGTCGATTGTTCCGGCGCCGGCGATTGGATCATGAGTTATCCTTTCGAACGAACCCTCCTCCGAAAGGGCCCGGTAAATATCGAAACCGAAGTTCTCCACCTCACTGGCCGTAGTCCACTTGAGGGTATTCTGAAGCTCATTTTCATCCTCTTCAATCGACGATACCGGCACCCCCGAGTCAGCACCAATTTCGGGTACCGACCTGTTCTTCGAAACCGGCGGTACAGGCTCTGGAGCCTGTGCATGAGTGCAGGCCCCGACGTAGACGAAACACAAAACTGAAAGCCAAAGTCTTTTGCGAAAAACCATTGAATGCTCCTTCATATTTACACGGACAAGAACTGCCAACGAACCAAGGGCCGGCGCAAAGCGCCGGCCCTCATATCAATTCTCCCCTGGGCGCCGTTACTCGTCGCCGTCGTCACCAATGGCTTCGACCGGGCAAGACTCCATAGCTTCTTCGCACTGAGCCGCTTCTTCGCCGTTTTCCGGCTGTTTGCAAACGAAAGAGAAACCCTCGTCCTCGTTCGCCTCAAAGTTGTTCGGAGCAGTTGTCCGACAAACGTCGCAGTCAATACAACTCGCATCAACGTAATATTTGCCTTCGACGCTGCCTTCTACTTTATCTGTTGAATCTGCCATTTTCCTCTCTCCTTTCGCAAAGACCTCAGATCTTCGCAGTGTCCGTCGCTGGATGCTACCACACCAAGCAGTTCGTTGTTTCAAACCTCCCCGACACAGTGAAATTCGTGAAGCTGCCCGAATGCCCCTGCCCACGACGTTGACCAAAGATCCATCCGCCGGCGCCACCAATACCGCCGTCAACGCCTTGGAATGCTCAGGTTTCTCGACCTTGCCTCGATCTCGTATGCCTTGGCGTCCCCACCTGTGGACGGCCACATGCACTCCACGTTATATGGCGTTCCAAAGGTCGGTTCGATGGTCGAAGGATCATTGCTTGATCTGTCGATCAGCGATCCATAAGCAGTAAAGGTAGGGAAGGGATCAATGCCGGTGGTCACCCATGATTCAAAGGAAACCTTGAACCGAACTTGGGAAACATCGGTCAAACCGAAGACGGTGTCCAGAAACTGGTAATACTGAACATGTGCCAGTGGGGGCAGGAGCGGAAAGAAAACCTCCGGATTCCCTTCATCATCCAAAAAGGGCGTACCGTCCGCCTGGAAGACCTCAATCTTCAGTGTGATGGTGGTTTGGAAATCCGATGTGTTCAGGATTCCCAGGTTGTACCGAAAATCTTCATCTTGTCGGCCACAGTCCAACAACAGGTAGGAAAAATCAACACCAGTATCTTCGTCCACGAAGGCCGCATCCGCGAGGTTGTACCACGGAACCCCGGCCATGGTCTGACTGTAGGAACCCGTCTTTTCAAGAAACTCACCCTCATTGTCAGGATCCGGTTCCCAAAAGGTCGCCGTATTGTAGGTCCGAGCCGTGACCGTCATATTCCGATACTCTCTGTTTCCCAATTCATCGAGGGAGCCTGGGAGGTATGAGTAAATGACGAGGGCGCCTTGCCCGCTCAGACCACTGTGATCGGGCCAATATTCACCCACGATATCTTCGAGAACAACCGTTCCCCCGGGGGGAATGTCGGCCAATCGTTCATCGATCGTTCCGAAGGCGTCCTCAGCCCGACCGCCCAAGAAGTCTTCCCGATCATAGAAAACAGATGAGTTGTCTCTGACGCCCGAAGGGAGGAGGACGAGGGCCACGTCGATGAAATCCTCGGCTTCGACGTTTGTGATGATGACATCGGAACGCCAAACCGAGTCATCGGCGCCCTCGGTGTGAGCGACCACCGGAACGTATATCAGATCACTCACGCGAAACTCCGCCTCGGAAACTCCAGCGCCTGCCAGGAGAGCAATGGCCAGAGTCAATCGCAATACTCGAATCTTCATGAATCCTCCAATAACGGCTCATGGCCGTTTCACTGCGTCATCTTGCCATTAACCTCAGGGACGGGCAAGGTGACTCTCGACTCAAATCCAAATGGTTCAACATTGTTGAGGTGAAGGGATCCACCGTGGGCCTGCACAACGCGCTGCACGATCGGCAACCCCAGGCCGGTTCCACCCCTTCGCATTGTGAAAAAAGCTTCGCGAATCCGATCAATTTCGTTGTCTGCAACACCAGGACCGCGATCTCTTATCACAACGGATACCGTCTGCTCCCCCTCTTCCACACCGATCTCGACAACCCGTCGTTCGGCCTCCTGACCCTCAACGGCCTGTACCGCGTTCAAAACCAAATTCATGACCACCTGACGAAGCTGACCGGGATCCCCTAATGTCCAGGCATCAACCGGGATTGAACCCATGCGGAAATGAACTCTCCGCTCACGCGCCTCGGCGGCCAGAAAACCGTGTACATCTTTTACTAAATCGCCGAGATCAATGGCCTTGATTTCGGGCTCTGAAGGCCTCGCATAGGTCAGAAAATCACTCACCAACCTCCCCAACCTGCTGACCTCACTCCGTGTGTCGGCCAGGGAAATCACCGAATCACCTGAAGCTCCAGCCCGAAGATCCTCCTCCACCAACTCAAGGTTGAGATTAATGGAATTCAACGGGTTCCGGATTTCGTGGGCCAGATTGGCGGCCAGGGTTCCCAGTGCCGCCATCTCACGGGCTTCATGATGACGTTTTTCGAGCCGACGGGTGCGCTGAATGAGGATCCAGATCAGAACGAAGGCCGCCACAAGGGTAAAAAGAGTCACGACAGCAACGGAGAGAGTCTGGTCCAGAAGATCCTTCCTCAGTCGCCCGATCCTGTCTTCCAACTGGATCTTGCTCATGTGGACGACGACATCGCCCACTTCGCCGATCGGGACACTGGTACTGAATGTACTTTCTGTTTCCCGCCACTCTCGGTCGCTGAGAGTTCCCTTCAGTTCGAGATGGGAAGCCTCGTTCTCCGGTATCTCCTCTGTCGATCTGAACTCGGAGGTGAAAACCACCTTCCCATCTTTGTCAAAGACCTCGATCGATTCGATGATCTGGCGCTGAGCGACCCCCTCAAGCGTTCGGAAAAGCTCCTCTCGCAGCCGACCCACAACCTGAAGTTCCTCCGCAATATTCTCCCCTTCAGACAGGCCATCCGCAATTCTCTCGGCATCATGACGTCCGGTCAGGAGCATATCTTCGAGATAACGATGAGAAAGAGACCCTGCGATCAGGTGACCAAAGAGAAAAATGATACTCAGCACCAACACCGCAAAGACCGCGGTTGCGGTGGAGTATCGCCGCTGGAGTGAACCGCGGGAGCCGAGCAGCCGGCCCGGCCATTTCACCGCGGGACCTCCCCGGCCAAACCGGTACAACAGGTCATGATGAAAATATACAAGTTCGTTTCCGGGAGCGAATTTGGCCCACTAGGACCTGGCTCACTCCGGTGAATAAGCAATAGCCGTGCCTAGAGGCCCGGCCGAAAACCCCTCTCATCAAAGCTCACTCAGTGCCGAATCGGCACTCTGAATAATCAGAGTCCGCACGCTGCTCGGAGGTCATCCACCCGGTCGATACGTTCCCAAGTGAACTCCGGTTCGGTCCTCCCGAAGTGTCCAAAGGCAGCTGTCTTGCGATAGATCGGCCTGAGGAGGTCAAGTTCACGAATAATACCTCGTGGAGTGAGATCAAAAACCTCCCGAACAGCCTTCGTCAATTTATCGTCGCTGACTTGCCCTGAACCGAAAGAATCCAGCATGACCGAGACAGGATCGACAACACCGATCGCATATGCCAACTGAACCTCGCAGCGATTGGCCAAACCCGCCGCAACAATGTTCTTTGCAACGTGGCGAGCACGATAGGAGGCGGAGCGATCGACTTTGGACGGATCCTTCCCTGAAAAGGCCCCGCCGCCGTGCGAGCCGACACCTCCATAGGTGTCTACGATGATCTTGCGTCCGGTGAGACCGCAATCACCCTGAGGCCCACCAACCACGAATCTTCCCGTAGGGTTGATGAAGTACGACGTACGGTCATCCACCAGATCCTGGGGAACGATCGGGTCAATGACCTTGGTGCGGACTGCTGCTCGAAGATCTTCGATTGAAATTTCTTCGGCATGTTGACATGAGATCACCACGGCATCGATTCGGACGGGACGACCGTCCCGATACTCAACCGAAACTTGACTCTTTCCGTCAGGCCGCAGCCAAGGAAGCTCACCCGTCCGCCTGGCCTGACTCAGGCCCCGGGTCAGAGCGTGGGCCATCTGAATCGGCATGGGCATGAGTTCCTTGGTCTCGTCACAGGCAAACCCGAACATCAGCCCCTGATCACCGGCCCCCCGGTATCCACACCCTGAGCGATGTCTGAAGATTGAGGATCGATCGATGAAATGACCGCACAGGTCTCGGAGTCAAAACCGAATTTTGCACGCGTATAACCGATGTCCCTGATGGTTTCCCTGACGAGTCTGGGAAACTCGACATAGGTATTGGTGCTGATCTCACCGGCGATGAAGGCCATACCGGTGGTGACCATGGTTTCACATGCGACACGACCAGCTTTGTCTTCAGCCAAAACAGCATCCAAGATGGCATCTGAGATCTGATCGGCGATCTTGTCCGGATGTCCTTCCGTAACTGATTCCGATGTGAAGACGTGATTTCCGTTGGGAGCCATTGAATCTACCTCCAAGAGCGATGAAAACTAGCACTCTACTCTGGAGGGGTCAAACCGGTTAGAGTAATTGTGGCGGAACCGGAATGGGCAACGGTGCATAATCGGCCGCAGCAGGAAGCTGGTGAGAAATGCGGAATAGACTCGGAAAACACGCTGTGACCCTGATTGCCGGCGGATTGTGCCTTGCCTGGCTCGCTTCTCAGACGGTATCTCATCCGACTGCCACCGCGGTCGTCTGCCTCGCGGCGATAGGAATTTTTTCCATTCCTCCCACAACGAGACGCCACCACCGAAGCGGTCTCATCGGGGTTGTAGGCATCGTCGCCGTTCTCGGTGTCGTCCTTGTTCTTTCAATCTCCGGGCTTCAAGGGCCCGTGACAATCAGAGTCTTCGTCGCCACCATCCTCATCCTCGGTGCGGGAGTTCCTCTCCTTTACGCTCTGACGTTCCCAATCCGCACTGCCGGAGAAGACGAGTGATCCTCTGGCTCACGTTGATAGCGTGCGCGGTTGTGCCGTTGGCCTGGTGGGGCCGACGCCTTGCCCAAGATCCACTGGCCTATTTCGCCGCCTCTCGAGGGGCGGGACCCTTCCTCGCCGGCATGGCAGGCACCGCCGCCGGTCTTTCGGCCTTTGTGTTCATCGGCGGTCCGGGGCTATTTGCTTCGATTGGGGTGGCGAGCCTGTGGCTGATCCTCTCAGCCCCTCTCACAGGCGCCCTTCAATGCCTCGCCGTAGGCGAACCGATCGTGGATCTGACAAGAAAGCATCACTGCATCACCATTCCCGACATCCTGGCTGCCCGGTTTGGAGAAGGGTGGCCTCGGGGACTGGCGGCCCTGGTGATCTGCATCGGAGGGATCACGACTCTTGGGGTACAGATCAAGGGATCGACGTTGTTGGGTCAGGCATTTCTCGATGTACCCGGATGGATGGTCGCCACTGTGGCTGTCGCCGTAACCACGATCTACACTTCAGCCGGGGGGATGAGGATAGGCCTACATGCAGAGGCTGCCCAAGGGGTCATCATGGCAGTAGCGGCCCTCGTTCTCACCGCCTCTGTTCTCATGGCCGTAGGAGGGCCGGCCCAGGCGGCCGAGATCATCCAAAGAGTCCGCCCGGAATTCCTTCAGGCACTTCCTCCAGGTAGGGGATCCCATTATCTTTCCCTCTTCCTACTCTTCGCGCTCGGCACCTGTGCCCAACCGCATTACCTACAAAAATTCCTGATGCTCAAGGATCGTCGAAGCCTGCGCTGGCTTCCGGCCGTTTCCACGGCGGCCCTGCTTTCGGTCCTCACAGTGTGGATCGGCCTTGGTCTCGGAGGAACCGCCCTGTGGCTCGGAGGAGAGATCAATCCGCCGTTCCCTGACCTTCTGACCCCAACGCTCCTTTCCAAGTTCGCTGGACCGGTGCTCCTGCCGATTGCGACGGTAGCGGTCCTGGCGGCTATCATGTCCACCGCCGCCTCGCTTCTCAACATGGTTGCCGCAGCCGTTACCCGAGACCTTCCGCTGGCTTTCGGTCGAAAGCCCTTTCCGACTTTGGGACCGGCACGAGCGGCAACTATCGGCGCCGCAGCATGTGCCGGCCTGATCGCGATTCAAGCAAAGCACACCGTTGCCCTCTTGGGTATCCTCGGATGGAGCATGTTCACGGCAGGGCTCCTACCCGTGATCGTACTTGGACTCCGGTGGCCTTCGGCCTCGCGCAAGGGCGCCATCATTGCCCTGATCGCGGGCCCTCTGGTTCAGATCGCTCTCGAAATCTCCAATATCGCGACCCACTCCAGAGGGCGCTGGGAACCAGGCCTCACCGGCGCCGCAGTGGGGGGCATTCTCCTGGTTCTCTTTTCCCGAAAAAACGGTCGGTCGGCATAACCCGACAAAGCCGGAAGATCAGTTGGCGTACTGCTGACTCCCGAGGTCGGTCAAGCGAACAGAGACGTTCCTGAAGGCGGGGTTGATGGCGAGAATTTCCTCGAACAGTTCAACCGCACCTCCATAATCTCCAGACCCTTCCAAAACATCCGCCAAGTCATACTTGAGAGCGATCATGGACTCGGGCGAGAGGTCAGGCGCGGCAAGGGCCTTGCCGTACCAGGGCGCGGCCTGATCCCACATCCCCTGCTCGACATAACAAACACCGATCATCGAACAGCATTCAACGAAGAAAGAAGAATCTCGAGAAGCGATCTGGAACTCACGAATAGCTTCCGGAAGCAGTCCCATCTCCTTGTACGCAATCCCAAGATTGAAATGCGTATCGGAGTCCTCCTCAGACAGCTGCTGAGCAACACCCTTTTGGAACTCCCGAAAGACTTGTTCCAGTTCCACCTCCCCAGCTTGGCCTCCAGCGGCCTCATCCACTATGGCTTCCTCGGCGGCCATCTCCTCTTCGAGTTCAGCAGCGAGATCGACATAATCTTCGACCTCGTCCGCGAAGAGATCTTCGGAGGCTTCGACCGCCGTCGGCACAACCTCGATCAAGAATCCTTTCGATTTCAGCTCAAGCCGACGCTTGACGAGTTCGGCATGATCAGCGTATTCCCTTTCAAGCTCCGAAAGAAGTCGATTGGCATCTTCGTAAAGCGAAGCCTCAACGAAGGAATCGAGTTGTTTGATGTCCTTCAATGGCGGGCCGGGGGCATCCCGAACCGGCTCGACAGCCCCGGAATCAACCCCCACTCGATCACCCAGAGGTTTTAAAACCATGGGCTCTTGGAGAGTCGGTCTCGCTACCTGAACTTCCCTCTCCTTCGTTGTCTCCACGACACCAAGCCCACGACCACCACCCAGAACCGACTCTTCCAAATCCGCGAGTTCTCCGAGAATATCGGCGGAAATCGGGCCGACGCCTTCCACCTTTTCTGCCGCCGATGGTTCCATTTCAATCGAGACATTAGGTTCGGCGACGGGAGCACTCGTTTCGGTGAATTCCCCGGGGTCGACATCCTCGAATTCAAGTCCATTGGTCGGTTCGATCGCCGCCCTTTCCTCAAACTCAACCGATTCGAACTCGATCTCATCCAACTCAACGGTATCCCCATTTGGAGAAGCGAAAGGCTCGGCTTCGATCTCAGCCTCGAATCTCTCGACCTCATCCTCTGCCTCGGTCAGCTCGAGTTCTTCTCCAAAGTCAGAGAGATCCTCCAGTTCAGACGCAGGAACAGCGACAAACTCATCCTCTGCCTCGAGAATCTCGAACTCTTCAACCGGCAGCTCAATTGACTCCTCTTCCGCTACAGGCGCCGGGCCGACGTCTGCTGCAACCTGGAGCCCCAACTGCGGAAGCGCGCGCCCCAATGCTTCGAGCGCTTCTGTCTTGTCGCCCTGCCGGTATTCTTCAACCAGGGATGCAGCCTCTCGCACCGCAAGATCTGGACGCTCCGCCTCGATCGCCAAGAAGACCAATTTCTCCCGTGCCTCAAGTTCGTTCGGGAAAACCTCGAGTATTTTTTCGAGATGGAGAAGAGCCTTGTCGATGAGACCGTACTTCGCAAAGACATTGGCTTCCGCCAGACGTTCCTGCGGGTCAAAATCGGCCGGCGGACTCACCGCCTCCACGGGAGGCATGACCTCGGGAGAGGAGACCTCGGGAGGTAATGCCTCGGGAGGTAAGACCTCGGGAGAAGAGACCTCGGGAACATCCGTTACGACGCCCGGAGCATCATCCGGAATGTCAAACTCGACGGCCTGCGACTCGCTCGAGAGATCCTCAAATTCAATCTCGGAGGGAACCTCGACAATGGGGGGCGCCGCTTCAACCGGCATTTGCTGAACACCCACCGACACCGAAGGTTCACCGTCCAACTCCTGAATACGTTGGGTAAACAGGCTGTTTTCGGGCTCTTCTTGAAGCAACTCCCTGTAGAGATCTCGTGCCTGACCCGAATCGCCGGATCTGAAAAAATTGTCCGCGAGAGCGGCCCGTAAGGTGAACACCATCTCCTGATCTTCATTCTCATCCAGCACCTTGATACCAAGATCCAGCACCTCTCGTTCCTGAGGCATCGCCTTGATCAGACTTTGGAAGATCCCTTGTGCACCGGCCCGGTCACCCTTGTCGATCATCCTTCGCGCCAAGGGCGCCAATAGGGCGCACCCCTCGGCCCCTTCACCACCCGCCAGAAGGGCTTTCCCTGCAAGGCATTGGACCTCCGAATCATCGGGAGAGTCCTCCAACAGTTGTTTGGCGGCCGCCAACCCCTTCTCGGTCTCACCGGTCGCAAGAGAAACCCTCAAACTTAAAACCTTCAGAGGGGCACTGTCCGCCGATTTCTTCAGGCCTTCAGCAATGAAATCACGCGCAGAGGCGATGTTCCCGTTCTCCACCAGGGCTTCACAGATCGGGATGAGGAACTCACCTGTTGGCGGATCTTGTTCCACAGCATGCCGAAACAGACGTTCGGCCTCGTCGACCTTACCCCTGCTCAGAAGCATCGTCCCCAGGCGTTCGTAAACACCTACCGCCTCGTCACTCGCACCTAAGCGAAACAGCAGGTCCGCCAGACGCAGGTGGGCCATGTGATTATCGGCATCGATCTGAACCAACTTGCGAAGAGTCTTGATTCCACTCTCGAAATCTTCGTTCTTGACAAACCAGTCAGCGAGATCCTGATACTGGTTCTGCGCCTCGAAGATCAAACCCTGTTGGATATAGAGGTCAGCCAGCCGCTCGAAGATCTCCACCCGATCAGGGACAAGTCGGTTGATCTTCTTGTAGATGGCGATGGCCTTGTTGGCAAACCCATCAGCAGCGAAGGCATCGGCAATCCGCTCATACAGTTCCACCGCCCGATCCGTCTGGCCGATGCGGTTGTAGAGGTCGCCGACTCGATTGATGGTGTTGACGTCGTTTGGGTTGAGCTTCAGGAGCTTTTCGTATTCACGGATGGCCTGCTCGATCTTGCCCTTCTGGACGAGTTTCTCCGCACCTTTGAGAATCTTGTCCCGGTTGATGGCCATCGATTTCAGAGTCCTCCACTATCAGCTCTTCATTGTCATGGTAGCACAGGCCCAACCCCGAAACTCCGCCGGTGAACACAGCTTCGCCCGAACTGAGCGACCCCGACACGATGAGCTTTTGTGCCGTACCCCTTGTTCCTTTCCCACCCCCAATGAGGGTAATCCTCAGCCATTTCGACCATCAAACCATCGCGGTGAACTTTGGCGACAACTGAGGCGGCTGCGACCGAAAAATATGTGTCGTCGGCTTTGTTCACGGAGATAACGGCTTCAAAATCAGATCCCAACTCAACGGAATCCACCACAACCGAATCCGCCGGCTCGAATAACTGTCCAACGACCGTTCTCATCGCCAATCGCGTGGCTTCAAGAATATTGATTCGATCGATGATCTCCGGCCAAATCTCCAGCACGAGCCAATCATCAGCATTTTCCCGAATCCAGCGGGACGCCTGTTCTCGGCGTATCGGCGACAACCGCTTGGAATCCCGGATTTCGGAATTTTCGGGAATCTGAGAGAACCTGACGCCACACACAACAACGGGACCCGCAAGCGAGCCCCGTCCAACTTCATCGACTCCTATGATCGCGCCCGAGTTCTTCAGGAGGCGCCGGTCCTCGGCGCCCAGGGGAACTCGATGGGCCATCAGGTCCGACGACGCTCCTTGATACGAGTTGCCTTACCGCGACGACCACGAATATAGTAGAGCTTCGCTCGCCTCACCTGGCCCATCCGAACCACCTCGATCTTCGCCACCGAGGGGGCGTGCAAAGGGAAGATACGCTCGACACCGATACCGGATGAGATCTTCCGAACCGTAAAGGTCTCGGCAATGCCGCCATGTTTGCGGGCAATGACCAATCCTTCAAAAACCTGAATACGTTCCTTCTCACCCTCTTTGAGCCGCACGTGCACCTTGACGGTGTCGCCGGCCCTGAAGTCGGGAAGATCGGACTTGAGATACTGCTGTGAAACTTCGCGAACGAGGTCCATTGCTTGTTGCCTCCTGGATACGGCTCCACCTGACAGGTGGTCGCCGGGCTGCGGATTATACACAGTCACCCCTTCGGCTACAAGATGCCGTTGAGCCCGGCAGTCCGATCCCCATCGGAGATTACTGTGCTACTCCTGGGTCGGAAGTCTGTCTTTTTGAGCAAGAAAATGAAGAATAGGCTCCATAACTCCTATTGCAGATGCCTTTGAACCCAACCTAATAGTCGGAAACCAGGGGTGGAGTCGTAGGTTTTGAAGGAGAAACGCAGAAGGATGGGCGATATCCGGAAGAATCTAACGCGACCCATCTAAGGAGATTGTTGGATCTGAGATTCCGACTTGGTTGCGGCCAAGAGGCCGCGCCAGGCATTTTTGTGCCTTTTTGTGGCTATTCCTGGAGTTTTGCTGATAGCTGAAAGCTGACAGCAAAAGCTAAAGCCCTTGGTTCCGGCTCCACTGGGTTGGTATCATGTGCCGTCGCCGGCAGAACTCGCCCGGTGATACGGAGGACGAATGACCTGGAATTACTCCGAAAAGACGACCCAACTGTTCATGGACGCGGTTCAGGGCAAGCCCGGAACCCATTTGGGAGAGATCGAAAATCCTGACGGCATCGGCGAACACGGTTCGATAGCCTGCGGTGATGCCCTTCGGTTCAGTTTTCGAGTCGAGCGCCATCCCGAGGATCCCCTGCTCGATAAAATCGTTGAAGCTCGGTACCTGACCTTCGGATGCACTTCGGCGATCGCCGCTTCGGAAGCGATGTGCCGGCTTGTGGAAGAAGGTGACTTGAGCCCGATGCAGGCTCTCAGCATCACCAACCAGGACATCGTGAATTATCTCGGTGGCCTTCCTCAGGCAAAGGTCCACTGCTCGGTCATGGGCGCCGAGGCCCTTGAGGCGGCCGTCTTCGACTGGGCACGAAAAAGAAACGTCCCACTCTCCAGTCTCGGCATCGACATTCGTAAGGAAGAGCAGGAGGAGGGCCGCCTCGTCTGTAGCTGTTTCGGCCTGACCGAACCCTATCTCAGACGTAAGATAAAGGAACTCGAACTCAGGACCATTACCGAAATCATCGGCGCCGTAAAGGCCGGTGGCGGTTGCATGTCATGCCACCACACACCCGGCGGCCTTCAGGACCTCTTGGACGAAACCTGGGGCCGCCCCGCCGACAAGTTTGGCGGCATGGTCAACCTGCCCGTAGCCGGTCAGACCGCCACCCCTGCCACAAAAGGAGAAAGAACCCCCTTCCGCTTCGCCAAAGACGTGGAACGCGTGATCGACGACGTGGTCCGACCTCACCTCGCGAAGGACGGCGGGGACCTCGAACTGATCGACATCAAGGGCACCGTCGTCTACTGCCGTTTCCTCGGCGATTGCGCCACCTGCGCCGGCTCCTCCCGGACCCTGAAGACACTGGTTGAACACAGCCTCAGAACCCAGGTGGACGAGAAAATCAGGGTCATCGGGGTTTGAGGACGATGAAAGGCCCTACCTACCTGGACAACAACGCCACCACGCGGGTTGCTCCGGAGGTCGTCGAGGCCATGCGACCCTTCTTTGAGGACCTGTACTTCAATCCCTCCTCGATGTATGAACCGGCCCAGCAGGCTCACAACGCCATTGAGGAGGCTCGGCGAACGGTGGCCGAGGCCCTCGGCGGCGTTCGACCTCAGGAAATCCTCTTCACCGGGTGCGCCACCGAGAGCAACAACGCCGCGATCTTCGGGACCATCGCGGCCAATCCCGCAAGAAGGCACGTCATCACCACCTGCGTGGAACATCCGACCGTCTTCGAGGTGGGTCGGGAACTTCAGCGCCGGGAATTCGAAGTCGACTTCATCCCGGTCGACACCTCGGGCCGACTGGACATGGGCGCCTATGTTCGCGCCCTGAGGCCGGACACCCTCATGGTCTCCCTCATGCACGCCAACAACGAGACCGGCGTCATTTTCCCCGTTGCCGACCTCGCCCGCATCACCAAAGAGACCGACCCCTCGATCATCGTCCACACCGACGCCACCCAGACCGTGGGAAAGATCGAGTTGAACCTGGAAGGGGCTTTCAAACACGTCGACCTACTCTCGTTCTCAGGCCATAAACTGCATGCCCCGAAAGGTATCGGCGCCCTGTTCATGCGCCGTGGCACACCCTGCCGACCCTTTCTCATCGGCGGTCACCAAGAAGAGGGCAGAAGGGCCGGAACCGAAAATGTCGCCTTCATCGTCGGCCTGGCCAAGGCACTGGAACTCGCAGCGGAGAACCATGATACCGACCAAGAGCGTATCCGCCGCCTGCGCGACAAACTCCAAAAAGAACTCACGAATCGCATCCCTTTCACCCAGGTCAACGGCGGAGAGACCGAACGCCTCGCCAACACGCTGAACCTGGCAATCCACTTCATCGAAGGTGAAGGAATCCTCTATCAACTCTCGGCTGTAGGGATCTGCGCCTCCTCCGGCTCGGCCTGCACTTCGGGCTCGCTGGAGCCCTCACACGTCTTGCGGGCCATGAGCATCCCCTTCACCGCGGTACACGGTTCGGTTCGCTTTTCCCTCTCCCGTTACACGACCGAGGAAGAGATCGACCACGTCATCGAAATCTTCCCCGAGATCGTCGCCAATCTTCGCCGCCTCTCACCCTATTGGGACGTCAAACGCAACGCCCCCCGCCCCGAAGCGGCGCCTCTGATGCATCAGACAGAAATGCCCGCAGGCTAAGGCTCGACCTCGACTCTTCGAGCTGTGAGAAGTTTTTCGGTCCTCCCCCTCATGGTGTACCAGTCCACGGAGAAGGCGAGTTCGCTCCTGTCGTCGGAGGGTCGCATGCGAAGGTAGAGAAGGTCGCGGCCCCGCAGGTTGAGACGCCCCTCGAAGACACCGTCGCGACGCGGCTCTACCGTCAACATGAAATTCGCGGACACGGCCGAGAACCCGACCAATTCAGTTCTGAGCCCGCGCTGTAATGTGAAGGAACGCTCAGCCTCGGTGCGCCCGAGAAAGGTCGCCTCCTCGCCAAAGATCCAGTCACCCTGGAGTTCCGAGATCAGACGTTCTCCGGAGATCTCGGCACCGGGCGACAACCCAAGAAACGGCCACACGGCCGGCCCGACGAGGGCGCCCAGACTGACCACAACGAAGAACCCAAAGCTGATCAGACCGAAATGCGGCGCGGCGCGCCCCGGCGCCAACGGCAACGGCGGCGGCACGGACTCGAAGCCGCCGATATCTTCTTCAACCGAATCGTCCTCGGATCCGTCGTCCGGACTCCACCCGATGCCGGTGGTCACCAGGAAGAGAAAGGAAAAGAGCAGCCCGTCCACGATCGAGAAGATGAGCCACCACGCACCCGAAAGCTCACCTTCGACGCTCTGAAAACTGTTCTTCGAGGCGCCGACGAAGTACTCCCCTTCTGTGCCCGCAACCACGTCGGCGAGCCAGTCGAGCGGCAGACCCATCGTCCCTGTGTTGACCACGCTGACCACCACAGCGGTCCCGACGCCGTAGAGCAGACCGGCGCCCAGCGCCAGTCCCATCCGGTGACCGAAAGTCCACACCTCTTCCGGGTCGCCCCGACCGACTCGGCCGGTGGCCCATCCGAGGACCCCTCCGGCAATCATGCCCATGATCCCGGGAATGAAGAGCACGAACACCCGCGCGAAACCCATGACGACGGCGCCCGCCAGCACGATGAGCACACAAGGCAGAAGACGACGCAACAGGTATCGGGAGAAGGTGAACCGAGGTGTTGGAGTGGCCATGGTCCATTCTAGCCCGGTCGGCCCTTGTGCGCCCACCCAAGCCCAAACAGCCCGCAGCACAAGGGCGGACCCGGCACGTCCGATGGAGCGGGAGCACGCCGGCGCTTCCGAAGGCCGGTGCTGAACCCGCCGATAGAATCCACCCTCACCCGAACGCGAGTTCCAAGAGTTTGAACCCTGCTTCATCCAGAACCATCCGTATGCGACCGATGCCTTCGAGTTGCCTTTCGTAAGGAAGGGTCCGATTGGCGACGATCAGCGCAGAGCCTCTCGGCGCCAGAACCTGGTCGAGCGACCGGAACATCGCACGCGCAGGATCGAGGTCGATCTTTTTCCCCGAGTGAAAAGGAGGATTGATCAACACCAAATCGCAGTTCGTCGATGGCGGCTTCTCCTGAATCGCATCCCACCACGCCGTTCGGCAACGGTCCTCGAGATCAAGCTCAACAGCGTTCCGCGTCGCGGCCTCCACGGCTCGGCGATCGACGTCGGCCAGCACGGCGGTCACCTCCGGCCACCGTTTGAGCGCCGCCAGGCCCAGGACACCGATTCCGCAGCCCATGTCCAGGATCCTGGTTGGAGGATCCACCGCGTCAAGATGATCCAGAAGTAACCGGGTGCCCCGATCGACCCTGTCGGCCGAAAACACGCCGATCGCACTGCGGAGCGTGAAGACATCTCCCCCACTCTCGACCTCAAGCTCGGCCGAGGTCGGAACCTCCGGTCCGGGATGCTCAGTCCGGTCGAAGGAAACGACGCGACTCCGCGCCCGATTGACCAGCAGCGTCCCCTCCTGCCCCAGTTCCTGAGCCAACCGTTTCACCGCGGACTTGATGCCCAGTTCGTTGCCTCCGGCCAGCAAAAGCCGACCGCCGAGACCCAGGTTCTTCCACGCCGTCCACAGACCCTCCTGAGTCGCCGCCCGCCCCTTCTGCAGGTGGACGACCGCCTGAGAGAACTCGCCCTCGGCAACCCTGCTCGGCAAGCCGACCGCTTCAACTCCGGACCCAAGTGCCTCCAACCACTCATCACGTCGAGGCAGAATGGACAGCCCCTCCCGAGCCTCGACCGCCCGCCACCCGTAGACCTCGAGCACCCGATGGTCCGAGAGGACTTCGGGGTCCAGGAGGAGCGCTGCGGATGGTGCGGTGGTCATTGGGACAGGGTAATGCATTCTGGCAATTCGTCGGACGAATTGCATGGTAGGA
>JAIOSJ010000337.1 GCA_021107705.1 Thermoanaerobaculales bacterium | reverse complement strand
TCCATAGTCGCTCCTTTCGCCGGTCATGGCTGTGACTACTATAGCTGGGTCAGGTCTCCCCATACTCCTTTAGCTTCCTCTGTAGCGTCCTCAACCCGATGTCGAGCAGAGCCGCCGCCTTTCCGCGATGCCCATCGGTATATTCCAAGGTTCTGAGGATGGCCTCTTTTTCGATGTCGGCCATCTGTCTGGGCGCCCACCGCCCGGTCGATTCCGGGATCTGGGTCATGGTCGCAATCCGGTATTCCGGAGGAAGGTCCTCGAGGGTAATCTCGTCACCCTGGGTGAAGAGCACCAGGGTTTCCATCAGGTTCCGCAATTCGCGCACATTCCCCTTCCAAGGACAACGCTTGAGGGCCGCCAGTACCGCCGGATGAACTCCCTTGACCTCCCTCTCCAACTCCAGATTAAAGAACTCGAGATAGTGTTGCACGAACAGAGGAATGTCTTCCGATCGTCCCCGCAGAGCAGGAATCTCCAGCGTCACTACCTTGAGGCGATAGTACAGATCCTCGCGGAACCGGCCCTCTCCAACCCAATCCTCGAGACTGCGGTTGGTCGCAGCGACCAGACGAAAATCAACCGGAATTCTCATGGTTCCGCCCACACGAGTCACCATCCGATCCTCGAGAACCCGCAAGAGCTTCACCTGAAGATCGAGCGACAATTCGGAAACCTCGTCCAAGAAAAGGGTTCCCGCAGAGGCAGACTCCACCAACCCGATCCGACGTTGATGCGCTCCGGTAAAGGCACCCTTCTCATGCCCGAAGAGTTCCGACTCGAGGATCTCTCCCGGGATGGCCCCACAGTTCACGGCTATGAACGGTCCATCCGATCGGGGCGAGTGTTGGTGAAGGGCGTTGGCCACCAGTTCCTTCCCCGTACCGGATTCGCCGACAATCAGAACGGTTGATCTGGTAGGCGCCACCACCTTCAACTTCTCAAGCAGGTCTTCCATCTCCTGGGAATGGCCGACAATTCCGCCGAAACCGTAATTCTTCGACAGCCTCTCCCGCAGTTGACGATTCTCGACGGAAAGAACCCGTCTCTCGAGATGCAGCTGGACCCTCTGACGGAGTTCCTGCATGCGGACCGGCTTCGTGAGGTAGTCATCGGCGCCCTCTTGGAGCGCCGCCACCGCATCCCCCACATCCGCGAAGGCCGTGACCAGAATAAAGGGCAGTTCCGGCCGTTCGGCCCGAACGTGACGAAGAAATTCATATCCGTCCATCCCCGGCATTCGAACGTCGGACAGCACCATGTCGAGGTTTTTGCCTTCGCGCATATCAGCGAGAGCCTCTTCAGCGGAGGGATAGGGGACGATCTCATACCCCACCCTCTCGAGCGCCCGCGCCATCGCTTTGCGCGATCCGTCGTCATCATCCACAAGAAAGATCACCGCCGACATTGTCACTCCCCGCTCCGCTCTCGAAGCAATATATCAAGCGCCTCTTCGTCCAGGATGTCGACTCCTAGTTCGTTTGCTCTCTTGACCTTGGCCCCTGGATCCTGGCCCGCCAAGACAAACGAGGTCTTGCGCGAAACCGATCCCGTCACGGTGGCGCCGAGGGCTTCGAGCCGGTTCTTCATCTCCCGGCGCGATATCGAAAGCGTCCCCGTGAGAACAAAGACCTTTCCCTCAAGTGGGCGTTCTCGACTGCCGACCGGCTCGGAGGGTGCCTCGACCGGATTCACCCCGCGTTCCACCAGGCGCTCAATCAAGGTCTGGTTCGCCTCTTCCGAGAACCAGAAAACTATCGATGCGGCCATCACCGAACCAACCCCCTCAATCGCCTCCAGTTTCTCGGCTTCGGCTGAAGCGAGATCGGCGATGCTCGGAAAGACGACCGCCAGAGAACGTGCCGCCCGTTCTCCAACATGGGAGATGCCGAGGGCAAAGATCAAACGGTGGAGAGGACGTGTTCTTGCTCCGTCTAGTTCCTCCATCAGGTTCCCGGCAGAGACCTCACCCCATTTCGGCAACGAGGCGAGTTCTTCTTTTTGCAAATCCCATAGCGAGGCCGCATCCTTCACCATGCCTTGTTCCACCAGTAGATCGAGAGATCGACCTCCCAAGCCTTCGATCTCCATGGCGCCCCGGGAGACGAAGTGACGAAGTCGAGAAGCCGTCACGGCCGGGCAATCGGCATTCACACAGCGCAAGGCGACTTCACCCTCACCGCCGCTCACTTCGCGATCGCACACCGGACAATGTGTCGGCCGCAGCGTTGGTGCAGAGTCCGCCGGCCGCGCGGAAGTCACGACGCCGACAACCTTTGGGATAACTTCTCCGCCCTTGGCCACCCACACCAGATCACCCACCCGGACGTCGAGACGCTCCACCTCGTCGAAATTGTGGAGAGTTGCCCGTGACACGGTTGAACCGGCAAGAAGAACCGGTTCGAGCACGGCCACCGGGGTCAGAACACCGGTTCGTCCCACCTGAACGACGAGGTCTTCGACCCTGGTTGTGCGCCCCTCAGGGGGGTACTTGAAGGCGACTGCCCAACGCACGGCCCGTGCGGTGGCGCCGAGGACCTCGCGTTCCTCCCGGCGATCCACCTTGACCACAACGCCATCGGTTTCAAAGTCAAACCCAGCTCTTTCCTCGCCCCATTTGGAGATCAGTGCCTCGATCTCTTCGAGGCATTCACACCGGCTGACACCCGGGCTCACCGGAAGGCCCCAGCGCGCAAGACTCTCGAGGTCTTCGACATGGCCTCCGCTCTCGAAGTCTTCGGCTCGAACCAGCTGATAACACCAGAGGGCGAGACGCCGACGCGAGGTCTCCTTCGAATCCAGAAGACGAATCGCTCCCGCAGCCGCATTTCGCGGATTGGCAAACTCCGCCTCATCACGTGCCCTTCGACGCGAGTTGAGTTCAACGAAGACGGATCGAGGCATGTAGACCTCACCACGGACTTCCAACCGCCTCGGCCCATCTTTGAGCATGAGAGGCAGACAGCGGATAGTCCGGGCGTTCGCGGTAACATCGTCACCGACCTCGCCGTCGCCCCTGGTCACGGCACGAATGAGACGCCCTTCTTCATAGTGGAGACCGATTGACACGCCGTCGATCTTCAGTTCAGCAGCCAGGGCGGCCGGTGGTCGGCCGAGCCGGCGACCGATCTTGTCGTACCAGGCCCGCAACTCATCGGTGGAGTAGGTATTGTCCAACGACAGCATCGGCACCTCGTGCCGAAAGAGCGTGAGAGCGGTCAGAGGTTCCCCACCGACACGCAGGGTCGGCGAATCGTCGGCCGCGAACTCCGGGTTCGCATCTTCAAGCGCCCGAAGCTCGGCGAATAGCTGATCATATTCAAAATCGGAGATTTCACTCTGCCCGAGCCCATAATAGAGACGGTCATGATGACGAATCCGTCGCCGAAGATCCTCAATACGATCCCGTAAACTTGCGCCTGTCACTCGCTCTTCTCCACAACTCGCGGCTTTCTTCGCCGCTTTCTCCTCCGCGTTCGGCGAACCGTGTCCACCTCGAGTGTCGGCGCCTCAGAATCGGGAGAACGCCGAACCTGGTCCAGGGCCGCTTCCCATGCCTTTCGACCGGCCTCGGAGAACAGACCCACCGAAACCCCCAGGCCGAGCAGATCCCAGGCTACGGAGAAGCTCTCGTGGCGGCTCAACTTGATGACCTGGCGTCCCCTTTCGGGCGCTCGCCGCATCTTTGTCAGGATGAAAAGGCCATGGAACATGAGGTGCATGGTGTGATTCGAGACCAACATCCGGGTAGAGGCCGGCTCGAGAATCACTTTCAACCGATCCATGAACTCCACGTTGTTCAGGCGTCCCTGTCCACCGCCGGTCATTTCCTCCAACAGGCGGGAGAATCGAGGGAGAAAGAGAGAAGCCAAAATCGTCGCATCACCGAGGCGTCCGCCGCCGGCGATACGCCGGTCAATTCTCTCGAGGATTCGAGGCACGAGATCCGGGCTCTCGATCAACTCGGGGAAGGCCTCACTCATCAGTCCGAATTCCCGCCATTTCGCCCAGATCCCCGCAGCATGACCCGAGCGAAACACCTCCATCAATTCATAGGTCAGACGGGCCGGCGCCGCCTCAGAGATGTGGCGTGCTCGGTTTCCGGCGCCAGTTCGAAGCCAAGACGAACCCCATATTCCAGGGCCCGCATCATGCGAACCGGGTCTTCCTGAAAGCGTTGCTGGGGTGTTCCGACGATGCGAATGACCCGCCCCTCGAGGTCTTCAAGCCCGCCAACCCAATCAATCACCGAAAAATCGGCAATGTCGTAAAAGAGGGAATTGATGGTCAGGTCCCGCCTCCAGGCGTCCTCCTCTGGAGTACCGAAGATATTGTCGTCTTTAAGGCCCTTGGGCAAGGGTTCTTCCGGAACCTGGACCTCCTTCTCCTCGAGTTCGCCCTCCTTCCATTCGTCAGGACCCTCGGGCGGCTCCGGGCTCGCCCTGAAGGTCGAAACCTCGACAATCTCACCATGGAAGAAGACATGAACCAGCCGAAAGCGGCGGCCGATCACCCTCGAGTTACGGAAAAGCCGCCGAATCTCCTCCGGACGCGCATTCGTCGCAATGTCGAAATCCTTGGGGCGCCGACCGAGCAACAGGTCTCGAACTCCTCCCCCAACCAGGTAGGCCAAATAGCCGGCACGGTGAAGGCGGTATAACACCTTCACGGCATTGGTGGAGATCTGCTTGCGGGAGAGACCGTGTTCCGGACGTGCAAGGACTCGCGGTTTCGGTGTATCAGTCGTACTCATATTCTCAGGGGCCGTGGTTGGGCCTGTGATCGGCCCCACTCGGGTGCTCGACCAAATTTTTCGATGCCCAGTCAAAAGAGGCCACGCCGGCGAGATCTTAGCAGGTTCCCATCCGGAAACTCCGATGGAGAGCAGTTTTCTACAAAGAACGAACCCCCTGCCGAGACAGGGGGTTCCTTTCCAATTGATAATAACCGTCAGTTGAGGGCGACACCTTTCACGGCAGCCCCATTCTTTGAATTGTCGATGACAAAGTAGCGTTCGCCGATGATGGTCTCGGATCCCCATTTATCCCAGGTGACAACCGTGATGCGGTTCTCGCCGTTGGGGAGGTTGAGTCCAACGGTATCCATGTCATAACGCCAGGCCGCGTTTTCGACCAACCACGAACCGAGCCACGGATACATCTCGTCAATCCATGGGGACGGCAGGTGGGCCTCGTCCGCATAGCCGACAAAGTCATTGTTAACACGAATCTCGATCGTCTCTATCTGATCGAGGTCGATCGCCCATCCGGTCACCTCGACCACACCCGCCACTCTCTCCGTGTGCGCCGGAGAGTAGATATCACCCCACGACGGACGGTCTCGGTCATCGTTGCAATCGAAGCGGACCAGGATCCGAGCAATGTCCGTGACATTGTTTTCCCAGTCACCCGCACGAATCTTGAGCATGTGGTAACCCTGGGCATATGGCGGCGAATTGACTGCGATCAACTGAGCCATGTCAAGCACGAAGAAGAAACCGGAGAATGTGGAGTTGGGAACATCCGGAAATAGATTTCCGATATCATGTCGCACCAGACCGTAGTCATTCACCCATCCGTCTTCCACCAGGTGTTCCACCCATGGGAAGTAGAATGAATCATACCCTCCAAGGGTCCTCAGTTCGATGTTGCCGTCGATAAGAAGTTCAACATAGGCGACCCCGCCCGGATCGGTTCGCGAGCCCACATCCAAGGCCCAACCCGCGACCCACTCGACCTGCTCGGGTTCGTCGTAGGGAGGCGCCGACCACCCACCCGACACGTTACACGCGCTGGAATACATGATGTGGCCCGGCAGAGGCCAATCGATGCCGCCGAAGGGCGGAAGGTTGGCGGCGGTATTGAAGACATGTACGAAACGACGCCCAATGACTCGGACGGCGCCCTGTTCGTCGGTCAACTTGATGGCCACGCTGTGAATGCCGTTTGTCAGCTCTGTGGTGTTGAGCATGCGGATAAAGCCCGCACTCTCCGCTCCCGGATGGGAGGGAAATCGGTCAGCCACATCCGGCCGAGAATAGCCGGAATTCACCGGGCCATTTTCCAGCCCGTCCACCAGTATCTCAATCTTGGCAATTATCGAGTCGTCAAGCGCCCATCCCGCAACCGGATAGACCCCACCCATCGGCTGGTTCGGCCCCGGCGTTTCCAGTTCCCCGAAAGGCGCCTGGTTGCGGTTGGGCTCGACCATCACTGTCGTATGGCCAAGGGACGCCTCGGTCATATCCGAATAGGTCACCAGAAGGAAGAAATCATGAAGGCCGGAAGTATAGTGGGCCGCATTGAAGGAAACACTGAAACCGGGTCTCTCATACGGTGTTCCTGCGTACCACGGGTAGGCCTGGAGAACATCCCAACGCGGCTGCCAGAGATCTGCGCCAGCCACAAAGATATCGTCCACGTACAGGTCAATCGCACTCACCCCGGCCGGTCCCCAGTCACAGTCCTGCCAATCCGGTGGCGGACCGCATTCCTGCCCGTCATCCAGAATCCAACCCCGAACCTCCACCAAACCAAATACGGTCGCGCCTTCCTGAGGTGTATCGAGATGAAATACAGTTTCGGCGGTGGCGACCATCGGGAGCGCCACCATCGCGGCTATCAGCACTCCATAAATTATTGTCTGACGCATTGCCGATCCTCCTCTGTCCACAATCAGTTTCACGGAAATACCTTTCGAACTGATGATATACCACACCTGAACCCTGGTCAATGCAAGTATTTGTGAGGCTGGTCACCGACCACGGAGGAGTTACCGTTCTCCGAACGGGTTCCTTCTTCACCTTTCTTCAGGTCCTCTTGGCATTCCATGACGGGGAAAGTGGAACAATCGAGCTGATGCGTGTGTTGACGCACAGGAAGGGTGAATCCATGTTCTTGAGGAGTTATATCTTTCAAATTGTTGTCTCTCTCGTGGTCTTTATGTCCGTATCAGGGTCCTCTGTACTCGCCGGAACCAAACTCGTGAGTGAACCTTCTCCCGGGAAGATCATGGTTGACGGCCTTTCCACCGACTGGAATGACATTGATCTGCGCTACCTGGAAAAGAGCCTCCGTACCCTTGGGATCACCCACGATGCTGAGAACCTCTACCTGATGTGGCGGTTCGGCGACGAACGGCTGGCGACAATGATCCTCGCGCGAGGGGTCACCGTCTGGGTCAACGGCAATGCCAAAATGAAAGAAACGGTGGGTGTTCGGTATTCGGGGTCCGTTGCCCTTGCGCAGACCCTTCTCCTCCCAAACGCCGGCCACTTTGGGGAGGACTCCGACACCGACCAAATTCAGGGAATGGGCCGAAGGTTCACTCCTCGCGAACCCGGCGTTGTCACCCTTCTTGAGGGAATGACCGAAACAGACTTCGCTGAAGATCACCCGCAGGGGCCTTCGGCCGCCTCGATGCGGGTTAAGGACATTTTCTGTTATGAGCTGCGCATCCCTTTGGGCCTCGTGGGCGGAAGGGTGGCTGAGAGTCCGGCAGACGAAGACCGTAAACTGACTCTCGGCATCCAGATCGGCGGACTCTCCCCATCCGAAAGGTACGAAAACAAGGCCATAATGGGGCAGATGTCTGGCGGCGGAATGAGCGGTGGCGGCATGGGTGGCCCCGGCGCCGGCATGGACGGCGGTGGGCGCCGAGGGGGTGGTATGACTGGTGGCCACGGCAGATCCGGAGGCGGTCGCATGACACCGCCCGAAGTGGTCTGGCTCAAGATTGACCTGAAACCGACACCCCGATGAATCTCCGGATCAGGTGAAATGACGGACAAATGACAGCAGAGAAGAATATCAACCCCATCATCCGCTTCGCCGTCGAGCGCCGAGTCACGATGGCGATGGCGGTAGTTGGTGTGCTCGTTCTCGGGTGGCTGTCCCTCACTCGTCTACCCCTCGAGTTCCTGCCGTCCTTCTCATCGTCCTTCATCACCGCCAACGCGCCTTACGCTTCCTCGTCACCACAGGAGACCGAACGCCTCATCGTTCGCCCCCTTGAGGACAGCCTGGGTACCATCAACGGAATTGACACCCTGACCGCAACCGCAACCTCGAACTCCGGATCTGTTCGTATCGGTTTCGTCGAGGGTACCGACATGGACCTCGCGGCGGTCGATGTGAGGGACAGGGTCGACAGGATCCGCAATTCTCTGCCCGAGGATCTGGAGAGAGTTCAAATCTGGCGTTTTCAAACGTCGGATCGACCGATTCTGCGTTTCAACGTCAGCTCATCGTGGGAGATCGACCGGTTGTACCGGTTCGTGGACGAGGTCCTCGTCCGACGGCTTCAACGGCTTGAGGGCGTAGCCGATGTCTCGGTTCAGGGCGCACAGATCCAGGAGGTCCAGGTCAATCTGATCCCGGACCGATTGGCGGCCCACGGCGTCAACGTTCGTGACGTCTCCGGCGTTCTCAAGTCGAATCACCTTAGTCTGTCGGCCGGGACCATCCGAGAGGGCTCGACATCTTTCCAGGTACGAATCGAAGGCAAACTGGAAAGCCTCGACCAGATTCGCGCTCTGCCTCTCGGAAGGGGCACAATCCGGCTGGGCGATGTCGCCGAGATCATTTTCGCCTACCCCCAACGGGATGATTTCAACTTCCTCAACGGCGCCGAGGCGGTGTCATTGAGGATTTACAAAGCCTCCACCGCCAATCTGCTGGCAGTCATCGACAACGTTAAGTCGGAACTCAGGGAGATCGAGGTCTTGCCCGAGGCCGAAGATCTCGACATCAACATTTACCGGGACGACTCCAAGGACGTACGCCAGGGACTGGCTGAACTGCGCAACACCGGACTACTCGGGGGCGGTCTCGCAATTTTCTTCATGTACCTCTTTCTGCGCCGGGTTCGCACCACCCTACTGGTGGCCATCGCCATCCCGATCTCAGTCGTGGTCACCTTTGTCATCATGTACCTGTCACGTCAGGCCGGATGGACCGACCTCACCCTCAACATCATGTCTCTGATGGGTCTGATGCTGGCAATCGGAATGCTGGTCGACAACTCCATCGTGGTCGTCGAGAGTATTTTCCGCCACCACCAGGAGATGTCGGAAGACGCCCACACCGCCACCCTCACCGGTGCTTCGGAGGTGGTACTGCCGATCACGGCTTCGACCCTGACCACCATGTGCGTCTTCCTGCCGATGGTCTTCCTGCCGGCGGGGGGGCGATTCAGCCGCTTCATGTCAAACGTCGGCTTGACGGTCGTGATCGTCATGGCGGCGTCGCTGCTTGTCTCCATCACGGTCGTTCCGATGGTCTCCGCCCGCCTCCTCAAAAACGAAGCCCCTCGCAGCCACCCCCTCTTCGACCGACTGACCACCGCCTATGGCGCTTCGCTGCATTTCATGTTGCGCCACCGCCTCGCATTTTCTCTCCTCATCATCGCCCTTCTCGGTTGGTCTTGGAACCTTTATCAGGGCATCGGCCGATCCTTCTCTCCTCCCTCTTTCGAACGCCGGCTCGCCATCGAGATCGACGTCCCAAGAAGCTACTCGGTGGAGCAAAAGAGAGAACTCTACGATGAGGTCTACGCCCTCCTCAACGAGCATCGCAATGAATTGGAGATCGCCGACATCACACACAGCTTCCGCCGAACGAGCGGCCGCTCACGCGGTTGGTCGAGTTCCAATAGATTTGACGTCTACCTGGTGGACGAGAAGACGAGCCGGCGCGATACGGGAGAGATCCGCGACAGGCTGGAGGAACTCCTGCCGATAAGGCCCGGTGTGAAATTTACGCTTGCCCGATCCAGGAGGGGTCGTATGGGTGCGGGATCCGGGGTCGAAATGCGCCTCGAGGGTGACCGCATGGAGATTCTGGAGGCCCTGAGCGACCGCGTAGTCGCTGCCCTTGCCTCTGTTCGCGGCCTTAAAGACGCCGATTCGTCTTTGGAAAGCGGAACCGAGGAGATTCACGTGCACCCGGACCAGGAGAGGGTCCTTCAAGCAGGTCTCTCCTCTCAGGCCGTCGGCATGAGCGTCAGCTCGGCTTTGAGTTCTCGGCCGGTCGCGTATCTCGAGGTCGAAGATCGTGAGGTGGACGTTGTGGTGCAATATCGGCCCCAGGACCGTGAAACCCTCGATCAGCTCAAATCACTTCCCCTCGGCTTCGGTCAATCGGGCCTCACCGTCGGCGCAGTGGCGAATTTCGAGACCTTGCCCGGCACCCGCTTCATCCAACGCGAGAACCGTCGTGCGTCGATCACAATCACCGCGGACACCGCCTCCGGAACGCCCTCTTTCATGGCGCAACGCATGACGGAGCAGGCGATCGGGTCCATCGACCTTCCCGCCGGATATTCCATGGAACAGGGCTCCGACTGGCAGATGGGAGCTGAGGACGCCTCCTCAGCCGTGTTCATGCTGCTCTTTGCCCTGGTGTTGGTCTACATGGTGATGGCCTCACTTTTCGAGAGCTTTGCACAACCCTTCACCATCATGTTCTCGGTTCCCTTCGCCTTCATCGGCGTCGGGGTGATCATGAAACTCACCGGACAGCCCCGCTCGTCCACCGCGGACATGGGCCTGATCATCCTTGCCGGCATCGTGGTCAACAACGCTATCGTGTTGGTGGACCGAATCAACCGGATGCGCCGTGAAGGCATGCCCCGAGAGGAAGCCATCGTTCTCGGTGGTCGCCACCGCCTGCGGCCGATCCTCATGACCGCCATGACGACGATCCTCGGTCTGTCACCGATGGTCGCACCGTTCTTCCTTCCTCAGGTCTTCGGCGCAGTCGAGGGCCGTGCCGCCTTCTGGGCCCCAGTCGGCCTCGTAATCCTGAGCGGACTCCTGACCTCGACCTTTTTGACCTTGATGGTGATTCCGATGATCTATTCCCTCATCGACGATCTCGGGGTGTTCACCAAACGGGTTGTGCGGGAGGTGGTGGGATGAGATCACCTCAGTACAGAATCGACAGAACCCTGAAAACACTCCGGAGAAACCCATGAACCTTCGACAAATTCCGACTCTTTCCCTATTACTGCTCGCCTTCGCCTGTGGCGACCCAAACGAGGAAGGGGCGACGCCAAGCCCAGGATCTCCCGGGATGGGGATGGGTATGAGTGGTGACACCTCGGATCCCTCGACCTCGGTCCCGGTTCAGGTCGCTCTCGTTGAACGACGTTCAATTTCCCGCTTCCTTCAGACCAACGGGACTCTCGAGGCTGAGGACGAGGTCGATATCGTGGCCCGAACCGTGGGCCCGATCACTGAACTCGTGGTTGAGGAGGGCGACATGGTTCGCTCGGGTCAGTTGCTGGCCCGAATCGACGACCGGGAAGCCCAAAACCAAATGGCCATCGCCGGCGTGACCCGGGATGAGGCTCATCTCGCCTTCCAAAGGGCACAGACGACCTTCGAAGGCGGCCTCGTCAGCCAGGAGGCATTTGACACCGCCCAGTCGAACCTGAGAACAGCGGAGGTCCAACTCGAGAGTGCCGCACTGCAACTCGCCTACACCGAGATCAAGGCGCCGTTCGACGCCCTGGTGGCCGTGCGCCACATCAAGATGGCCCAGTATGTGACCGCCGGCATGCCTCTCTTCCGGATTTCCGATTTCACGCCCCTTCTGTGCCCGATCCAGGTCCCCGAAAAGGACCTCGGCCGCCTTCGTAAGGGCCAATCGGCGCACCTTCAGGTCGAGGCCTACCCGGGACAGGACTTTCCGGCGAAGGTCCTCCGCATTCGACCGACCCTCGAGGCCGGCACAGGAACCGTAGCCGTGACGCTCGAGGTCGAGGGCCGCCGGGAACTGCGACCGGGGATGTTCGCACGGGTCTTTCTCGAGACCGACAAAAGGCAGAACGCCATCGTCATCCCGCGCGAGGCGCTGGTGCTTGATTCGATAGGCGACACGGTCTTTGTTCGCGAAGGCGATATCGCCGTGCGCCGAGACCTTCATCTTGGATTCCGCGAAGGCGCCGTTGTCGAGGTCTTGGAGGGTTTGAGCCCGGGTGACGAGTTGATTGTGCTCGGCCAGGACGGCCTCGCCGACGGAACGCCTGTCGCGATTCTTGAAGAAAAGTCGGCCGCTGCAGTTTCGGGCGATGACAATTCACCCGGCCGAGACGCCCCGATTGGAATCCCCGAGGAACAATTGGAGGAGATGCGCAGCCGCATGCGCGAAAGGGGTCTCAGCGACGAACAAATCGAGGAACGCCTCCAGCAAATACGTGACGGTGGCGGACGACCGCCGCGCGGCAGCGCCCGGGGCGAGGCCGGGCCGCCACCGGCGGGCGGCGGCATCCCGCCCATGATGGAACAGCGCATCCGCGACGCCGACCCTGAAGACCTCGAACGTATCAAGGAGCGCATGAAGCAATTCGGCATGGACGAAGAACAGATCGAAACCACGGTGAAACGGATTCGCGGCGGAGACAAAACTCGTGAAAATCGTTGATCTTTCGATCCGTCGCCCGGTCTCTGTCTTCATCTTCGCAGTAGCTGCGGTGATCTTCGGCTGGGTGGCCTTCGGCCACTTGCCGGTGAATCTACTGCCCGACATCACCTACCCATCCCTGACAGTACGCACCGAGTACAAGGGTTATGCACCCGCCGAGGTCGAGTCCCTGCTGACGCGGCCGGCTGAAAATGCCGTCGGCGTCGTCAACAACGTCGTGCGGGTGTTTTCGTCATCCCGAGCGGACGTCTCTGAAGTGACCCTTGAGTTCGCCTGGGGCACGAATATGGATTTCGCCGCCCTCGACGTTCGCGAGCGACTTGACTCGGTCCATCTCCCGGCCGACGCCGACCAGCCTGTTCTCTTACGGTATGACCCGTCACTCGACCCGATCATGCGCATCGGCGTTTTCGGTTCCGACGATTTGGCCCGTCTGCGTTTCGTGGCCGAGGAAGATATCGAGAGAGCTCTGGAGCGGATCGAAGGAGTCGCGGCCGTCGTGGTATCCGGCGGACTCGAGGAAGAAATCCAGGTCGCGTTGGACGAGCATAAGCTCTCGGCCCTCGGTATGACTGTGGACGAGGTCGCAACCCGGCTCGCCGCGGAGAACGTCAATCTCACCGGTGGCGCCCTGCGAGACGGCCGTTCCGAATACCTGGTTCGCACCCTCAATGAATTCCTCCGGGCGGATGACCTGGAGAGCGTGGTGATTCGCCGTTCCGGCGCAGCCATCATTCGCCTTCAGGATGTCGCCTCGGTCTTCACCGGTCACAAGGAACGGGATATCATCACCCGAATCAATGGTCTCGAAAGTGTGGAACTCGCCGTCTACAAAGAGGGCGGTTCCAACACCGTCAGCGTATCCGATGCCGTCACGACTCGCCTCGGGGGCCTACGGGAGAACCTCGGTCGAGTGGATCCAAGCCTCGAGTTCGAGATCATTACCGACCAGGCGCGCTACATTCGACAGTCAATCAGCGAGGTCCTCCAGACGGCGCTTTACGGTGGTCTGCTGGCTATCCTGGTCCTCTTCTTCTTTCTTCGCTCGGTGCAGAAGACCCTGATCATCGGAATCTCGATCCCGGTCTCCGTTGTAGCGACCTTCTTCGCCATGTATTTGGCCGACATCTCACTCAACATCATGTCCCTCGGCGGTCTCACCCTCGGGGTCGGGCTCCTGGTGGACAACGCCATCGTTGTACTCGAAGCTGTGCAACGCCGGACCGAACAGGGCATGAATCAGGTTGAGGCCGCACGACAGGGCGCCTCCGAAGTTGGTCGGGCCATCACCGCATCGACTCTGACCACCATCTGCGTCTTTGTGCCGATCGTCTTTGTCGAAGGGGTCACGGCACAACTCTTCCGCGACCAGGCCCTGACGGTGGCGTGTTCGCTGGCGGTTTCACTGGTCGTGGCCCTGACAGTGATTCCGATGCTGGTCTCGCGCGACTTCGGCCGCCGGCTTTCTGCAAGAAACCCGGACGAAACCGACGAGACAGACCGTACGCCACAGGGTCTGATCGGCAGAATCGTGCTTGGATCCGCCGTCACGATCCTCCGACCCTTGAGAAGACTCGCCCACGGTATTGCGAAGGCCCTAGGCCTCATCGTGAAACCCTTCCTCGACCTCTTCGATCGGGCCTTGGCCGGATTTGCCCTTGTGTACGAACGCAGCCTCGACGTCGTCTTGCGAAATCCAGGTCGCACCTTGCTCGTAACCCTTTTGCTCTTTGTCGGAAGTCTCAGCCTCTACCGACAACTCGGCAAGGAACTCATTCCCGAACTCATTCAAGGCGAGTTCTACGCAAACGTCGAACTGCCACCGGGTACCCGGCTCGAAGTGACCGACCGCCGATTGAGCGACCTCGGCCGCGTCGCCCGGGACATTGAGGGAGTCCGCACCGTCTACACCATCGCCGGCGCCACCAACGATCAGGGGGGTGCGGCCGGCGAGACGAGGGAGTCCATCGGCCAGTTGACGGTTACTCTCGAGCCCCCCGTTTCCGAAGAGCGGGAGGATGCGGCCATCGAGAGAATCCGGAGCGCGATCGGTCATGACAACGCGCGGCTCTCCTCCGGTTTCGCGTCCATTGACGGCGGGGAAGAGAAACTCATCGAAGCCGGCTTCGGCCGACCCTCGTATTTCAGTTTCAAAACCGCCATCGAGGTCGAGATCCGCGGCTTCAACCTGGTCCTGCTCGAACGTCTGGCAAACGAAGCGACCGGTCGTATGCGGGCGATCAGCGGTCTCGCAGACGTCAAGTCTTCGACTGAAGGCGGCCACCCTGAACTGCAGATCCGTTTCGACCGTGATCGTCTGGCGGCCTACGGACTCAACGTGGCCAACGTGGCCGCCCTGGTGAGGGCCAAAGTCGAAGGTGAGCTGGCCACGGAAATCACCCGTTCGGACCGCACAATCGACATTCGCCTCCGCGTCGCAGAGGCCTACAGGGATTCGGCCCTTGATCTGGGCTCTCTGACGGCGGCCACCATCGACGGGGTCGCAATTCCGCTTTCGGCGATCACCGAAATCGTCAACGTCGAGGGTCCGGCTGAGATCCGCCGCGCGGACGGCGCCCGGGTGGCTCGCATTTCCGCCAACCTCAAAGATCGTGACCTCGGTTCGGCGGCTGAGGCTATCGAAGAAGCTCTCAACGACATGAGTTGGCCCAACGGATATGACTGGCGCCTGGGAGGCCAGGAGGAGGAGATGCAGACCTCCTTCGATTCGATGAAACTGGCAATCGCGCTCGCCATTTTTATGGTCTACCTGGTCATGGCCTCACAGTTCGAGGATCTTCTCCACCCCTTCGTCATCCTCTTCGCCGTACCCTTCGCAGCGATCGGCGCCCTCGGAACCATGTGGCTCTTCGAAATCACCGTCAACGTCGTCTCGATGATCGGTTTTGTGCTCCTGGCCGGAATCGTCGTCAACGATGCCATTGTCAAGATCGACTACACAAACCAGCTACGCAAACAGGGAATGGCTAAGATTGAGGCCATCAAGACCGCCGGACTTGTGCGCCTACGACCGATCTTGATGACCACCGCCACCACCGTCCTCGGCCTGCTGCCGATGGCTCTCGGCCTCGGCGAAGGGGCTGAACTCAGGACCCCGATGGCTCTCACCGTCATCGGCGGCCTCATGACCTCGACCCTTCTGACTCTGTTGGTGGTTCCTGCCGTGTATGTGGTTTTGGATCGGCGGGCCTAACCCGCATTTCTCACCAGTTTTCGTCGCGAGGAGCGGAGGACGTGGTGAGATTCGACGTTTTCGCAGAATGAGTGAATGAGGCGTACCTGATGGTACGTTGATTGAGCGATTTCAAGAAAACGTCGAAGATTGCTGCGTATTTCGTGCCGCAGCAGATCACTGGTGAGAAGCTTCCCACGAGCCGCCCTCGGCTCGACCCATCGGAAGGAAACTCGAGGCGCGGAGCTTTTCCCTGAATGAGATTTA
>JAIOSJ010000195.1 GCA_021107705.1 Thermoanaerobaculales bacterium | reverse complement strand
AGTCTTGTGGATTGACGAGATCGAGATGGGCATCGCCGGGTACCACGAGGGAGAAACCGGCTCGATAACACGGATTTTTTCGACCTTTCTCACCTGGATGCAGGAGCACAAGGAGCAGGTATTCGTCGCCGCAACCGCAAATCGCATCAATCTTCTGCCGGCGGAGATTCTGCGCAAGGGACGTTTCGACCAGGTTTTCTTCGTTGATTTGCCCAACGACGAAGAACGGAAAGAGATCCTGACGATCCATCTTCGACGGATTGGGCTCAACCCGGCCAAGTACGATCTGATGTTGCTCGGTTCCGCAACCAGAGGTTGGAACGGCGCAGAGATTGAACAGGCTGTCATCCAGGCGCGAGTCACAGGTCACGCACGAGGCAAGGAGGTCTCGCAGAACGAACTCCTCGCCGCCTTCGGTAAGATCATTCCACTCTCTCGCACGATGGAGGAACAGATCAAATCCATTCGTTCCTGGGCCCGCACACGGGCCATTCCGGCATCGACCCCGGCCAAACCTGAAGTATGAATCCTACTCGCCGATTGGTTCGCAGCTTCGAAGCCGGACAACGCCTTGACGTGTTTCTCGCGGGGATCGCCGGTTTCTCTCGCCGCCGGGCTCGGTCCATCATCAGCGAAGGAAAGGTGTGGCGCAACGGACAGCCCACCCGGGTTCAATCCCGCGTGATGGAAGCGGGCGATGTCATTGAGCTCCTGACATCAGAGATCGAAAACGGCGATCCTCCCTGGCGTCCTCAGCCGGTGACCTTCGTGCACGAAGATCCTTGGCTGGTGGTTGTGAACAAACCGACTGGAGTGCTCACCCAAAAGGCCGAAGGTGGGGGGCGCCACGACATGCCTCTCGACGAGCGGGTCCTTCTCAATCTCGCTCTTCGCGAAGGGCGCCGGCCCTTTCTTCGTACGATTCACCGTATTGACCGTCTCACTTCAGGTCTGGTGGTATTCGCTCGCGCTCCACAGGCTCTCCCCCCACTGGACAGAGCGTGGCGTTCGGGAAAAGTTCAACGTCTTTATCTGGCGGTCGTTGCCGGCAAGACACTTTGGCAGGATCAAGAGGTTGACGCCCCGATCGGCCGCGACGTCCGGCACAACTGGAGATTTCGCGTCGACGACTCGGGCCGGTCGGCCAAGACTCGGGTGCACGTCATCCAGAGAGGCGCTGATTCAACTGTTGTAGTCTGCGAACTGTTGACGGGACGGACCCACCAAGTCCGGGTTCACCTCACGCACCTCGGTCACCCGGTATTGGGAGATCGTCTCTACGGAGGCGGGAGGACTGATATTGAGCGGCCTCTGCTCCACGCCTGGGCCTTGGCCCTGCCCCACCCAAAAGACGGCCGCAGGCTTCAGCTCGAAGCCCCACCTCCCGAGGCTCTGATGACCCATCTGGTGGAAACCGATCTTGTGTCTCCATGGGAGGCACAAAATCAGGGAGTGGCTGATGACAATGGATAACGCTCGCCTGATTTTGGCTTCAGGGTCACCCCGTCGCCGTAACTTCCTCGAAATGCTGGGACTTCCCCACCGGGTCCAACCGGCTGACATTGAAGAGAAGAGAGGCGTTGATGAGGGCCCAGCTGATTTCGCCCGTCGTGCCGCCCGAGAAAAGGCCGCCTTCGTTGCACGGCATGAGACTCTCCCGGTCCTCGCTGCCGACACTGTTGTAGCCCTGGACGGCGACACTCTCGGCAAACCCACGAATCGCCAACAGGCCGCCACGATGTTGCGCCGCCTCTCAGGCCGGGAACACGAGGTTCACACCGGAGTTGCGTTGGCTCTGGAGGAGCGCTGCGAATGTCTGGTGGACACTTCACGCGTGTGTTTCATCACCCTGGATGAAGCGGTCATCAGCTGGTACCTCGACACCGATGAACCCATGGACAAGGCCGGCGCCTATGCAGTCCAAGGCGTCGGTGGAATATTGGTCAGTTCGGTCATCGGATCCCCTCAGACCGTCGTCGGCCTACCGATCCACCGACTGCCGAGCCTCTTTTCCTCCCTGGGGCTGAATCTCTGGGAGATGCTCGGCTAGCTCCCATTAAAAGCCGAGGCGATTCCCTCGACGAGGGACCTTGCGAACAATTCCCGCCACTCCTGATCGACAAGGTTGGCGCGATCTTCCTTATTGGCCATGTTGACGCATTCGACAAGGACGGCATTCTGCGCAAGCGAATACCGCAACACCGCCGGAACCCACTTTCTTCGCCCCCGAAGAATCCGATCGCGAATCGGTTTGTTGGCATGGACCGGCACCTCATTCCGCCTCAAACTCTCGAGGATCTCGGCTGCGAGGTGGCGTGATGACGCCTCCGCCCGAGAGGAGAACTCAGACGTTAACTTGACGGTGGGGTGCTCACGATACTCCTGGTGCCGCTCGATTCCCTTCGTCTCTGCCCTATAGCTCCTCGGTCTCAGATGCCGTGATGGGACGTACACCATGGAACCACGGACCGACGAATGAAGAGAGTCTGCATGCACCGAAATAAAGACGACTTTGGAGTTCGGAACGCTGTCCGGAATTCGATCCAGAATGATGTCATTCCCCAAATACCAACGGAGATGGACCCCGGCCGCCGAACTCTCCAGCGAGTGTTCCGGCGTTGTCAGAAGAACCTGATCTCGATCTTGGCGCAGCCGGTCTTTGTCGGGAATATCGTAGCCCCGACTCTTGTCTCGGACCGTTGTCCAGACCGTGGCTCGTGTGTGGCGAGTGAGGTTCTCCTTAATCCTGCATACGATGTCGTAGACATAGGTCGATTCCCACACGCCCCCGACCACCGCCCCCGTATCTCGTCCACCATGACCGGCGTCCAAGATGACGTGGACCCCACTCAGATCGGTCGCCTTGACCACTTCAAGGAAACCAGCCAGTTCCTTCTGTTCTCTCTGCCAGGCCACCCGCAGCTCATGTCCCTCCGGAAGGAATTCGGGAAGGAGCAGGTCAAGCGGAATCTTGATCGGATAGCCCACCGGAATGTCAGTCACATCCGAGATCCCCGATCGTTCGGCGATAACAAGGGCGGTCACGTTGACCTGCGCAGCATGCAACTGACCGGTGAAGCGTACGACGACCGCCGAATAAAGCGCCTCTCCTCGGCACAATTTGTAGACCGCATAGTTGCCGGCGGAATCAACCCCGAAATCCAACGCCCCGGCGCCCACCCCGCTGCGACCGTTCTGCCCGCTCAAAGGCACTGGTGTTATGGTCGGCCGCACAGCGATCCTCGGTGTCGGCGTCGGTGTCGGGCGTTCCTTGACGGGTTTCAGAGAACGAAACACCCCTAACAACATCGAGCTGGGAATCAAAACGGGCTGCGCTCGCGCGGGCGCTGCCAGTTCCAACCCCGGGTTCGCCCGCCGGATATCGGGACCACGATCGGACCGACCGCCAAAGACGGCCGCCAGCCAACCCCAACTTTCGCTACCGTCGCTGAAGGGATCCAGGACCCAGTGGCGATACCCGCCTTCCACTCTCGAGTCGATCGGAAAAAGTCGTTTCAAGGCGAGAAGCCTCAGATCCGCTCGCAGAACTTCGAGTGGGACCTTGACTCCCCTGTCCCGCATCGGGTCTCTGAGACCCGGATTGGCTCGATTTATCGAGCGTCCCATCGCAGTCGTACCGGAATAGCGAGAAGCCAACGAGAGCCAGCCGTCGCCACGTCGAACCCTAACCTCCAGTTGGGGAGTACCACCGCGGACCCACACCAATTTCCCATGAGGCTGCAGGTCGATCTCGAGGCGGCGTGGTCGATCGTCAGCCGCCGAAAAAGTTGCCGTACACAACAAAAAGGTGAGAATGGTTAAGAGACGACTGAGCCGAAAGGGCGTCACAACCCCCGTTCCTTCAACTCCACCACGCCTCAAAATGGCCTTCGATGCCCTAGTAGAGGTCCGGCCGGAAACCCCCTCACGGCTGCAAATCGCGAATGAGGAAACGCCCACTCTGGGATTGTCCCAGAGCGGGTCCCTATCTGTGTTTCCGTAAGTCGTTGAAGTAGAACGACTACGCCTGCGGCCTTCCGAAAGCACATCTCGCACCTCCTCACAATTTTCGCTTCGCGAGGGGTTTCCGGCCGGACCCCTAGGGCGATGGAATGAATACCTCAGCAATCTCACTGGTGAGGTGATGGTAGCACGCAACCCTTTACTACAAGGGAATTGGGCAACT
>JAIOSJ010000045.1 GCA_021107705.1 Thermoanaerobaculales bacterium | reverse complement strand
GGGAACGCATTGAACGCTTCGAGCGCTTTCTCTCCGAATGATGAGAGGCACAGGAAACTCACATCTAACGTGGCGGAGCCGAAACCAAAGAGATCGGCATCCGGGCTGGAAACCGATCAAGTTTGAGGGCAGATTCACCACAGAGACACAGAGGACACAGAGGAGCACAGAGGGCAACCCGACGGTGCCCCCGGACGTTCGCCCACCCGCTTCGCGGGCTCAGCTGAAGACCTGCCCATCGGCCTGGACGCAGGGCGTCCCGTCGAAGTGCAGGCCTTCAGCACGCGGGCTTTGCCCGCTTGGGCGAACTTGTCCGATGCGCTCAAGGTCCGCCTCAAATGGTATGCCCCCCGTAGCCCGGTTGCACGCGAGGCGTGCTGGGACAGAAGAGAAACGGGTGACAAGAACTTGTTCTTGGAGTTCGTTTCTTTTCTGACCATAGCGGACGAAGTCCGCGTACCGGGCGGTGTTGACGGCCTCTTTGGGACTCGCCTCCGTGTTTCTCTGTGCTCTCTGTGTCTCTGTGTTAATTGTCTTTTGAGGAATCCCGCCTCGCATTTTCGCTTTGTTCATGGATGAGTTGCAAATATGACACTGTAAACTCACTCCATGAACTGGAAAATCATCAGAAAAGACGTCGAGGCTCTCCGCAAGAACCTCGTGGAGATTCGGCACGATCTCCACCAGAACCCGGAGCTGGGTTTTGAGGAGACTCGCACTCAGGGCATCGTCCGCATGTGGTTGGAGAACCACGGATACTCGCCCACCGATTCGGCGGGAACCGGTCTGATCGCCGACTTGAACCCCCGCAAAGACGGACCCACGATTGCGCTGCGTGCGGATATGGACGCCTTGCCCATGGACGAGGGCGGTGTTCTCTCCTATCGTTCCATCATCCCGGGGAAAGCGCATGCCTGCGGCCACGATGGTCACACCACGATCCTCATGGGTGCGGCTGCGATTCTGGCCAGGCACAGGGAGGCGTTCGCCGGTAACGTGCGTCTACTCTTCCAACCGGCCGAGGAGGGTGTGCGTGGGGGTGGCGCTACGGTGATGGTGGCCCAGGGCGCCCTCGAAGGCATCGACGAGGTCTACGGCCTTCACAGCTGGCCCGGCTGGCCCAAGGGAGAGCTGCGGGTGGCGGCGGGACCTGTGATGGCCCAGGTAAACACTTTTGATATCACCGTCCGCGGCAAGGGAGGCCATGGCAGTCAGCCGCAGGTCTGCCGAGATCCCATCGTGGCCGCGTCCCATCTGGTGAGCGCAATCCAAACGGTAGTATCTCGAGGATTGGGCTTTGAAGGCGGTGCGGTGGTCAGCGTGTGCAGCTTCCAGGCAGGGACGACCCACAATGTCATTCCGGACGAAGCCGTGCTGAGCGGCACCATCCGGACCTTCGACGAGGCCACCTGCGAGCGCGTGCTCGAGCGTTTGCGTGAGGTGGTCAGAGGCACTGCGCGGAGTTTCGGCGTCCAGGTAGAGCTGGAGATCGACTCAGGCTTTCCGGTGCTGAGCAACGATTCGGCATGTGCCGAAGTTGTCGCCCGGATAGGCAAACAGGTGATGGGCGAGGGTGCCGTCAGTGCGAAGGACCTTCCCATGGCCGGCGGTGAGGATTTCGCGTACTACGCTCAGAACCGCCCGTCGGCTTTCTTCTTTCTCGGGGCACAACTTGAAGGCGAGGACACGCCGGTGTGCCACCACCCAAAATTCGATTTCGACGACGATTTGATTCCACTCGGCATCGAACTCTTCCTCAGGATTGTCGCCGATCGATTGGCGTGAGCGACAGTGGCAGTCAGGGTGCCGTCCATGTATTGCCCTTGCCGAAAAACCCTGCACTTTCCCCGTCTTATTCTTGCTACGGCCTCGGCGCCGTCGCTTACGAAATGCTCACCGGTATTCCTGTCTCCCCCCGATCGACGAACTGATTGCAGGAGGAACCCAAACTGCCAAAGTTGCGGTAAAAACTGTGGGGACGGCCTACCAGATGTTGCCGGGACTCGGTTGTTGGACATGTCGTCACGGCCTGCCACTGATTACGACTTATCCCGCTGGTGCGTAACCGCTACTGAGACCTGTCTCTAGTTGACTATGCGTCTTGATACTACTATATTACAAAGAACAAGAATCGTTCCTTCCCAGGGGACGACTTCCGTTATGAAAGGTAGGTCCATGTACATTTTTCAGAATACGAAATCGGTGAGATTCATAGTGGCGATCCAAATCCTTGCTGTTTTCTGTTGTCTGGTGGTACCTGAAGCAGTGGCAGCAGGAGTCGAGACTTGGCATGTGCGGGCCAGTGGATCCGGCACCGTATATTTCAAGATAACCCACGGCAAGGGTCGTTTCGTTGCCTCGGGTCAGTCTTCGATCATTTATTCCGATGATTGCGTCAGTTGGTCAAATGGTAGTGTGCCCTACAGCGACAACTTCACCGACGTCTACTTTGACGGCGCAACCTTCTGGGTCGCAGGCTACAATGATGCCACTCTACTCAGCTCGTCCGATGGTGAGAATTGGACGTTCTTGAGCACCGGAGAGCCTGCCGACCATGAACACTACAGCGCAGTCGTCCAGGGTAACGGCATGGTGGTCACCGGCGGCAACCAGACAGCCACCTATGACGGTGACATCTTCTACTCCAGTGACGGCGGGTTGAACTTCACACCAGTTCAACCGCCTGACTTGGACTCGCTTGAAGATGTCATCTTCGTCGATGGATCCTTCATCGCAGGTGGCCGTTTTTTTGACGGCGTCGGCCCCTCCGACAAGATCTACCTTTCGGATGACGGCATCACCTGGAATGAAGTGATCACCGGTTTTGGAACCAGGATCTCGGCTCTTGCGTATGGCGACAATCTCATTGTGGCGGTAGGTGAACACGGCATCATTACTTCCAGTGACGGCCTGGTATGGACGCAACGAGTGTCCGGCGAAGAGCTGTACGGTATTGCCTGGGGTAACGGCTGTTTCGTTGCCGTGGGTTTGGCGGGCAAAATTCTCACGTCGAAGGACGGAATCACCTGGACCCAGCAGGCTTCCGGGACTTCATACCACCTGCGAGATGTTGGCTTTGGCGATGACACCTTCTTTGCGGTTGGCCAAAACGATTGGGCCGATGACCTCTACGTGATTCTCCAATCTGACCAGGTGCCCTTTTTTGAAGACGGTTTCGAGACGAGCGACACTTCGCGCTGGTCGTCCACGGTCGGCGATTGAATTTTCCAGACCCCTCCCCGCGGATTGCCCGGTGTCGGCATTGTGTGGTTGGCAAAGGATGCGCGAAACGACTTTCAGGCACAATGCCGCACCCTGCACGTCCCGGCGGGGCGCGCAGTCCGCGAGTATTTATCGCGAAACAAATTCGGTGTTCGAAGGTGCGGGTCCTCGATACTACGAAACAGTCGCCCCCATCGGGGGTGCCACGGTCCGACCTTTTGTTGCGGGTCGTTTCGTTTGCGCGGGAGCAAAAGGTCCGACCTAAGAACCCCGTGCCAGGTCTAACCTTCCTAACTTTCTCTGATTTCAACGCCTGCCATTCGACACAATGCCGCATAACCACGTTCCGTCGGGAAGCTTGTTTAACTGCTTCACCACCGAAACCTCTCGACATGGCGCTCCGGCGCACCAATTGGTGTTTTAACGCATGGGTTGGATGTTTGGCGTATGGGCTGGTTTTCGGGCAGTTTTCGAGTCCGTTATCGAACGCACAACTCGGCAACGACAACGACAACGGGCTCGGGCTCGGGTCTTAGAACAGTGGTGCGCCGAACAGTCGGCCGTGGAAGAACACAAGGGCCATCCAGGCGACAAGACCGAGGAAGAGCATGGGTGCCGGCATTTCAGCGAACACGAGTCTCTGCCGCCTGAAGAGGATGGCGACAAAGGGCAGGACGGACGTTTCCTTGAAGAAGGCGGTGAATGCCTCGTCCCCCTGACGGTGCTTGCGCCGGTCCAGGTGGTAGGCGCCGACGATGCCCACAAAGACAAAACACGCGCCGAAGAAAACGACGTCGCCGAGGGCGCCGCTGGCCGTGAGATGGGCGAGACCGAAGAGGGCCCACCCCATGTTCATCGGGTGGCGGGTGATGCGCAGGACGCCCCGGGCCTCGACCTTGGCGGGGACCAGGCTCACCGGGCTCGGGGTTGCCAGGGAGAGAATGATCAACTCAAGGGCGAACAGCATCAGGGGTAGTGCCACGACGAGTTCAAGCCAGCGGGGCAGGTCCCACAGGACCGGTCCCAGGTGCCGCTCGGTGAAGGCAATGACTGCAGCCGGGGCGAAGGTTCCCAATGCAACCAGGCTGTAGAGGGCGCGAAAGCGCAGCACGCCCAGTTTTTCAACAAGGGATGCCCGGATCCCGCCGTGGCTGAGGATGACATGGGTGAAGGCAAAGGCCAGCGAAAAGGTGATGAGAAGTGTTAAGAGCATGGCCTGAGTATAGCCGCCCCCAGCCTGTCCGGGTTTGAGGGCGCTCGACGAAATCGAAGGCGGCTCCGGATTCCGACGCCTGCAGAAACAGATTGGACCACAGAGACACGGAGAGCACAGAGGAACACAGAGTTTCACCTGACGGAAGGAGATATCTTTAACGCAAAGGCGCAAAGACGCAAAGATCCTGAGTCGGAGAGTGTGCTGATCGAACCCGCCTACCGCGGACTTCGTCCGCACTCAGCAAAAGGAAGACGCCCTCCAAGAGCGAGCTCTTGTCGATCGTCGCCTTCTGCCTCGGCCCGCTGCGCGTGCTGTCGGGTTCTCTTTGTAGGACCCGCAGATCTGAGTGCAACTGCACCTCAGCCAGCGAGGCAACAACGAACCGTGGTCACGCCGAACGGTGAAAAATGGGACCGCACTGCCCCGGTCCGCCGTGAGCGGGTGCAACCCGCGACCGGAAGGTTGACGAGCAGGGAGGAGCGCTTGCGTTCCGAGCTACTCGCCGAACTGACGAAGCACCTGAAGGGTGCAGGCGGACGCTTGAGGTCTTCCAAGAAAGATCTTTGCGTCTCTGCGCCTTTGGTGCGCCAGGTTAAGCCTGGTGCTTCTAGCTGACTGAAAGGAGTCAGTCATGGTAATTGGTCGTTCGCCATGTAGCGGCGGCCCCCCGGGTGAGGGTAACCGATCCTGGGAAGCGGGCCGGTCTCCACCGAGGTGGAGGCGAAGAGGCAATAGCCTCTGACCGCGAACGCGTGAGCCCTAGTAAAGCGAACCCGTTTCGGCCTCGTGACGCTT
>JAIOSJ010000434.1 GCA_021107705.1 Thermoanaerobaculales bacterium | reverse complement strand
GGCGACGATCATGAAGGGCGCGACCCAAAAACGTCGGATCGAGGTCCACATCGAGGGAACATCAGATCTGCCTTTGATCGAGGCCGACCGAGCCAAGCTCAAGCAGGTCTTCTTCAACCTGATATCCAATGCAGTCAAGTTCTCGCCGAAGAGGTCCATCATCCGTATTGCGGCACGGGTGGTGTCCGCGGAGACCTCAGTGATCAAAGAGGAGGCGGTGGAGATCGCTTTCATCGATCATGGGATCGGAATCTCCGAGGACGACTTCGACAAGATCTTCCAGCCCTTCCGCCAGGCCGACAGCGGCATTTCACGACAGTTCGGAGGAACCGGCCTGGGTCTGGCCCTGGTCAAGAACTACGTCAGAAATCACAACGGCAGGGTCCTCCTCGAGAGCAAAGTTGGGGAGGGCAGCACGTTCACCGTGGTCCTTCCGCTCCGGTCCAGGGGGCGAGCGAGTGCGGCCCAACCAGAGGTGACGGAAGCTGAGTTTGTGCTCGACGGCAGGATCCTCGTGCTCGAGAACGATCTCGCGACCCTCCACCGGATCACCACCGATCTCGAGTCATTGGGCATCGAGGTGGTGTCGGCCACTACCGGAGAGCAGGCCATCGAGCTGGTTCGGGAGATGAGACCCACCGCCATTGTCCTCGACATTGTCCTTCCGGGAATCGACGGCTGGGAGGTGTTCAGGGAGATCAAGATAAACCGCGCCTCCGCCTGGACACCGGTGGTGATCTGCTCGCACCTCGGCAACGAGCACCTTGCCGTGGCCCTCTGGGCCGACGACTACTTCCTCAAACCTCTGGGAATCGAGAGGCTGGTGGTGCGGGTCGCCGAACTCCTCAAGGTCGAAGGCCCCGAGGCGGAACGCCTCCTCGTAATTGACGATGATCCCATGGTCCACGAGCAGTTGGAGGCACGCATGGTGCCGATGGGTTATCGCCTGCAGCACGCCCTCTCCGGCAAGAAGGGTTTGGCCCGGGCGACAGCGGATCCACCCGCTCTGATCATCCTCGACCTGATGATGGATGAGATGGGCGGCATCGAGGTGGCCATGGGGCTGCAATCACAGAAGAAGACGGCCGACATTCCGATCATCGTGTTGACCGCGGCCGAACTCAGCGAAGAAGATCATCGCCGCATGCGCGGCAAGATCACTGCCTTCGTGCGCAAGGGCGAGGACGAGCGAGGGATCCTCGCCACCGTGGTGCGTCGGTTGCTCGTGCGGCAGGGGAGGGTACGGGCCGGCGATTCTCTGCAGTGACTCCGATCTTCTTCCTCGGAACCGCGCTACCCCGACCTTCTCACCGGCTGTCTGCTGCGGGCGGCACATGGCAGCCATCTGTCGTGCTTTTCGCAAATCGTTCTCCTCGACGTAGAGCAACTACGACTGCGTCGCCCGATCTCCGAAAAAGCTCACCTCGGAGCCGGAGGCGGAGAGACGCAAGCCGCAAAGCGGTGCCAGCGAACATCTAACGACCCTTCGCAGCTCTCGCGACGAAACCCGGTGAGAAGGTCGGGCTATTCGGGCGACGCTGGGGTGCCGATAGGCGCTTCAGAAGGCCGGGGTTCAAGGATATCGGTTCACTTTCCTTGCCGCGAATCACTTGGTCTTTGTCAACTTCCCAACCTAAAGCCTGATTGGCGAGCAGGACCGAAGCGCCGGATGTGTCGAAACCCTGACTTTCGACCGTCGCCTTGCAGAATCTCACGGCTTCAAAGATCCCGCTGGCAGTGAAACCTATCCTCTCAGTGATGATGTAAGGGTTTCTGAAGCTCCAATGCCCTGAATGCCTTGTTTGAGGCACCGGCCTCGGAATATCGAGTTGCACTCCTCTATACGAGGCAGGCCGTCGTTCGTTCGAGCAGCGTGGTCGCAGTCTTTTCGACCTTCTGCTCTTGCGACAGCGCTGCTCGGGCGACGCTGGGTCGCGGAGCGAACCAGAAGGCCGGGGCCACAAGACCCCCTTTTTCGGATGACCTTAAAACCCAAAACCCAAGACGAGCAGTTCTGCCGGATGAGATCCATCGAGATCTCGATGCTCCGGTGCTCGAAGAAAACGCAGGCATACCCGCAGGTATGTCGAGGCTTTCTGAGGGTGTCCGGGGCGCGAGAGATCGGCGGAGATCGCCGGTGAGAACAGCTCGTCTTGGGTTTGAAGACTGGTGCGCCCGGCGGGATTCGAACCCACGGCCTTTAGCCGACCTGAGGGATACAAATGGGATACAAATTTCGGCTGGTTCTATGGTCCCTTTTCATTACACAGACACCTCTTGGTAAGGTTGAGGCACACACCTTGAAGCCCGATTGCGTTGTTTCTCGCATGATCTCAGACCCGGTCGGCATCGAACTCGTGACCTCCGGCGTGACAGTCGGGTCCAGGGGTTCGGGAGCCAAGAAGTTCGCTTTCACCGGAATTCAACATTCAACCCGATGGTACGACTCTTGCCTGGGATCAGCATCGGAACGGCGGAATAACCTCAGGTTTGTTGTTGACTGATCATTCGACTTGACCTACACTTCCATTACACCACCTCCGCGGCTTCGTCGTGGGGCGCGAGACCGCCGCAAGGCGGTTTCTGCATGCCTGGAGGTTCGATTGCGAACGATTGCCTATATTGATGGATTCAATCTTTACTATCGCGCGCTCAAAGGGACCGCAAACAAATGGCTTGACGTCCGGGCACTGCTTCAGCTGGTTTATCCAAAAAATGATTTCGAAATCATTCGCTATTTCACAGCCCAGGTCAAACCACTTCCGCATGACCTTGAGCAGCCACAGCGTCAGCAGGTTTACCTTCGGGCTTTGCGCACTCTCCCTGGCCTGGAGATCCATCTCGGTCAGTTTACGAGCCACGAAGTCCGCCTTCCGATAATGTCTACGCTCGGATCCACTCAACCCAGGTATGCCCGGGTCCTCAAGACTGAAGAAAAGGGCTCAGACGTCAACCTGGCTTCACGGCTGGTTCACGATGCCCACGAAGGACGATTCGAAACGGCGATCGTGCTCACGAATGATTCCGACCTCATCGAACCCATACGGATCGTTACACAAGAAATCGGTTTGCCGGCCGGTGTGCTCAATCCGTGTAAACAACCCGCCGGGGGATTGCGTGCAGCAGCCACTTTTTATACTGTCATGCGTGCGACCGCCCCTTCGAAATGCCAGTTTTTAACCGACCTTGAAGACGCCAAAGGCCCGTTTACAAAGCCACGCAACTGGTAGCGCCACGCCTTTTCTTCAACGATTCCATCACAACCTACAGCAGGAAGAGCCCGAAGAATTCCCTGAAATTTCAGACAATCGCATACTGCCGAGGCAATCAGCACCGAGCTTCCTTTGCTGACGTATCATTGATCTTGATGTTGTGTTCGGGGCACTTTGAATGACTTTGGGAACGAGGCAGACCGAACCGGCTGAGATAAGACGTTTCGTCCGCACGGGTCTCGTTGAGCGTGTCGTCACACCCTATCTCGTGGTCGTCTCATGAAACAAGAACACCTGACCAGGCTCGGGGCGCAGGCTCGGGAGCGGCTTAACTCCCCATGAGTCAGAGCGACAAGAACTCCGATCGAGAAATCTCCCTGATCATTGATCGACTGGCCAAGCTCAAAGAGGAGAAAAGGCACCTGAACGCCAAGCTGGCGCGCCTCCGCCACGAGAACGATTCCCCACCCCAACCGCCGGCGAAAAGGGAACCCACACAGACTGAGGCGGTTCACCATCACTCTTCATCTGATGACAAGATTCGATTGTTCAGATCACTTTTCAGAGGTCGCGAGGATGTCTATCCACAGCGCTGGGAGAACCTGAAAACCGATCGATCAGGATATTCCCCGGCCTGTCGCAATGAGTGGGTGGTTGGAGTCTGTGAGAAGGCGAAGGTCAAATGCGGAGATTGCCCTTCGCGCGAGTTCCTTCCTGTCACTGACGACGTGATTCGAGACCACTTGGTCGGCCAGGCCCCAGGCAATGCCCGGGATTTCACGATTGGCGTGTATCCACTTCTTCGTGACGAAACATGCTGGTTTCTCGCGGTGGATTTTGACAAGAAGAGCTGGGCAGATGATGCCTGCGCGTTTGTCAGTACGTGCCGGACTCACGAAATTCCTGCAATTCTCGAGAGATCCCGGTCAGGAAACGGCGCACACGTCTGGATTGTGTTCGCTGCGCCGGTGCCGGCCGGAGACGCAAGGAAGATTGGTGCGTGGATGCTCACAGAGACTATGGAGGAGAACCCTGGAATTGGGTTTGAGTCCTACGACCGTCTATTCCCCAACCAGGACACCATGCCGGCCGGCGGGTTCGGAAACCTGATTGCGCTCCCTCTCCAAGGTCGATATCGTATTGGCCAACCAGATGTACATTGCGAAGAAAGACCTCCCTCCGGGCTTGTTAACCCGATTGGTTCGTATAGCGGCATTTCAGAATCCGGAGTTCTACAGCGCTCAAGCCATGCGGTTCTCCACGTTTGGGAAACCCAGAATCATCAGCTGTGCACAGGACTTCCAGGAGCATATCGGCCTTCCCCGAGGCTGTACAGAGGAAGCCACAGAGGTGCTGAATTCTCTTGGAATTCGGCTCCAGGTGGATGACAAGAGAGAAGCGGGAACCGAGGCAGGCTGCTGTTTCCGGGGCAAACTCGATGTTCGGCAGGAGGAGGCAGTCTCGAAGCTGTTGCGCCACGAAATAGGGATTCTGGCAGCACCGACTGCTTTCGGCAAAACAGTCGTCGCAGCCCGAATGATCGCCGAACGCGGTCGAAATGCCCTTGTGGTCGTACACCGCCGGCAGCTCCTCGAACAGTGGCTTGAACGTCTCGCAACCTTCTTGGACATCGACCCACTCCAACTCGGTCGAATCGGTGGAGGCAAACGTCAACCAACGGGCGTGGTCGATGTTGCCCTGATCCAGAGCCTCATTCGCCGCGGTGAGGTGAGCGACCTCGTAAGAGGGTATGGTCACCTCATTGTGGACGAATGCCATCATCTCTCAGCAGTAAGCTTCGAGGCAGTGGCCCGAGCAGCCCATGCCAAATTCGTTTTGGGTTTGACCGCGACGGCCACCCGAAAAGACGGACATCACCCTATCGTCTTCATGCAATGCGGCCAGATTCGGCACCGAATTGCCGCGCGGAAGCAGGCCGATGAACGACCGTTCTCGCACCAAGTGATTCGGAGCTTTCTCGGTCTCTTGAGGCTGAAACTCGTGGTTGTGCTGGATCTCTTCTCGCGTTTCCCTCTGGCATTCAAGGTCTTCTTGAAAGAACCCTCCAGCGTAGAGATGCTCGGTGTGTTCGACCAGGCATTCCGAAAATTCGGTCGTCCTCGCCATTTCGTCAGTGATCAGGAATCGCAGTTTACGGCCCAAGTGTTTCGAGAGACGCTCGCTGCGCTTGGTATCAAGCAAAGGTTCGGGGCGATCGGTCAGTATGGCTCGATCGCGATCATCGAACGATTCTGGCGAACGCTGAAGGAGTTGCTCGGCGTGAAGCTGTTTCCTCCGCTGAACGCGGCACAGCTTGAAGCCAAACTGGGAATATCGCTTACCTATTTATTCCGTCCTTCGACCTCATCAGGGTCTGGGTGGCGCGACACCGTGGGAGGTCTTCTTCGATGAGGAACCCGCGGCTGCAACAGCGATTCCGCCGCCCCGAGTTGGGAAACGGCAACCGCCCGACGTCGGTGAGTTGCCGTTGACCGTTGCATATCTCGATGCCCAACGCTGCTTGCCGGTGTTGATCCCGACAGATCTCGCTGCGTAGCTTGATCAACCGTTTCCGCGCCTCACACTCCGATCAGTGATCGTGCGTCTTCATGACACCTGAATCCCGCCGTTTGTACCCTCGCAATTCCCTTTGGGGCAGTACAGAGGGATACAAATGGGATACAAAATTGAAAACGGCTGGCGTGGCGCCGGCCGTAAGTCGTTGATTCTAATGGTGCGCCCGGCGGGATTCGAACCCACGGCCTTTAGATCCGGAGTCTAACGCTCTATCCAGCTGAGCTACGGGCGCACTCGATGGTTTTGAAAGAACAACATGGGGTGGGCGAGGGGATTTGAACCCCCGACCACAGGAGCCACAATCCTGTGCTCTACCACCTGAGCTACGCCCACCATATATCTGGCCCGCCTGAGAGGACTCGAACCTCTGACCTACGGATTAGAAGTCCGTTGCTCTATCCAGCTGAGCTACAGGCGGCCATTCTAATCGTTTTGTGAACGGGGTCTGCGAAATGGTCGGGGCGAGAGGATTTGAACCTCCGACCCCCTGCTCCCAAAGCAGATGCGCTACCAGGCTGCGCTACGCCCCGACTTTGAGTCCGCTCGATATTGCCAAAGATCAGCCCTACAAGGGCGGAACGCGCAGTATAGGGTCGTTCTCGTTGGAGTGTCAACACATTCGGCTCAGCCGTTGGATAAACTCTGAAAAACAGGAACCCAGAGATCCCTCTGTGTTCCTCCGTGTCCTCTGTGCTCTCTGTGGTGAATTGTTCTAACCGCTGACCTTGGCAAACACGTCTTTGACCGCTTCGCGTTGCGCCTCCATAATCTGTTGCGCGCCTTCCCAACCCACATCGAGGAGTTTGGAAAACTCCTCTCTGGAGAAAGGCTCGCCTTCGGCGGTGCCCTGGACTTCGATCAGGCGGCCGTCCCCGGTGAAGACCAGGTTGAGGTCGACGTCGCAGTCGAAGTCTTCGCTGTAGTCGAGGTCGACCCGGGCTTTGCCCTTGAGGAGACCGACCGAAACGCCGGCGACCTGATGGGCGAGCGGCCATTCGATCATAAGACCCTGTTCATACATGCGGCCGAGAGCCAAGGTCAGGGCAATCCAAGCGCCGGAGATGGAGGCACAACGGGTTGAACCGTCAGCTTGGAGCACATCACAGTCGGCGGTGAGGGTGCGCTCGCCCAGGAGGTCGCGGCGTACGGCGGCCCGCAGCGAGCGTCCGATGAGTCGCTGAATTTCCTGGGAGCGCCCGCTTGGGCGGCCCTTGGTGACTTCGCGATCGGAGCGGGTGTCGGTCGCACGCGGCAACATGGCGTATTCGGCCGTCACCCAGCCCTCGCCGGTGCCGCGCAGAAAGGCCGGGATGCGCTCGGCCAAGCTTACATTACACAGGACGACGGTGTCGCCGGCGCGATAGAGCACGCTGCCCTCGGGATAACGAATGAAAGCGGTGTCCAGGGTGATGGGTCGAATCTGGGTGAGTTGGCGGCCGTCTGGTCTCATGGAAAATCCCTCCGGAAGCAAGAAGTATACGTCGGCCTGTTGCGTTTCCGGACCTCCGGCCGAAAAACAAAGGGGAGAATTGGAAGAAATACAATTATGGATCGACCCGCCCTTGCGGGGCGGCAGAGATTGTGGTGAAATTCACAAGATTCCAGCGAGCTGTCTCGCCGGCAAAAAGGAGCCATTATGGATATCGGGTTGGTCAAAGATCGCAGGCCTTTCGAACATCGAATCGGCCTCACGCCTCCGGCGGTGAGAGCACTGTCCGAGGCTGGTCACAGGGTGTATGTGGAAGACGACGCCGGTCTCGAGGCGGGTTTTCACAATGAGGCTTATCGAGAGGCCGGCGCCACGATCGCATGGTCGGAGGAAGAGGTCCTCATGCGGTCGCAGTTGGTGATCCGCATTTCTCCCCCCTCAGCGGCGGAATACGAGATGTTTCCGCCGGAGCAAATCGTTCTCGGCTCATGGCACTTGGCGGTGGCGACGCAGGAGGCCTTTCAAACGCTGCTCGACCGCAAGCTGACGACGATTGGGATCGAGATCATCGAGGAGGACGACGGTCACGCCCCGGTGCTGGAGGCGATGTCCGAGATCGCGGGACGTTTGGCGGTCATCATCGGCTCGGGTTTGTTGCTGAACGAATTTGGCGGCAAGGGGCTTTTGATAAACGGGGCGCCGGGCCTGCCTCCGGCATCGATGGTGATCCTGGGCGCAGGCACTCTCGGACGCGAGGCTGCGCGCTTTGGCCGAGGTATGGGCGCTCACGTGGTGGTACTCGACCGGGACATTCAGGCATTGCGCAAGGTCCAGCGCTCAACCGCGGATGAAATTCCCACCATGATGGCGACCAAGACCAACATCGAAAAGGCCCTTGAATTTTCCGATCTCTTCCTGTGCTCGGCGGCAGTCCACGGCGAGCGGGCGCCTATTCTGGTGACCCGCGACATGCTCAAGTTGATGAAACCGCGCTCGGTGATCATGGATCTTTCGATCGACCAAGGTGGCTGCTGCGAGACATCTCGGCCCACCGATTTTTCAAACCCAACCTATGAGATCGACGACATTATTCATTTCTGCGTGCCGAATCTGCCTTCGACTGCGTCTCGAGCCTCGACCCGGGTGCTGACGAACGCGATCCTGCCCTACGTTCTTGAAATCGCGAACAAGGGATTCAGTCAGGCGGTGGCCGATAATTCGGCCCTGTGCCGAGGTACCTACACACATTATGGAAAATGCGTGCGAGCGGGTCTTGCCGAGAGCTTCGGGGTCGATTTCACGCCATTATGTGAGGCGAGGGCCACGCGATGAAATGGATGGACATTTTTCGTTCGCGAGTCACGACGGCGCCCGAGGCGGTCAAGGCGATCAAGAGCGGTAACCGCGTGTGGATTCATCCGGGCTGTTGCACGCCGAAGCCTTTAGTGGATGCGATGGTCGCCAGAGCGCCGGAACTCCGTGATGTCGAGGTGGTCCACATTCTGACCCTTGCCGCGGCGCCCTATGTGGACCCCGGCATGGAGCAGAGCTTCCGTCACCGCGCCCTTTTCACCGGGGGCAATGTGCGCAAGGCCGTGAACGACGGTCGTGCCGATTTCGTGCCGATCCACTTGCACCAGATCTCCGAACTCGTTCTGTCCGGGATTCTCCCGGTCGATGTTTGCATGGTTCAGTTGTCACCGCCGGACGAGCACGGCTTTTGTTCCTACGGCGCCGGTGTGGACTCCACAAAGACCGCGGTCGAACACGCGAGTGTGGTCATTGCCATGATCAACCAACGAATGCCGCGGACCCTCGGTGATTCTTTTGTCCACGTCTCCAAGCTGACCTATATCGTCGAGATGGACGAGCCGGTGCTCGAGCTTCCGATGGCCACGGAAATTTCCGAGATCTCGCGCAAAATCGGCCAGCACATCGCGGGACTCATTCCTGATGGCGCCACGTTGCAGATGGGCATCGGAGAGATCCCAGATGCCGTCTTGCTTTACCTGGGTGACAAGAAGGACCTCGGGGTCCACACCGAGATGTTCTCAGATGGTCTGGTGGACCTCTTTGAGGCCGGGGTTGTCACGAATGAGAAGAAGACGCTGCATCGCGGCAAGATCGTGACGTCCTTCGTGATCGGCACCCGGAAGGCTTTCGATTTCGTCGACAACAACCCCTTCATGGAGTTTCATCCCAACGAGTACGTCAACGATCCCTTCGTGGTGGCCCGCAACGATTCGATGGTCGCCATCAATTCGGCCATTTCGATTGACCTTACGGGCCAGGTCTGCGCCGATTCGATCGGCACCTCGATACATTCCGGCTTCGGCGGCCAGGTGGATTTCATCCGAGGCGCGGTACGCTCCAAGGGTGGAAAGCCGATCATTGCCCTGCCTTCAACGGCCAAAGGAGGTACGCTGTCCCGCTTGGTGGACACCCTTCTGCCTGGCTCCGGCGTCGTGACAACGAGGGCCGACGTGAACTACGTGGTGACGGAATACGGTGTCGCCAGTCTTTGGGGTCGGTGCTTGAGGGAACGAGCCCGCCAACTCATCGACATTGCCCACCCGGATTTTCGCGAAGAATTGGAACGCGCCGCGAAGGACAGAAAAATCCTGTAATTGACTCATATGATCAATAACGTTTTTGTTATTCGGGTCCGAGTTGCGACAAAGGGAGAGAGAGAATGATCCGCAATAAAGTGGTCCTCATTACCGGGGCAAGTGGCGAAATGGGTCACAGCCTGATCCAAAGGTTGTCGGAGGCGGGTAATTCATCGATCATCACGATCGATCTTCAGCCGCTTGACCCGGGTGTCCGCGACAGGGTGACCAAGGAGTTCACCGGTTCGATCCTCGAGGATCATCTCCTGCAGAGAATTCTCGCCGAGTTCGAGATCGACACGATCTTCCACCTGGCGGCTTTGCTTTCGACGCGCTCGGAATTCACGCCGATAACGGCTCATCAGGTCAACGTCGAGGGAACCCTGAAGCTGCTCAATTTCGCTCAGGCTCAGGGAGAGAGTCATGCCCGGCCCGTGACCTTCATATATCCCTCGTCGATCGCCGCGTACGGCATGAAGAGTGTGGAGTTCAAGAACCGGGTGGGTGCGGTCAAGGAGCATGAGTGGAATATGCCGACCACGATGTACGGCTGTAACAAGCTCTACTGCGAACACCTGGGTCGGTATTTCACCGAGAACTTCAAGCAGCTGGCGGCGGAGAAGCTGTCCGGCAAGGTGGACTTCAGGGCGATCCGTTTTCCGGGTCTCATCTCCGCTGAGACGGTGCCCTCGGGCGGAACCTCGGATTATGCGCCCGAGATGATTCATGCGGCGGCCAAGACCGAGCCTTACGCATGTTTTGTCAAGCCCCAGACGCGGATCCCGTTCATGGCGATGCCCGATGCGGTGGAGGCCATCCTCCGTCTCGCCGCTGCGCCGCGGGAAGATCTGACCCAGACCGTCTATAACATTACCGCCTTCAACCCGTCGGCAGCCGAGGTCCACGATTTGGTGTTGAAGGGCTTCCCTGATGCCCAAATCACCTACGAGCCGGACGTCAAGCGGCTGGAGATCGTTGAGAGTTGGCCGGCGGACGTCGATGACTCTGCGGCTCGAGCCGATTGGGCCTTTGCTCCGAAGTACGATTTGGAGAGTGCTTTCTCCGACTATCTCATTCCGCGAATCAGAGAGCGGTATCGGGACTGACCCGGACCTTTTGGCCTTTTGCAGGAGATTCTCTTGTGTGACGGGGCTCACTCCGGGCCTGTCACCTCAAAGGGACAGAGATCAAGAACCGGCTCGTTTTAAAGGGTTCTCTCTTGTTTTGGTTTTTTATGAGAACAGGACGACAATTAAGGCCGACAATAAATTTTAAGTGTGGAAATATCGAGCACATCGGCACTTGGAGATTTTTTTGAAAACCACAAGATAGAGTGTTGACAGTCCCTCGGACCCCAAGATATAGTGGCTCAAGCCAAGGACAAACACTCGGTTATAGCGGGAAAAAACCCGCTCCATAGAGGAGTATTTTTGCCCGACGGCTTGTTTTGGGGGGATTGTCAGGATGAAGGTCACTCGTCGATTTACGCGCTCCGGAATCGACCCTTACGAGGGCAAGGAGTTCGTCCCGCGCACATCCGAAATCCGTAACCCGGATGGGACCGTTGTGTTTGCGATGGAGGACGTCAAGGCGCCGGAGGACTGGTCTCAGGTTGCGGTGGATGTTCTGGTGCAGAAATACTTCCGCAAGGCGGGCGTCCCCCAAGTTGACGGCGAAGGCAAGGCGATACTTGACGAAAAGGGCGAGGTGGTAACCGGACCCGAAACCGATGCCAGGCAGCTTTTCCATCGACTCGCCGGCTGCTGGACCCATTGGGGCCGCGAGAACGGATATTTCGACAGCGAGGAGGATGCTCAGTCCTTCTACGATGAGTTGTGCTACATGCTCGCCAACCAGATGGCCGCTCCGAACTCGCCCCAGTGGTTCAACACCGGCCTTCATTGGGCCCACGGTATTTCGGGGCCGGCCCAGGGTCATTGGTACGCCGATCCGAAAGACGGTGAAGTCAAACAGTGCCAGTCGGCCTATGAGCATCCCCAGCCCCACGCCTGTTTCATTCAATCGGTGACCGACGATCTGGTCAACGAGGGCGGCATCATGGACCTCTGGACCCGAGAGGCCCGGCTGTTCAAGTACGGCTCAGGCACCGGTTCCAACTTCTCCAATCTTCGCGGCTCGGGCGAGCCCCTGTCGGGCGGGGGTCGGTCCTCGGGGCTGATGTCTTTCCTCAAGATCGGTGACCGGGCCGCCGGCGCCATCAAGTCCGGTGGGACGACCCGTCGCGCAGCCAAGATGGTGTGCCTGGATCTTGACCACCCGGATATCGAGGCGTTTATTTCGTGGAAGGCGACCGAAGAGCGGAAGGTCGCCGCCATCGTCGCCGGTTCCCGCATCATGAGGGTGCACCTGCAAGAGGTCATGGACGCATGCTTTTCGGACGGCGCCACGAAGGCCGACACCGATGTGGCCGCCAATTCCAAATTGCGCTCCGCCGTCGTTACAGCGCGTCGAGCCGGGGCGCCGGATGGATCGCTGCAGCGGGTTTTGCAGCTTGCTCGCCAGGGAATTCGCCGGTACGAGGTCGAGGAATACGATACCGACTGGGACTCGGATGCCTACTTCACTGTCTCGGGTCAGAATTCCAACAACAGTGTGCGCGTTCCAAATGCCTTCTTCACGGCGCTCGAGGCCGACCGGGCCTGGTATCTGACGCAAAGGGTCGATGGCAAGAAGGCCAAAGAGATTTCCTCGACAAAACTGTGGGATGACATCGCACTGTCCGCTTGGGAGTGCGCCGATCCCGGAGTCCAGTACGACGACACGATCAACGAGTGGCACACCTGCCCGGCGGGTGGACGCATCAACGCCTCAAATCCATGCTCGGAGTACATGTTTCTGGATGATACGGCGTGTAATCTTGCCTCCCTCAACCTGGTCAAGTTCTTGTCGGCCGACAACGGTTTTGAGGTCGAGTCCTTTCGTCACGCCGTTCGCCTGTGGACCATCGTCCTCGAGATTTCGGTGTTGATGGCATCCTTCCCGTCCAAAAAGATCGCCCAGTTGAGCTATCTCTACCGCACCCTGGGTCTCGGTTTCGCTAATATCGGCTCTCTGCTGATGCGGCTCGGCATCCCTTACGACTCCGATGAAGGCCGCTCCATTTGTGGCGCCATCACCGCCATGATGTGCGGTGAGTCCTACGCCACCTCCGCGGAAATGGCCACCCAAATGGGTCCCTTCCGCGCCTACGAGGACAACCGCGAAAGCATGCTGCGGGTTATTCGAAATCACCGCCGGGCTGCGTACGATGCCCCTGAGGAGATGTACGAAGGGCTCACGATCAAGCCGGTGGGGCTGTCGCCGGAAACCACGCCCAAGGATCTGCTGACGGCCGCCCGTGAAGCCTGGGACCGCGCCCTCGAGCTGGGTGAAAAACACGGCTTCAGAAACGCCCAGACGACCGTGCTGGCCCCGACCGGAACCATCGGCCTGGTCATGGACTGCGACACGACCGGAATCGAACCGGATTTTGCTCTTGTGAAATTCAAGAAACTGGCCGGTGGCGGTTATTTCAAGATTATCAACCAGGCCATTCCCGCGGCCTTATTCCGCCTCGGATACGTCGAGGAACAGGTCTCCGATATCGTCGGCTACACCGTCGGGCGGGGAACGCTCAAGGGCTGTCCCACGATCGATTATGAAGCCCTCGCGAGCCGCGGTTTTGATTCGGAGGCCCTCACCCGAATCGAAGAGGCCCTGCCGACCTCCTTCGAACTCAAGGCCGCCTTTGCGCCTCACATCCTGGGTGTCGAGTTTCTGAAAGGTCTTGGTTTTTCGGAGAACGAGCTGACTGATTGGAATCTGAATGTGCTCTCTCGTCTCGGTTTTTCCGAGGAGGAGATTGCCATGGCCAACACCTGGGCCTGCGGCACCATGACGATCGAGGGCGCCCCTGGTCTCAAGTCAGAGCATCTCGCGGTCTTCGACTGTGCGAATCGGTGCGGCCGCCAGGGCGCAAGGTTCATTGCGTATGAAGGCCATATTTTGATGATGGCTGCCGCCCAGCCCTTCATTTCCGGCGCCATCTCCAAAACGATCAACATGCCGACCGAAGGAACCGTGGAGGGCGTCAAGCACGCCTACAAGCTCTCGTGGGAGAAGATGGTCAAGGCGGTGGCCCTCTACCGTGACGGTTCAAAGCTCAGTCAGCCTCTCTCGATGGCCCTGGATGCGGATGGGGAGGATTCTCTGATCGAAGCGGTTGCCACAGGTGATCCGGCCAAGGTGGGCGAAGCGATGGCCGAGAGAATCGTCATCCGCTACCAGGCCCGTCGTCGCCGTCTGCCGCAGAGGCGCAAGGGCTACACACAGAAGGCTTCGGTTGGAGGTCACAAGGTCTACATCCGAACCGGCGACTACGATGAAGGTGGCGGTGTTGGGGAGATTTTCCTCGACATGCACCGGGAAGGCGCGGCTTTCCGGTCGCTCATGAACTGCTTTGCGATCGCGGTCTCCCTCGGTCTGCAGTATGGCGTACCGCTGGAAGAGTTCGTGGATGCCTTTGTCTTCACCCGCTTCGAACCCAGCGGTATGGTCGGTGGGCACGAACGTATCAAGATGTCGACCTCGGTCATCGACTACGTCTTCCGTGATCTCGCCATTACCTATCTGGGGCGAGAAGATCTCGCTCAGGTCTCTCCGGATGAGGCACGGCATGATGCTCTCGGCGCGGGAACGCGGGAGTCCAGGTCAACCGAGGAACCCAAAGAAAAGGCCGAAGTCCGATCGATTGCTGTGGCCCAGGCTGCGGCTGCCGGGGGTAGAGCTGCACCCCTGGCGGGTGGTGGCGCCAAATCGGTGGTCCGGGCGGCCGTCGCAGCCTCGGAACAGGCACGAGTTATGGGCTATGAGGGCGATCCCTGCCCCGAGTGCGGCGCCTTGACCCTGGTGAGAAACGGCACCTGCTTGAAATGCAATACCTGCGGGGGCACGACGGGGTGTTCGTAAGACGGTACTCACCGGATTGGTAATACGGGTGAGTACAGCACGCTCACCCGTTTTGCGTGAGATGAATCACTTTGCGCCCGGGGGCGACGGGG
>JAIOSJ010000332.1 GCA_021107705.1 Thermoanaerobaculales bacterium | reverse complement strand
TCCTGTTGGAAGTGTAGGCTGGTGAGGGAGATGAGTTATGAAGGACGATTTCATATATTTTGACTACAACGCCACCACGCCGATCGACCCTCGCGTCGCCCGTGCCATGCGGCCCTTTTTGACCGGATTTTTCGGCAATCCGTCCTCAGTGCACCTCGCGGGGCGGCAGGCACGAGAAGCCGTGGAAAATGCCCGGCGCCAGGTCGCAGAAGGCATCGGTTGTCGGTCCGAAGGGATCATTTTCACCTCGGGGGGGACTGAATCGAACAACATGGCCATACATGGGCTCTTGCCGCGAGGTGGTGGCGGACATGTTGTGACCTCTGCGGTGGAGCATCCCGCGATCATGGAAGTGGTTCGTTCGCTTCAAGAGCGCGGCTTGATTTCATTGACGATCGTCGGAGTCGATGAGTGGGGGCGCGTCGATCCGGTGGATGTTGAAGGCGCCCTGAGGCCGGAAACTTTTTTGGTCAGTGTGATGCTGGCCAATAACGAGGTCGGGACTCTTCAGCCGCTGGCGGAGATCTCCGAGATATGCAAAAAGCAAGGGATCCTGCTGCATACCGATGCGGCACAGGCGGTCGGGAAAGTACCGGTAAATGTTGAAGAATTGGGGGTTGATCTCCTTTCCGTGGCCGGCCACAAGCTGTATGCCCCAAAAGGAGTCGGCGCTCTCTTTGTTCGTTCCGGAGTTTCTCTCGACCCCCTGATCCGGGGTGCCGGACATGAGAGGGGATTGCGGCCGGGCACTGAGAATGTCCTCGGCCTGGTAGGCCTCGGCGCTGCTTTCAGTTTGATTGAGGGAGAGCTTGGCCCGGAAATGTCGCGGCTCGAGCGTCTGAGGAATCGACTGCGCCGGCTGCTCGCCGGGGGTTTTCCCGGACTGCTGGTGCATGGTCATCGGGAAAGACGGCTACCAAATACTTTGAGTGTGGCCTTCCCTGGGATCGAATCGAGTTTATTGCTTGATCGGCTGAGAGATGAGGTTGCGGCGTCGGCAGGGGCCGCCTGTCATGGCGATGATGTGGTTCTGTCGCCGGTTTTGACGGCCATGGGACTGAGAACGGAAATCTGTCGGGCGACCATTCGTCTCTCATTGGGCAGGTTTACGACAGACTCTGAAGTGGAAGAGGGCGCCGAGCGGATTCTCGGGGTAATTCGGGAAGTCGGGCCGGGGAAAAGATTTTGTAGATCGGAGGAACCCACCGATTCAGACGTGAAGGTCTGATCAGTGGTGAATTCGCCCTTGGTTTGGGAATGAGCATCGGCAAGGGGTGGAATTTCAGATATTCCCTGGGAGAGGATTTCCCTGGGATGGGCCTCCCACCCGATTTCTCCATCCAGACGACTTTGGTGTGGAACCTGCGAAGATAGCCCGTTTTCCTTAGGTGGAGAGGATTCCTTGAGAGGCCGGTCTTACCTGACCTTGAGCACTCTATACTTACGTCGATGGCGAAGATCTGCCCCTGGTGTTGCGAACCTTTGTCCCGAGAGCAGGGGGAAGCATTGCTCTGTGCCTACTGCCGCCATTCCCTCGTAGCAGATAACGGTTCGGAACTTTCACTCCTTGATCTGCGTTATGAAGGGTTGAAGGGGGCGCAAGAGGCTCGTTTTCGGAATTTTGTCGGAATCGGAACGCCACTGACCGTTGGAATAGGGCTACTCGTGCCTTTCACTCATGTAGGTGCGGCGGTGGTCATACCCCTGATGGTGGTGGCTCATCTGATCGCGGTGAGGTTCATCCTGATTCGGGACGCGAGGCGTTATCTCAGGCCCTCGAGGAGGTTCTTTTCGAGATGGATGGTACGTTTGGCCTTTCTGTGGGCGGGGGGCATCGGATACGGTGCGGCGGTTGTCCCGATTGTGGGGGCGCTATCGGCAGGACTGACCTTCGCCGCTCTCACCTGGTCGGCTCACAACTATGTTCTTTGGAGCTTGTGGAGGGAAAAAGCAAAAATACCCCTCGCACTGTGGGAACGGGTGGTGCTGTCGGTGCTGTTTCTGCTGACCCTCGGTGTGATCGTATTTCTGGTGGTAACTGTCGCGTTGGTTGGTTGGTCGGTGTCGTATTTGTTCCGGCCGGGTCTCTAACGGAACGCAGGAGGAAACAATGAGTTCGATCATGACTTTGATGACGGCTTTTGGACTGGCTGGAGGGGCCGGCGCCAAAGCATTCATCCCGTTGCTTGTGCTTGGTGGCTTTCATTACACGCCATACTTCGAGTTGAGTGGATCTTTCGCCTGGATCGCGAGTCCGCCGGTCATGGTCGTGCTCGGAATTCTCGTGGTATTGGAGATACTGGTCGATTCGGTTCCAGAACTGGGTGAATACTCGGATCTGGTGGCCTACCTTCCCAAGGTCGTTGCGGGTTTCATTGCCTTTGCCGCTGCGACAGGAGCGGTGGATGCCGATCTTATGCACCTTGGTGTGTCGGGAGTATTGGGAGGAGGAACGGCAGGCGCCGTTCACTGGCTGCGAAACCGCATCAGGCGGCCCTTTAGGGAGGTCGCTGAAAATGTCCACGAGGGCGCAGCTCGGGTGGCGAGCCTCGGCGAGGCCGGCGCCTCCGTCTTTGTGTCCGGGAGTGCGGTGCTGGCACCTCCGTTGGCTATTGTGGGAATGGGATCGGCGGTCATGTTGGGGCTTGTCGTCGTCCGGAAGTTCGACGATCGACCGGGTGTCTGTGGGGCGTGCGGTGGCCCGCTTCGAAAAGACGCTCTCGCCTGTCCATCCTGTGGAGAGAAATGCGGCATTTGATCAGTCCGCTTTCGAAACTGGTTTTCGATCATTGATTTCTTGGTGCCCCCTGCCGTGGCAATGTTAAAATGAAGAGCCGCACCAACGGTAGCTAGGGGGCGTTCGTGATATTCAAAGTTGGTGACAAGGTAGTGTATCCAAGCCAGGGTGTGACGGTTGTCGAGTCGATTTCCGAGGAATGCCTGGCAGGTATGACGATGGAGTGTTACAACCTCCGCCTGATGGCAACGAATTCGAAGGTGGTGGTTCCGGTCGGCAATGTCGAAAGGGTTGGGCTCAGAGCCCTCTCCGACAAGGCAGATGTCGGGGAAAGTCTTCGTCGGCTTCGAGCCAATGAGGTCGGGGAAAACGGGGACTGGAAAGACCGTTATCGAGCCAACCTGGAACGGCTGAAGACCGGGGATCTTGTGAGCGTAGTGGATGTGTTGTTGTGTCTCGCGGAGGTCGCCGGCCGAAAGACCTTAAGCTTCAGAGAACGGAAAATGTTCGACCAGGCTCGGATGATTCTCGTTTACGAGGTTGCGGAAGTGGAAGGGCGCGATGCTGTGGAGGTAGATTCCGAGATCGACGGGATTCTCCAGGAACATATGGGCGAAACCGAGACCAAGGGCGAAGACTGATTGAGGCCGTGCTCTTGAGGTCTTTTCTCCCAATGTGTAAGAGCCTAATAGTTGCAATGCTCTTGGCTGGTGTCGGAGGGCTGTGGGGTTGCGGTTATCACCTTGTGGGGACTTCGAGTTTTCTGCCTGAGGATCTTAAACTTCTCTATTTGGACAAGTTTTCGAATCTGACTTCGTGGCCGGACGTTGACCAACGCTTGGATGAGGCATTGGCCCGCGAGTGGGTGCGGCGACGGCGATTTGAGCTGCTCGAACGGCGGGACCGAGCCCAACTTGCGATCGAGGGCGTCGTGCAAAGCATCACTATGGTTCCGGTGGCACTTGATGACCATGGGAGAGCGACGGAATATCAGATGACCCTTACGGTATCGGCTCGGCTTGTCGATATCCGAGGCGAGGAACCCATCGTATTGTGGGAGGACAAGGCATTTTCGAGAAGGACCTCCTATGATGTCGATGTTTCTGCGGTTGACTATTTTGACCGTCAGGTGCAGGCCATGGAGGTTGTCTCGCAGGATTTGGCCCGCGCTCTGGTGACTGCGGTCTTGGAGGGTTTCTAGGCCCAAATCAAGCGCTGACTGGCGGCGAGCTGCGCCATCTCTTGCGCTCTGGTTTGGGGCAAGGCGGTGGTAGCATGAGCCCATGCCAAGCCGATTACCTTCTGATGTTCGCCAGCGCCTGCAGCCGATCCGTCTTCTCGTTCTCGACGTCGATGGAGTCTTGACGGACGGAAGCCTGATTTACGGCTCCGAGGGTGAGATCGGGAAGTCCTTCAATGTCCGTGATGGTCTTGGAATTCGATTGTTGATGGAAGCTGGGATCGCCGTCGGAATCATCTCGGGTCGATCGAGTGAAGGCGTAGCTTTTCGCCTGAAGGAACTCGGGTTGGCGGAGGATATGGTCGTCCTTGGTTCGCGGAACAAATTGGAGGATCTTGCCCGTCTGCAGAAGAATTCAGATTCGGCCGAAGATCGGGAGACCGCGGTGATCGGTGATGATCTTCCCGATCTTCCGATGATCCTCCGTGCCGGGTTCTCGGCCTGTCCGGGAGATGCCGCTCCTGATGTTGCCGCGGTCTGTGATCTGGTCTGTGGGGCGGACGGGGGTCGGGGTGCGGTTCGTGAGGTGGCAGAGTTGATCTTGAAGTCTCAACATCGGTGGTCCGAACTTGTCCGTGGCTGGATGGCCCTGGACAGCGTGGCTCATGGAGATCGGTGAATGCGACCCTACCTCGATCTCCTTGGTCATATTTTGGAGACCGGAAAGCGCAAAGAGGACCGCACCGGCACGGGAACCTTGAGCATTTTCGGCTATCAAATGCGTTTCGACCTTCGTACGACCTTTCCGCTTTTGACAACAAAAAAACTGCACCTTCGCTCGATCATTTATGAGTTGCTGTGGTTTCTCCGTGGAGAAACCAACATCGACTATCTAAAGGACCACGGGGTTTCAATCTGGGATCAATGGGCCGACGACAACGGTGATCTCGGTCCGATTTACGGTGCTCAATGGCGCTCATGGCCGGCCGGGGATGACCAGAAGATTGACCAGATATCGAAAGTTATCCACGACATCAAGATGAATCCGGATTCCAGGAGGCACCTCGTGTGCGCTTGGAATGTTGCTGAACTCGATCACATGGCACTTGCGCCGTGTCACGTTCTGTTCCAGTTCTACGTGGCGGACGGCCGCCTCTCCTGTCAACTCTACCAACGCAGTGCGGATGTTTTCCTTGGGGTTCCGTTCAACATTGCCTCCTATAGTCTTTTGACCCTGATGGTTGCGCAGGTGTGTGAGCTTGAGGTGGGGGAGTTCATTCATACTTTCGGTGATGCTCACCTCTATCTGAATCACCTGGATCAGGCCCGTCTTCAACTGAAAAGGGCGCCTGGCCCTCTACCCAGGATGATCCTGAATCCCGCAGTGCGGGTGCTCGAGGATTTTGGCTTTGACGATTTCCGGCTTGAGGGGTACGAGGCCCAACCGCACATCAAGGCGTCGGTGGCCGTATGAGCGGATCCCTCATTGTCGCAGTCGACGCCAATGGCGCCATTGGCAAAGATGGCGCCCTTCCCTGGCGTCTACCCGCGGATCTCAGACATTTCAAACGTCTGACGATGGGCCACCACCTGATCATCGGACGACGAACCTGGGAGTCGGTGGGTGTGATCCTTCCGGGACGAACGATGGTCGTCGTGACTCGGGACCGAGGCTATGACCCCGGTGTTAATGGTGTCGTCGTGGTTCACTCTTTTGGGGAGGCTCTGTGGACCGCGCGCGGAGACGATGAGCCTTTCGTCGCGGGAGGCTCAAGTCTGTACCGCGAGGCTCTCGACGTGGTCGAGCGGATGTACTTTACCCGCATCCATGCTGAGTTTGAAGCGGACACGTTCTTTCCGAAATTCGACGGAAGTGCCTGGGTCATTACCGAGGAAGAGCACCACCAAGGAGATGAAAAAAATATCTGGCCCTACACTTTTCTCGCCTATGAGAGGGTGCCGCGAGGGAAGTAGGTGAGAAGCTCCCAGAAAACCCCTTGAGAAATCGGTCTACCGCACCCCAGTCCCCGGTGGGACCTCACCGTCGGGCGAGAGGAGATCCGGGTCGCCATCCAGTGATGCCGCCAGCAACATGCCCCGTGATTCGACCCCCATCAGTTTGGCCGGTTTGAGGTTGGACACGACGACGATGCGCCGGCCCAGGAGGTCTTCCGGGGCGTATTTTGCACCGATCCCTGCGACGATCTGACGGAGTTCGGGTTCGGCCAGGTCCACCATCAGGCGCACCAACTTCTTCGATTTCGGCACTCTCTCGGCCTCTTTGACCACGCCGACCACAAGCTTCACCTTGGCGAAATCATCGATGGGAATGAGGTCTTCGGACTCGTCGGTTTCGGAGCCCTGTGCGGCCGAAGATTTTTCGTCGGCTTTTTGTTCGTCTTGAAGCGCCATCTCTTGCATCGCTTTCTTGATCTCCACCCTGGGAAAGAGAGGAGTGGTTTCACCGATTGCCTGCCCCGTTTTGAGGCCGCCCCATTCGGGTGCCGCTGCAAGATTCGTCGGCAGGTCGGTCGCTCCGCGCTGTGTGCGGAGGGCCTTTGCGGTATCCGGCATGAAAGGCTCGATGAGCAGGGATGCGATACGAAGTCCTTCAAGGGCGCCGTAGAGGGTTCCCTCGAGGCCCGCTCGGCCCTCATCACCCTTCTTTGCCAGAGCCCAAGGCTGACGCTCCTGGATAAAGACGTTGATTGCCGAGAGCAGTTGCCACGTGGTTTCAAGAGCGCGGTGAGGTTCCAGTTTCTCCATATGGGAGATGTATTTCTCGACGGTGTTTCGGGCGACCTCCGGAATGGGGCCGCAATCCCCATCTCGTGGAATTTGCGAATCGAGAAATCTCCCAGTCATCGATACGGCCCGTGAAGCCGTGTTTCCAAGAGCATTGGCGAGGTCTGCGTTGAATCTCTCCAGAAAAGCCTGATCGGAGAATGTTGCATCCAGTCCAAAGGCCATCTCCCGCGCAAGAAAGTAACGCAGGGAATCGGTACCGAATTTTTCGATGAGGTGATCAGGTCTCACCACGTTGCCCAATGACTTGGACATCTTCGTTTCGTCCTTCATCCACCAGCCGTGGCCGAAGATCATCTTGGGCAAGGGAATGCCTGCCGACATCAGGAACGCCGGCCAATAGACGCAGTGAAATCGAAGAATGTCTTTGCCGACCAGATGGATCTGAGCGGGCCAGAACTCGTCGAAGAGGCTCGAGTCCTCGCTGCCGAGGCCGAGGGCCGAAACGTAGTTGGTCAGGGCGTCGAGCCAGACGTAGACGACGTGCTCCGGATCCTCGGGGAAGGGCACGCCCCATTTAACCGAGGTGCGTGAAATGGACAGATCCCTGAGGCCCCCCTCGACGAACCGGAGAACCTCGTTGTAGCGGCTCTTGGGCTTGATGCACTCGGGGTTTTCTCGGTACCAGGTCAGAAGCCTGTCTTGGTAAGCCGACAGCTTGAAAAACCAGCTGGGTTCGGAAAGCCGTTCGACTGGGTACCCGCTCTCGATGTCCTTGCCGTCTTCAACCTGAGAATCGGGGACAAATGCCTCGGCGCCTGCGCAGTACCAGCCCTGATATTCGCCCTTGAAAATATCTCCCGAGGCATGAATCCGTTTGATCATCTCCGCGACGCCGGCCTGGTGGCGTGGCTGAGACGTACGAATGAAGTCGTCGTGGGAGATGTTCAGGACCTCCCAGAGGTGCTTGTATCTCTCGACAACTTTATCTGCAAGTTGAATGGGTTCAAGACCTTGGGCCGCTGCCGATTTCTCGATCTTCTGGCCGTGTTCATCGGTTCCCGTGAGGAAGCGGACCTCTCGCCCGGAGAGACGGTGGTACCGGGCAAAGATGTCGGCCATGACGGTTGTGTAGATGTGGCCGATGTGCGGCATGTCGTTGACGTAGTAAATAGGGGTTGTGATGTAGTAGGTTTGTCTGGGCACAAGCTCTCCCTTTCCCAAGCGGGAGATGGGAATATAGCACCTCAGCAACAGTGAATGACTACAACGGGGGACCTGATGAACCTTAATTCTCGATTGATTGCATATTCTTTGGCGCTCTTGCTCGTCGTGGCGGCGGCACCCGGTGTAAACGCCGCAGAGAAAGAGAATTCACCATTGACCGATCCAGCTGCTGCGAACCTAAAAGCGCCGGACCAGTTCCAGGTCAAGATCGTCACCTCAGCGGGGGATTTCGTGATTGAGGTCCATCGGGACTGGTCTCCGATGGGGGCTGATCGATTTTTTAATCTCGTCAAGGTCGGTTTTTATGACGGCGCCGCCTTTTACCGGGTGCTCCGTGAACCCAAACCTTTCATGGCTCAGGTTGGTTTCAACGGTAACCCCAAGATCGACGCGGCATGGAGAAAGGCGACCATTGGTGACGATCCCATGGTCCAAAGCAATCGCAGAGGCTTCGTCTCCTTTGCCAAGAGCAATGCGCCGAACTCGAGGACGACACAGTTCTTCGTGAACTACGCCGACAACAGCTACCTGGACGGCTACGGATTCTCTCCGTTCGGCAAGGTTGTCAAGGGGATGGAGGCGGTTGACGCCCTCTATTCGGGATACGGAGAGGGCGCTCCACAGGGCAAGGGGCCGAGCCAGGCTCGCATAGCTTCAGAGGGCAATGCCTACCTGGAGGCTGATTTCCCGAAACTGGACTCCATAATTGTTACCGATTTGATCAGGTAACGGAGTAGGATTTGATGGAAGTATCTAATTTCTTCAAACCAAATTTACAATTGAAACGATCCTTGTAAAGAAGGGTTGTCCGAGGCCGAGGACTATTCCGGCTGCTACACCTGCACCGAGATCGTCTGCCATCACGCCGAGTCCTCCCTTGAATCTCTCGAGGCGTCCTATGGGCCAGGGCTTGAGAATGTCGAAAATTCGAAAGAGCACGAAACCTGCCCCAGCCATCATGGCGATATCGGCCGGTCCTTGGAGAAACCACAGAGGAAGGGCGCAAAGGTAGGTCAGCAACTGGCCGGCCACTTCGTCGATGACGACCGGGCCGGGGTCTTTGTTGTTTCGCCTCTCAATCTCCACCTCCGCCGCCCAGATTCCCGCAACCACCGCTGTGGTCATCGCAACTGTGGTCCAAACGAACAACCATGGGGATTGTCCCAAGAACAAGGCCAGGCAGAGCCACAGACAGGCTGTCGGAAGAGAACCGGCAAAGGTGCCGGGCGCCGGCAGGTGATCGCCGAGGCCAAAAGTCGTCGCAACCCAGTGAGCGGCATTTTTCATTTTTGAATCTCCTATATTAGTCTGCGTTTTTCGCTACTGGTATCGAAAAGCATTCAAAAACTGCGTTATAGCATTACTAATACGTTAGTAAATATCCAAGTGAAGCAATATTGCGCTACCAGAGTGTATCCTCGAACAGCTCGAGTCTCAAGGTCTTGGATTTTCAGAAGCATGTGCCGATTTTCTCGGTCATTTCTTAACATTGAACGGAGGCGGAATGCTGCTTCGTGAGATCGCGACTGGAAGGAGGTTGTTTGAGCGTTTCATTGATTGGGCCGTGATCGAAGGTATGGATGTCGTTGACAGCCTCTATTCAGGATACGGAGAGGGCGCCCCACAAGGTAAGGGGCCGAGCCAGGCCCGCATAGCTTCAGAGGGCAATGCCTACCTGGAGGCAGAATTTTCGAAACTGGACTCCATCATCAGCGCCGAAATCGTTGTCGAAAAGGGCGGAGGTCAGTGAGCTGAAATGCTATCCTGACGACATGAACGACGATCAACCCCCTGTTCCGCGGTATCGCTACCTCGCTCCAAATGGGGTGACGGCTGCGAATATCTCTTGCGGCTTCATCTCGATGGTCATGGCCGCCGATGGAAAGTATGACTTGGCGGTGTACCTCCTTGTGGTGGCGATCGTATTGGATACGCTGGACGGAAACATCGCTCGTTGGTTGCATGCCACCTCCGAATTCGGACAGGAAATGGACAGCTTCTCGGATGCTCTGAGCTTTGGGGCGGCACCGGCATTTCTTGTCTACCACGCCATTTTGCGTGATATGGCGCCGTTCGGGCTGACGGTGGCCCTCGTCTATTTGTTGTGCGCCGTTCTCCGCCTGACTCGTTTCAATATCTCGAGTGACGCTCACGCCAAGGAACGCCGAACCATTGGCGCGCCGGTTCCGGTTGCGGCTTCTTACCTCATGGTGGCGGTTCTTATCAGAGATCAGGTGCGGCCGGCCCATGTGATTCTGCTGGTGTTGATGGTGGCGGGATTGATGGTCTCGAGAATCCAGATGCCGAATCTTAAGGGACGAAACTTGGTCACGGTGATGTTGCTTGTCGGAATCGTGAACTATCTCGTCGTGATATTCAATCCGTGCTGGAATACGATTATCTGGTGGAACGTTTGGAATGCACTGATTCTTGTGGCGGCATGGATTCAGGATCGGCGACTTGAAGATCAATCAGCATGATGGCGTAATAATACGCCGATAATTTCGTAACGATGTGTTGTGGCCACCCTCGGATGAGGGTGCGTTTCCACAGGGAGGATTCAATGGCGTCATCTGTTCGAATAGGCAACGGCCAAGGATTCTGGGGCGACAGTGTGGACGCTCCGATCCGGTTGCTGCGCGGTGGTCCGATCGACTACATCACGATGGACTATCTCGCCGAGGTCACGATGTCCATCATGCAGCGGCAGAAGGTGAGAAATCCTGAGCGTGGCTACGCCACGGACTTTGTACGGTTCGTTGATGAAGTGTTTCCGGAGGTTTCTGAGCGGGGCATTCGCATCGTTGCGAATGCTGGTGGAGTGAACACTCAAGCATGTCGAGATCGTGTTCTTGATGCTGCAAGGCGGCACGGCGTGAAGGACATGAAGATCGGGACCGTCGCCGGGGATGACATCTTGAACCGGCTCCAGGAACTGAGGGATGCTGGGGAGAAATTCACGAACATGGAAACCGGCGAGGGACTTTTCGACCAGGAGAGGGAGATCCTCGCGGCCAATGTCTACATGCCGACGGATGGCGTCGTTCAGGCCCTGGATCAGGGCGCTCAGATCGTTATCACCGGCCGTTGCACCGATCCGGGCCTGGTGCTTGCGCCGATCCTGCACGAGTTCAAGTGGAAGGGATACGACGCGGTGGCTCTCGGAACCATCGCCGGACACATTCTCGAATGTGGAGCACAGGCGACCGGAGGCAATTTCACGCGGTGGTGGGAAGTGCCGCATATGGCCGATATCGGCTATCCGATTGCGGAAGTGAGCGCCGATGGTGGTGTGGTCATCACCAAACATGAGGGAAGGGGTGGTCTGGTGACCGTCGATACGGTCTCGGAACAGTTGTTGTATGAGATGGGCAATCCCACCAACTACATAACCCCTGACTGTGTCGTTGACTTTACGTCGATTCAAATTGCCCAGGATGGCCCGAATAGGGTGCGTGTGAGCGGTGTCCGCGGTGCAGCCCCCACCGAGACTCTGAAGGTCTCAATCTCTTACCTCGCAGGGTACAAAGCCGTTGGCCAGCTGGTCGTTTCCGGTCCCGACGCCCATGCAAAGGCGAAACTCTGTGCCGAGATCGTCTGGGATCGGCTGAAAATGGCGGGGGTGACTTTTGACCAAACGCACCAGGAATTTCTCGGTGTGGGTGTGGTGCATGAAGGTATCGTCGCCGCCCCAGAGCAGCCGCCTGAGGTCGTTTTACGCTTGGCCGTTAAAGACTCGAACCGGGCAAAGGTTGATCGCTTCGGCAAAGAGATCGCGCCTCTCGTGACCTCGGGTCCGCCGGGAGTCACCGGGTTTGCCGGTGGGCGCCCCAAACCTCAGGAGATCGTTGCCTACTGGCCGGCCCTGATGGGGCGGGACCGGGTCACCCCTGAAGTGTCGGTCGTCGAGGTGGGATCATGAAGAGAATAGTGCTGGCGGAAATCGCCCACGCAAGGTCCGGCGACAAAGGTGACGGCTCGAATGTCGGTCTGATTGCCTACAGCAGTCGGGGGTATGAGATTCTGTGCTCCGAAGTTACGGCAGAACGGGTCAAAGAGCATTTTTCCTCTATTTGCCGAGGGAAGGTCATCCGTTATGAGGTGCCGAACCTTTTGGCGTTGAACTTCATTTTGCATGACAGTCTCGGGGGCGGGGGGACCGAGTCCGTGATCACCGACGCCCAGGGAAAGACCCACGCTCAAGGCATGCTGCAGATGGAGATTGACGTTCCCGACGATTTTGAGTCGAAGCGGCCGGCGGCCGTTCGGGGTACCATGCAGGTGTGAAACGACTGATCATTGCCGATTCTCACGTGGGCACACTGCCGGGAGATGCCGACGCCATGGAGGATCTGCTTCGACGGGCCTCTGACGCAGGGTTTGAAGAGATCATCTACCTCGGCGACACCTTTCAATATCTGATCGGCATGTCCAAGTTCTGGACGGCCTCGGTGCGAAAAGTTCTTGCTGTGTGGGACGACTTGCGTGCCGATGGAATGAAGATTCACCTGATTGAGGGCAACCGGGATTTCTTTCTCAGCGAACGGGAGTTGGCGTCGCGGGTGGACAGTTCCGGCCTGAGTTTTGACTTTTCCTCGGCAGGAGTCCACTACCGGCTCATTCACGGGGACAAGGTCAACCAGCGCGATTTCCAATACCTGTTTTGGTCGAGGCTGTCGAAATCTCTCCCCGCACGGGTCTGGGCCAGATGGCTGCCGTCGGCCCTGGCCGTGCGAATCGTTCGAACCATGGAGGCGCGCCTCGCAACGACCAACCGAAAATATCGCTATACCAAGCCGGTTGAAGCCCTGAGGGAGAACGCGGCCTCGGCTTTCTCAGAAGGTGTTGATGTGATGCTGTGGGGCCATTTTCACACTTTTTGGGAGTATTCGATCGGTCACAGACTGGCCATGGTCGTCCCCGCGTGGTTGGAAAGCCGAACAGTCCTGATCGTTGACGACAAAGGTGCATGGTCGTTCGCTGATTCTGAATTGGTTGCGAAAGCCGAGGTTGGCCCTTGAGGCGCTCTCAAGAAAGGGTGCTGCATGGACCGGTCGCCGATCTCGGGGGCTCGATGCAGGTCCCGACATCGAAATCTCTGACCAATCGAGCCCTGATCGCCGCCGCGGTTGCGGGCGGAGGGACCGTTCTCGAACCACTCGATTGTGAGGACACCAGGCTTTTGGCTCAGGCTCTTTCTGAGGCGGGATGGCCTGTGCAGTGGACTGCAGGGAAGATCCAGGTTGGTTCCAGGAGCGAGAAAACTGAAGAGGTGAGGGTTCACCTGGGGAATTCAGGCACCGGCGCCCGTTTGATTCTGGCTCTTCTGGCGTCGGTCCCCGGGCGATTCGTCGTCGACGGGACCAATAGGTTGCGGCAACGGCCGATGGGACCGCTCATCGCCGGCCTTGAACAGCTTGGGGCTCAGTTGGCGGTCGGTCCTGACGGGGGGCTCCCGGTGACGGTCGAGGGGCGTTCACTGGATGGCGGAAGAGTCAGCATGCGACCTGAGATGTCCTCCCAATTCGTCTCGGCCCTGTTGCTCGTGGCGCCTTCATTCTGTGATGGTCTGACCCTGGTGATCGAGGGGCCTCTGCCCTCGGCGCCTTATCTCGAACTGACGGCTGTGATCTTGGATGCCTTTGGCGGTGTCTTCCGGCACAGTAAAGAATTCAGAGAATGGGAAGTCTCCAGCGGGGGTCTTCGAAAGACGAGCTACCAGGTTGAAGGAGATTGGTCGGCGGCAGCCTTTCCACTCGGCGCCGTTGCGGTGGCTGGGGGTGAGGTCGAGGTGAGGCCTCTGAACAAGAGGAGTCCGCAGGGTGACCGGGTCATTTGTGAGATCCTCGGCAGTGCGGGCATGGTCATTCGGTTTGACGGTCAAAGCTTGGTTGCCGGCGGAGGCGTCAGGAGGCCGATCTTCGCTGATCTGGAGGCGTGTCCGGATGCCTTCCCTCTCTTGGCGGCAGTCTCGGCTTGTCGTCTGCCCGGTTCCCGCCTTGAGGGATTGGCCAACCTGGTTCACAAGGAGAGTGACCGCCTCCAGGTCATGGTGGATAACCTCACGAGCCTCGGCGCCCGGGTTCGGGTTGAGGAGAGCCGATTTGAGATCCTGGAAACGGTGAGTCGCCGGCCGCGCGAGGTTCGTTTGGTGACGGCGGCGGAAGACCATCGTATCGCGATGGCGATGGCGGTCACGGCATTGGCTGCAGGGCCGCTGTCTCTCGACAACGCCGAGTGTGTCGGTAAGAGTTTTCCGGATTTCTGGGGCCGCTGGACGAGTCTCATCGGGACCGGAAAGGTTGATGCCAAATGAGTCGTCGCCCGCTGTCCGCCGCCCTGCTCCTGGATCATCCCGCGTTCCCGAACCCAAAACCGGCCGAAGACGAGGCCGTACCCGATCTCGAGGGATCTGTTTCGATCCGGACCTTGGCCAGGGCCGAAAGGCGGCGACTCGCCGTCCAGTTGTTGGCTGCCGCTGCCCTGGGCGCGGAATTTGACCTTTGGCCGGGTCGGGCTGCTCTTGTGGGAGCAAGGGCTCATCGGAAAGTTGGGGGAGTCCAGGCGGTCCTTGGTGGGTTTCCGGTTCCCCTGACGCCCGTTCATCGGCGTTTGGGTGGCGGCGACAGAGCGCTGGAAACCACGCGAGCGGCGGTGATTGAAGCTGTCGGCCGGGTAACCGGGGTGCCGATCCATGATCTCATGCCGGTGGAGGGAGCGGGGTTCTTTCTTGAAGGTTCGCTTCGCAGAAGCCTGAGTGGTCTGAAGCGGCCGCTCGATCCCGTGACTGGACGAAATCTCTGGGCATTTCGCTGGCCGCAATTGATCCTTCCTGATGAAGGTGAGATCCTCTTTTACAAGGTCTCGCGCGATGATCTCGCTGGGCGACTCGCGGGGGCGGCGTGGGCCGATCTTCGCGAGGGCGGGCGAGAGGTCCACCTGATAACTGACAATGAACCACCTAAGAACGCGGGGCCGAGAGCGGTTGCCGTCCTCATGGGGAAGCTGTCTCATGAGGGTCTTGCCTCCCTGGAGATTTGGGCCCGTGAGGAGGGGCGGTCGGCCGTTGTCGTCGGACTTTTCCCGCCCGGGTGGGATCCTCCGGTTCCGGAAGGGTGTTCGGGCTCGCTGAGCCGGCAGTTGGCCGTGACTGGGGTTTCACTCGATCGTGCACGTCGCGAGGTGGAGGCTCATGAGGGGTATTTCGATCCGTGGGCCTTGGCGGATCGGGAGGCGCTCACCACCGCTGCCTGTCGTCTGTTTGAACAACAGAGCGTGGTGGTTCCCGGGTCGTCGGAGGCTACCGCGGATCCCGTTTATCGGCTTTTGAGCCTCTGCCGGGAGGGACTGCCGGAGCCCGTCCTCGGCCGACTCGGCGGCAGAGGAATCCAAGATCTCACGCGTCGCGCCTCTGAAGGGGAGGTCGTTTTTGACGGAGATCTCTGGCGGCTCTCCGATCCCCCAAAACTCCGGAAAGACCCGCTCCATGAAGAGGTCGCCCATCTTTTTCCAGACGGCGACCCGCGCCGCCTTCTCCACCTGGCACTTGCCGGTGAATCAGTCGGGGAACTCGAAACGTGGGCGCGCAACAAGTTGGATTGCCTGGAGAATCTCGAGGTAGGGACATTGCTCGGCGAGGTCGAAACGGGACAGCTTGGACCGGCTGTAGCCGCCCTCCGAGTCGAGGCCGGGCTCGGCGAACTCGATCTGTCCGGAGCACGGGAAGGCTGTTCAGCGCTGAATGATGTCGATGGTCGGCCGTGGCGTTTGTGGATTGACCTCGAAGATTTGGAGGATGGCTGGAGGCCGGAATCTCGCGAGGTCGAATCTCTTATTGAGCGGGCGCCGCGGGTGGCCGCCGAAGTGGCGATCCATGCCATCAGAATTCGTGGTCGTCGATCCCTGGAACTGGAAATGATGCCTGAAGATCTCCTGGATCGTGCGATCGAAAGGCTTGGAGGTGAACTGAAGCGTTGGTATGAGATTCTCCGTGTGGCGGCCCTGGAACCGGCGAAGTTGAGAGACGAGCAGTGGCGGATCAAGATGGTCGGTGCCAACAGCAAATTGCGAGGACTTGTCGAACACAAGCTCGCCCTTCAGTTTACGGAAGGGCAGCAGATAGAGGCAGCGAGAGAGATTCTCACGGCCTTGGCCCAGACCGAGCGATCACCTGGGCGGCTGGGACAGATCCACTTGGATTTGGGGATTGTTGCCGAAGATCCTCGGGCAGAGACGACCCACCTGCTGAGGGCGCTGCGATTCTTGGAGGCTGCCGGTTTTCTACATACGGTTAAGAAGCCGCTCTTCAACCTGGGCGTGGTTGACGTGGAACGCCTGCAACTTGATCGGGCCGAAGAGAGAGTGCGGGCTGGTGCGGCTCAGGACCACCCTCTCCGAATGACTGCAGAAGGCCAGATTGCTTTGGGCCGGGGACGATTGAAATGTTTGAGAGACCTGCTGGGGACCTTCCCTGAAGACTTGGATTCTCTCGGGGACTCCAGGGTAGAGGCAGGGGTTGAGTCTTTACGAGGCGCCCTCGCACTGATTGAGGGTCGTCGAGTCCAAGCTCGGAAACACCTTCTCCGCGGTGGTGAGGACGGAGAGGCGTGGCTGCAGATCCTGGATGCGTTTGAAGGTGGGAAGGGCGGAGTGCCGGTGAACTGGGATCCGTGGCAGCTTTCCCGGGTCACCGCCTTCGTGGATGAGGCGCGCCATAGGGGACGCCCTGCTGAGATCGAAAATGATTCTCCTGTCGATCTTTACGAAGCCCTCAGTATTGCTCTCGCCGACAGCTTGCTCCGAGATCCGGAGTGGCCCTCTCCTCAGATCTGTCAACGGTGTTCATCGTTACTGCAGGAAAAGGGTCTGGACGGCTGGGCAGAGGGGCTGCGTGACAAGGGAAGCGGGAATTGGGAAGATTTTTTCGTGGCTGTTGCGCGTCTTGCCGAGACCGGTTCGCCTGAGAGCTTGGCGACGAAGGAGTTTCAAGCAATTTTGGACGGTCTTGGCGTTCAAGGTGTCAAGGTCAGAAACCTGCTGGATGGTGAAGAGATCTGGAATATGGGTGAAGGCGACGAGGGTATCCCCGTTCGGCGAGGCTCGTTGGAGGTGGTACCGCTCGGGTCGAAGGCTTCCTCCAGCGGGGGATGGCGACTGTTCTCCGCAGTCGTAGGTATGACACCGATGAAGACTTCGGGCGGACCAGGACAGAACGGGGGAGATCTCAGCATCATTGGGACCAGCCAATCCATACGAAGAACCGTCAAAGATCTCCGGAAAGTCGCTCCCTCAGGACTGGCCGTGTTACTCGCCGGTGAGACCGGCGTCGGCAAGGATCTGGCGGCTCAGGCGATTCACTCTCTGTCGAAACGTAAAGGGGCCTATGTCACGGTCAACGTTGCGTCGGTGGCAGAGACACTCTTCGAGGCGGAGTTGTTTGGGGCGGTGCGGGGCGCGTACACCGGTGCGGATCGCGATCGGTCCGGTCTGGTCGAGGAAGCCGACGGAGGCACGTTGTTTCTTGATGAAATCGGCGATCTGGCTCTGCCTCTTCAGGTCAAATTGTTGCGTTTTTTGGATTCCGGCGAGGTGCGCCGAGTTGGGTCCGGTCGTTCCCGAAAGGTCGATGTCAGGGTCATCGCCGCGAGCCATCGAAACCTGGAACAGATGGTTGCCGACGGCGTCTTTCGTGAAGATCTCTACTACCGAATCGTGTCGGTCGAAATTTTAATACCACCGCTCAGAGAACGCGGGGACGACGTATTTTTGTTGCGCGATTTGTTCGCTGACCTGGCGGTTCGAGACAAGGGTCTTTCCTGGGCCCGTTGGAGCCCTGAGGCCGAGGAGCTGTTGCGGCGCCATCAGTGGCCGGGAAATGTTCGGGAATTGCGGAGAGTCGTCGAGGCGGTCCTTCTCGCGGCTGATGGAGGAGTTGTTCTTCCGCAGCACCTGCCATTTTTCTCGAAGGTCGCCTTGACGGGTGATCGAAAGGCATCTCCCCAAAGATGGGAAGATGCCCACCAGAAGCTTCGGACCGAACTGATTCAAGGCGCTTTGGAGAGATTCGACGGGAATCGTACCGCTGCAGCACGAGACCTCGGCATATCGCGCCAGACTCTCCTCTATCACCTGAGGCATCTGGGAATAGGTTGAGGACTGACAGCGCACTTACCCTTTGGTCAGGAAGGGGCCACCCGGCGAACCGAAGTTCTCGTTCATGGCAGGTAGGAAGGTCCAAAAATGACTCGATCGAAGTCCATCTTGAGTCCTTTGCCGTAGATCATTGAGGTTGCGATGATCCTTCCGCCGGCCGCGATCAGGGAATCGATCGCAGCAGTGAAGGCGCCTGAAACGCGGATGTCGACATCGCCGTCCGGTCGCTCCTCCAAGGCCAATTCTATGGCTCTGCCCAGCGCGCACAGGGTGGCATCTGCGGTGCTCCCGGCAATCGGACCGACGTGCCCGGCACCCCCGAAACCGTAGGCCGCGATTCGCGATCCCTGCCTGACGAAGGCAACTCGAGCACCTCGTCTCTTGAGCCAGAATTGATAGTCGATTTCGCGGGTGATATTTCGGGTCAAACGGTCGATACGATCGACATCTGTTTGACCTGTCCTGGCCAGGAGTTCGTCGGTCATCTCTTTGCCGGGCATTATCGCGGTCAGAGAAGTCGCAAATTCTTCGGCCCGTTCCTGGCTGATACGGAAGTGGAAGACCGGTACGACCGGTCGGAAATCGTGTGCGAGAAGTAAACCCTGGATCGGTCCATCAGCCGGTACCAAGGCGAAAAATTCCCGAGTGCCGGAGCTTTCCCCGTGGGCCAAGGTTTTTGCCAGAAGGGCGTCTCCGGCGCCGCATCCACGGTGTTGGGGTAGGACCCACAACTGGGAAATCAGCAGCTGGCGGGACCGAACACAGGCCGAAGCGAAACCCAGAGTTTCATCCTTGTCCACAACGGTGAAGAATCCGTCCGGGTCATGGGTCATCAAATGGTTCAGCTCAGTATCGGCCTCCATGTCCAGGTCGAGGACCCGTTGGTTTTTCGGCGAACCGTAGAGTGGATTCAGCGAGGCGTCCCTCAGGACAACCATCCCCGGTAGCTCTTCCCGATGCGTTCTCCGTACCTTTACCTTCATAATGGGCTCCAACACATGCTCGGAACGCAGAAATTCCTGGTGAAAACCGTAGGGCCGAGCAATGAGCGAATTTTTGAGAGCGGCAGAGTCGAATTCATGGGACGTGATACCGTCTCGAGAGCGGAGTGTAGCACCATCGACAGCAGGGATTTGAACGACACAGAATGAGACGCAATTGTCGTTGGCGCCGGGCCCGCCGGGGCTCGGGCGGCAACCGTGATAGCCGAAAATGGTTGTTCGGTTCTCATCCTCGACCGGAAAATCGAGATTGGGTCGCCGAATCACTGTGGGGAGGGCATCGGAGATGCTCGATTCTCTGTGCTCCAGACTGGGAATCGACGCAGAAAAGCGGAGGGTGACCGAGGGCGGGCCGATTCCGGCGTTCAACGCAGCTATCGCCGAAGCGAAGTCTTTGCATGGTGAGAAGCTTCCCACGAGCCGCTGCCGGCTCGCCCCATCCAAAAAAGCCGTCGCGATGGGTTGAGCGGGCGGGACGCTCACCGGCACAATTTGGATACCGGAGAAAAGTTGTGGTGGCAGGCGTTCCGCCTGGCGGGCTGCTCGTTTGATCGGCTGCGACTTTGACATCCCGCGATCCTTGAAAATCCGGGAGGTTTCTTAAGTGTCGAGGAAGAAGAAGAGAACCACCCCTTCGAAGATGACGACGCGGATGATCGTGGCGTAAATACCCGATTTGTTTTTCTTGAAGGAAAATAGAACCATACACATGAGAGCGCCGAGGGCTGCGGCAACAAGAAAGTTTCGAATGGGTCCATCGGTCTTCAAGATCGCCACAGCGGTCATGACACTCAGGCCTGCGGCCGTCCAAAGGAAAAGTCTCAGACCATGGCGAGAATAGAGGTTGGGCCTGCCGGTGGATTGGTCTTCAGCAACCTCTTCAACCGCTTTCAAGGGAACCACGCTCACACAGAACATGAATAGAGCAGCCGTCACCGGGAAGATCTGCGCTCTCGGATCGGTCATCAGAGCGCCGAGCGTGATGGGTGTGACGAGGCCGATGCTGATGACGACGATCGCAAATCCCGGCCACCGGCGGAGGCGTACCGGTTGAGCCGAGTAGGCGAGACCGAGGATTGGCAGTAGAAGAAAGAGACCGACGGTCGTCGGGCCCCGACCGACAAGAAGGGGATAGAGCACGGAGATAAACAGCAGGCCGGTGGCGTACCGCCGGGCGTGATCAGGGCTGAGGCGCTGAGAGGGAATCGGGCGGTTGGGGTGGGCGACAATATCCTCTTTCCAGTCCGCGACCGAATTGCATGTGTAGATGAAATTTGTGGACACCAGTGACACCAGGGCAGCGATGCCGATGTCGAGCAACGCGATGGCGCCACCCGCCAACTGGACGCCGACGAGGTAGGAAAGAAAGGCGATGATCGCCGCATCGGGGCGAAAGAGGGCGAGATAGAGCAAGGCGGTGTTGAGCGGCTGCAGGAACTTCCGGTGATACTGTCGGCCTTTCACGCCTCGACCTTTTGCGGGGTGGGGGTGGACTGCAGAATGCCGGGAACCATCGACCGAAGATCGTGGCCTCGTCGGTTGGGATTTCGGATATTGAATGATTTCGGTCGGTAGAGTTCACTCTCTCGATGGAGAATGATGGGCATCAGCGTCGCCGCTTGGAGTGTCAGCACCAGCGCAAGAAGGCCCCAGATTGCGGGTGTGACGAGGGAACGATCCGAACGAACAAACCGTACGACGACCAGAGTCGTCGATGCGGGGAAGAGTCCGGTACTCACGGCGTCGAAACTTGAGGGGAACCAACCGGTCCCCAAAACAACGATGACCCAGAGCAGCCACACCTCAGTTGCAATGACGGCGGCGATGGTCCAGGATCGCCGTCCGTGAGAGAAAAGTCCGTGGCGCCAGAGCAGCACTCCAACCAAGGATGTCGCGACGACCAACCAAGCCGTGGCCTGAAGCGCCTGGCCCCTGATTAATCGTGATGCGAAGGTGAGAACCGCAATCTTCCCTCCCGCCAGACCGAACCATGTCAGACCGAACACCGCGAGACTGATTGTTGTAGCCGAGCTGAGAAGGGCGCCGCGTACCCAACTGCCCGAAAGGATCCTCCCGACAACTCCCATGCCGAAGATGATGAGGATCAGTTCCGGAACCAGGGGCCAATTCCTCGGCTCCGATATCGAGAGTGTGCCGATCTGAATCAGGATCTCCCGAGGCGTCCCGTTGAGGTATTGAAGGTCGAGTGGAATACCGGAAACGAGTGACCAACCAAGCGGAATGACAACAATTACGACGCCGTACAAGAAGAGTATGGCCCGCTCAACAGGGCGCCTCAAAACAAGGTGCACCACCAGCACGATGGCCAGCATCGTGCTTGAGTACCAACAGATGTGGTGCAGTCCGGTGTAATAGGAAAATCGGTCCGTCGCCGAGAACACAGTCATCTCGAGGTAGCTCCGAAGCCACACAACGGCCAGGAAAAAGGGCGGCGCGAGGATCATCAACCAAAGCCGAAAGGCGCGGTCCTTCAAAAGCTCTTGAAACTTTACTGCCAGGGATGTCATCTCGGCTCCTCACCTCACCAAAAGCCATAGAATCTTACTATGGCGGAAATATCGTGGATGGGATAATATTGCCTCAGCAATGTTGTGTGAAATATTTCAATTGCGGTCCAATTCGTTTTGAGTGTTTTATTGGGAATGAGGAGGTGAAAATATGAGGAGAAAGATTTGGCTGAGCGCCCTGATCGGGGTCGCAGCCCTGGGCCTTTGTGCGGGCGCAGGTGCGGCTACCGCCGATCTATCGGGTACCTGGTCCTTCCAGGGAAGCGAAAGCGGAGCTTCGATCATCATCGTGCAGCACGGGGACCAATTCCGAGTGAACATCGACAACTCGGACGCAAGAGGCCGTCCCATGAAATTCGTCGCGGACGGGAGCGAACAGCAGCTTCAGGGTCCGGGCGGAGCCGCTCGGTTGATGACGGCAGTCTGGGAGGGATCCGAATTGGTGATCTCCACCCGCACTGTTTTGAATTCCAAGGTTCGTCGGAAGGCCGAAATACGAGTGACTCCTTCCGGGGCCGATATTTTGAATCTCGTTGTGACGCGCGGGTCCGGTGCCGACCGACAAACGCGGAACCTCGTTCTGGAACGCCGGTAACGCGGCCGGATTGATTGGGAGGAGAACGCCGATGCAGCGCTTGATTATTAAGACCGCGATAGTCCTCATCGTACTTCTGGCCGTTGGGCAGAGCCTGGCGATGGCGCAGGATGCGATTGGGTACCAGTATGCTCGCAGACCTACCGGGATCCGAGTGGCGACCACCAGTGTCAACCCACAGGCATTGACCGCAGATGTCGATGTAACCGTCAATACCGCCACCGGGACCTTTACGACGGTAACTACCACCGGGACCTCTCCTACTTACGTATACAACTATAACTCTCACCAATTTCCCTTCGGCATGTTGGGTGATCAAGCCCGGTCTTGGTCCGGTTGGGGTTATGCAACTCTGTTGAACCCGGATATTAATGCTCTTGAGTGGGGTGTCGGTTCGGGAACCGTCGATGGCACGACCGTGCCTCTGATTGCCGGCAATCCCGGTTCCTTCCGCGGGAGTTTCACCCACACCTTCCCTGACGTTGGAACCTACGAGGTTCAAGCGGCTACGGTCAGCTTCTGGCTGTTTACCGACACACCTTCAAATTCATACCTGACCCAGGTGACGTCGGGCGTGCCGTACCTGATTCCGCCAGGGGCGACCTTTCAGACTTACGGTACTTTTTGGGCCGCCTCCTACATCTGGACCGCCCCAACGCAGACCTATTACGGTTCACCAGTGACAGATTCCTACGCAATCGGATTGGTCAACAGTACGACGGTCGTGCTGCAGAGCGCCATTCCGACAGTTACAACGATCGGGCTGTTGATTCTCGCTGTCCTTCTCGGATTGGGTGGTGTCTTCGTTCTCAGGCGTTCCGCCTGATTTCGACCGGCCAACGAATTTCTCAACCGGGCCTTCGGGCCCGGTTTTTTCTTTGGCCGGTTCGAGCTTACTGACCGTCCGGGGCACTCAGGGTGGACAGTGTCCGTCGGATCTCTGTGGCTCGTGGATGATTGGGCGCCACCGCAATGAATGCGTTGTAGTGGGCCCTTGCCCGTTTCATATTTGCCAGTGGTCCGGCATAGAGATCCCCGAGTTCGAGGTTGATTGTCGGGTCGGCCGGGCCGGCGGCCAGCGCCTGCTCGAATACAGCGGCCGCCTCTCGGCTGAGGCCCATTCGAGCCAGGGTGATGCCGAGATTGATCTTTGCGGGCTGATAGTCCGGTTGAATGTCCAGGGCCTTTTCGAAGTCTTTGCGGGCCTGTTGATGGTTCCCCGACTCATCGTGGGCAACTCCGAGGTTGTTCCAGGCTTCATAGGCCCTCGGTTCGAGCTCGAGGGTGCGCAACGCCCATCTCTCGGCCGCCGTCCAGTCACCCAGGTCGACTGCGATAGCGGCCATGTTGTTTGCGGCATCGGCATAGTTTGGGTTTTCCTTGAGAACGCTTTCGAGCTCCTCTTTCGCTTCCCGGAAACGCCCGAGCCTGTAGAGAGCGATGGCGCGATTATTGCGGGTGGCTGGGTGGTTGGGTTCCTTTTCGAGAATGAGGTCGTAGTGGCGTTGGGCCTCTTCGAAGCCCCCACCTTGGGAGGCTATGGCGCCGAGAGCTACGTGAAGGTCCGAACGAAAGACCGGACCGAGACGGATGGCTTCTCGAAGGTGCGGCACGGCCTTGCCTCCTTGTCCGAGTTTGGCCAAGAGAAGCCCGAGATCGGCGTGGATTTCGTGGGAGTCGGGTTTGCGACTCAAACCTTCCCGGTAGAGGTCCAGGGCCTCAGTTTCGCGGCCCTGTTTCAAGAGGATCTCACCGAGGATCTTCCAACCGGTTGCGATATAGGGATCGCGGGCCAGGGCCTTGCGAATTCGCTCTTCAGCGGCCGAATCCTTCCCGCTCGGGATCTCGATCAGTTTGGCGTAGGTGATCTCCAGATTAGGTTGATCCGGCTGTTCGACCAGCGCCGCCTCCAGGAGCCCCCTCATCTCTGACAGGCGTCCGATTCTCTTGAGGAGATGGGCCTTACGCAAGAGGGCCTCGACGTGGCGCGGATCGATTTCCAGGGCGCTGTTCAAGAGAACCAATGCCTTTTCCGGGTGCCGGCGCTCAATTTCAATTGCTGCCATCAGGATATAGGAACGACTGTAATTTGGATCACGGGAAATTGCTTCTTGAGCGATTTCGGCGGCCTCGTCCAACTCGTCGATCTCCAGGAGGTTGGTTGCAAGATCGATGAGGGCGGCGAGATTGCCTGGATCACGTTCCAGAACCAATCGGAGTTGGGCGATGGCCTGGCTATAGAGTTCGCTCGAGGCGAAGCGTCGGGCTCGTTCGAGTCCGACGTGCAGATCCACCATGTCCCGCGGGTTTGGCCGCTCTCCTTCGATTTTCTCGGGTCCCGAGCCAATGGCCAGATATCCCAGGCTGCGGAGCTGGTCCATCGACTCCTGGTCAAGGGTCATTGACGCCTCGTGCTCAGCATCACCCCACTGGGCCTCGTACTCTTGGAGGAGTTGGATGAGGTCGTGGGCCTCGTTCGGGTATCGGTCGATCAGGTTCGTGAGTTCCAGCGGGTCTCGATTGGTGTCGTACAGCTCGTTTCCCGGGCCGAGGATCAATTTGAAACCTCCCCGGCGGAAGACCTTGAGTTTTGCCCAGCCATAGGTGTAATACGGCAAATAGGTTTCGGCGTAGAGGGCGCGGTCATTCTTCGGTTCAGCCAGAAGAGTGGCAATACTCATGCCGTCCAGATCGGTCGGGATCGGCTGGTTGAGAAGGTCGAGAATGGTTGGTGCGATGTCTGCCCCTCCAGTTGGTAGCGGACTTCGACAGCCCTCCGGCCCACCAGGTGTGCGTAGGATGAGAGGAACGTGCAATGTGGAGTCGTACGCCAGGAGGGCATGGGTCTCCTCGCCGTGCTCACCGAGGCTCTCACCGTGATCACCCACCACGATGACGCCGACATCGTGTTCATCCGCCAAACGAGGGTGTTGGAGGAACCGGCCGATTTGGGAATCCATATAGGCGATCTCGCCGTCGTAAGGGCGTTCTCGATAGGTGTCTCGGAAGGGTGGGGGGGGCGAATAGACTGCGTGTGGATCGTAGAAATGAACCCACAGGAAAAATCTCTCATCAGGCTCAATTTCATCGAGCCACAGCTGGGCGGCATCCACTGTCGATCCGGCCGGCCGGTCCGGAACCATTCTGGCTCTGCGGTTCCCACCCTGAGAGAGGTCATCGTCAAAGACCTCGAAACCCTGGTCCAACCCGTATCGATGGTCGAGAACGGCGGCCGAGACGAATGCCGCGGTTCGAAAACCCTCGTCACGTAAGATCTCCGAGATGGTGGTGATCTCGTCGGCGACATGGTGAATACCGTTGTTTCGAATACCGTGCCTTGGTGGGTTGAGCCCGGTCAACATGCTGGTGTGAGAGACCAGCGTAATCGGGGCTACCGCATAGGCATTCTCGAAAAGCACACCTCGCTTGGCCAGACTCTCCATCGCGGGAGTCTCGACATCCTCTGCACCGTAAGAACTGAGGCGGTCGGCCCTCGTGGTATCGAGGGTAATAAGCACAAAACTCTGAGCCTTTCGTGGAATCTCCTGTTTCGGAACAGGAGCCGATTCCCGGAAGAAGGGTCGCAGGGCCATCCAGGCGACAATCAGGGCCACAAACACGAGAGAGAAACCCGCAAACCGACGCCAACCTTTGATCTTCATGAGCAAAATCCGTTATTCCAGTTATTTGTCATCGCTTTCGGGAGCGGATGAACTCGCGTACTATAGCGCAGGGCGTCAGGAACTGTCGTTCGGTTTGAGGGGGTTTTGATGGCTTTTTGGAAATTTCCGAGCGGTATACGACTAACGGCCCGAACGGCTGTCATAAGTGCTTTCACCGTCGGGCTGTGTTTTGCATTCATAGGTTGTGGGCCTGGCGAGGATCCTTCATCGAAGGCAGGTGCTCCTGCCGAAACAGAAGCGGTCGACGCCCCAGAGGAAGAGCCCGATAACCGAGAGGTGAACCCGCAGATTCGTGTCAACATCGAGAAGGCTGTGAACCTGACATGGTGGCATCGGGAAGAATTGGTCGATGAGCTGGTTCTTGCGGTCGAACAGCAAAAACGTATGGACGAATTCATGGCGGATTTTCTCCGGGAATGGCCCAGTCGGATGCAGGATCGCCGAGGGGCGACGAAGAGATTCATCCAGGCTCTTCACTCGGGGGATATCCGGAAGGCGCGTGAGATCGGGGAAAGAGCCGGCGCCGCAGCGGATTTCGCCGAGGGTGGAGTTCTGATACTCAAGGCGAATGTCCTGGGAGAACTGACTCCGGAGCAACTCGAGATATTGCTCGCCGATCATTCGCCGATCGTGAAGGGCCGTTGGGTGACATCGGGTAAGCTGAAGAGCCGCAAGGTGCCGGAATGAGGTTGTAGCCCACAACCGATGGAAACCAGTTATGATGATCGTTCATCTGTAGTCTCAGGGAGGTTTCATGCCGCGCAAGCTTCATGCCAAGTTCACGAAAGACGTTGGTTACGAAACCAATAAGGATCACTGGCTGAACGAGATCCGAGTTCTCAAGGCGCAGCGTGTGCAAATCGCCGAAGGTGGAGGTGCGCGCGCGGTTGAGCGGCAGAAGAAACAGGGCAAGATGCTGGCTCGGGAAAGGGTCGATGCTCTCGTGGACGAGGGGAGCGTTTTCCACGAACTGGGCACTTTTGCGGCCTGGGGATTGTACGAAGAGTGGGGCGGCGCCCCAGCGGCAGGGGTTGTGACTGGTCTCGGCACGATCGAAGGTCGCGAGTGTGTTGTTGTTTCCAACGATGCCACCGTCAAAGCGGGCGCGTGGTTTCCGGCGACCTGTCGAAAGATCCTCCGGGCTCAAGAGATAGCCCTGGAGAACCGCCTGCCGATCATCTACTTGGTGGATTCGGCCGGTGTTTTTCTGCCTTTGCAGGATGAGATCTTTCCGGACAGGGAACACTTCGGCCGAGTTTTCTACAACAATGCGCGGCTTTCGGCGGAGGGCATCTATCAGATTTCCGCGATCATGGGGTCGTGTGTCGCCGGTGGCGCCTACCTGCCGATCATGTCCGATGAGTCGCTGATTGTCGAGGGCACCGGAACCATCTTCCTGGCCGGCGCTCACCTGGTGCAAGCCGCCATTGGGGAGAAGATCGACAACGAGAGCCTTGGGGGTGCGGAGGTCCAGGTGGATATCTCCGGAGTCGTGGACGATCGTTTCCCGGATGAGATGAGTACCTTGAAGCACATCAGGGCGAGAATCGGAGAGCTGGCTCGCCCGACGATGGCGCCTTTTGACCGAAGGGAACCACGACCGCCGGCTGTCGACCCGGATGAGGTGCTGGGAAAATTACCGGTGAACCGAGCGCAAGCCTACGACGCTCATGGTTTGCTGGCCTGCCTGCTCGACGATTCTGAGTTCACGGAATACAAGGCCACCTTCGGCAAGACGATCATCTGCGGGACAGGGAGGATAGAAGGCTGGGCGGTTGGGATCGTTGCGAATCAGCGTCAAATCGTCCAGCGCAGGCGTGGGCTCGAGAAAACCGACAGGGAGATGCAGATCGGAGGGGTGATCTACTCCGATTCTGCCGACAAGGCCGCTCGGTTCATCGAGTTGATGAACCAGAAGGGTATCCCGATCCTGTTCCTCCAGGATGTGACGGGCTTTATGGTCGGATCCAGTTCGGAGCAGGCGGGGATCATCAAAGACGGTGCGAAGCTCGTGAACGTAGTCGCGAACTCGGTGGTGCCGAAGATCACTGTCTTTGTGGGCAACTCCTTCGGCGCCGGCAATTACGCGATGTGCGGCCGAGCCTACGGCGCCCGCTTTTTCTATGCCTGGCCGTCGGCTTCGATTTCGGTCATGGGCGGAGATCAAGCCTCCAAGACCTTGCTTGCCATCCAACTGAAGAACCGTGGGAAGGACATCACGGATAAAGAGAAAGAGAATCTCCTGAACGAGATCAAGGCTCGTTACGCCGCAGCCTCAGAACCTCGTTACGCGGCTGCCCGGCAGTGGATCGACGAAATCATCGATCCCCGTGAAACACGGGCCGTCGTCGCCCGCAGTATTGCGGCAGCGGCTCACCAGAGCTACATCGCGCCTTTCAGGGTTGGTGTGCTTCAGACCTGAGTCAATCCTTTATAACCAAGAGTCTTTTTGTACGTATCTTCGGGTAACATCGAAGGATGAATGTGCGTAACACTGGGAAAGGGGATTTGGTTTTTCCGCTAAAGAGGGGTTGACGTTGAGGCCAAGAGAGCGACGAATTGCAAGACAATTCCGGCGTGGGGGCGGCGGACGGATTGATCGATCCGCGATCCTTTGCTTCCGGGATATTCTCTGTGACCGGTTTGTTGCCCTGTTCACGGTCGCAGTTTTGATTGCGGCGGTCATGGCCCCGGTTGCGGACGCCGGCCAGGCCAAGAAGGTCAAGGACCTGCCTGAACGATGGAGAGTGTGGCTGACCGAAGAAGTTTATCCACTCATTTCCAAGGAGCAGCAGAGGGCCTTCCTGAAGCTCGAGACCGAAGCCCAACGCAGAGCCTACATCGACCGTCTATGGATCTTGTGGGGTCACCAGACGGGGTACGGTTCGAAATTTCGCGGTATTTATGAAGAGAGGATTCTTCTGTGCCGGGAGTCGTTCCGGCACATGATCGATGACAGGGCGCGGGTTCTCCTGATCCACGGACCGCCGGATTTTGAACTGGTGGTCCGATGCGACCAGGTCTTCCATCCTCTGACGATCTGGGGTTGGAGCTATATCGAGGGTCTTGGCGAGGGGGTAGTTGCCCTTTTCTACAAACCGAGCGGTCTCGGGAATTATCGCTTCTGGTCCAGTTTCGACGGCAGAGAAGCACTCTACGTTTTCATGGCCTGGGATAATCTCACCAGCGGTGGCGCCAGGTCTTTTTTCGACCGGCCTGAAAGCCGGTGCAGCAATGGCGAGCAGATTCTGCGAATGATCAACAGTGCAGATCGCTGGGCGAGGGATCCGAAATTCATGAGGCTCATGTACCACCTGCCCTCGGTGGAGTCTACCGGGGCGGAAGGGGCGGCCCATCGTTTCATGGAGTTTTCGGCACTGCTGGACGGTGATGCCGAAGCTCTGGACTTCACCGTGGAGAGTAGGGAACGCGGCCTCCGAGGGGGAAAGATACGTATGGCATTCGACCTCGGACTTTCGGCCGGTGATCTGGGAACGACACAGGTCGGAGAGGTCGAGGTCGTGCAGGTGGATGTCATCGGTGAGATTTCTCAAGACAAACGCATGGTCGACCGCTTTCGCTACCTCTTTTCCGTACCGACGGCCGGCGACCGACTTGTTCTCCTGCTTGACCGGTATGTTCGTCCCGGTGACTACACGGTCCGTCTCAAGATCGAGGACGTGCATTCCTCCCACGCCGGGGTGGTCGAACGACAGTTCACAGCCGACCTACAGGACGCTCTGAAGGCCAGGGAAAGTGAACGAGTGATTAGGCCGGCTTTGGAGACGATTGAAGTCCCAACCCCCGAGGATGACGAGGAACCGGTTGTCCGATTGGTTGGGCCCGGCGGTGAGGCTGTGAGCGGCATAAAAAGGTTCGAGGCTGTGACATGCAGGGACGTTCAGAGTGTGAGTTTCTTTGTGGATGAACGAAAGATTCTCACCAAGAACCGGCCCCCCTTCGAGGTTGACCTGAACCTTGGAGTTCTGCCGAGACTGATGACGGTAAGGGCGACAGGTTATGGCGCCGACGGATTGGAGTTGGGCCGGGCAGAGATCGCGCTGAATGTGGGCCGAGAGCGCTTCTTTCTTCGTATCCAACCGATCTCACCTGGAGATGTGAACGGGGATCGGCTCAGGGTCAGGGTGGCGATGAACACTCCCACGGACGCCGCGCTCGAGAAGCTGGAGATCTACTGGAATGATCGACTCTTGACGACTCTCTTTCAGATGCCCTTTGAAGCTTGGGTACAGGTTGGGGCTGCCGGACAGATGGGCTATCTCAGGGCACTCGCCGTTCTCGATGATGGTTCGCAGGCCGAGGACCTGCAGTTCGTCAATGCACCGGAATTCGGAACCGTGGTCGACGTGACTTCGGTTGAGCTTCCCGTCACTGTTCTGGGTCGTTCCGGTAAGCCGGTGAAGGACCTTCAGAAGGAGAATTTCCGGGTCGAGGAGGACGGCGTCGAGCAAGAGATCGTTCACTTTTCCTTGCAGCAGGACCTCCCGATCCGACTCGGGATCGTTATTGACTCATCGGGGTCGATGCAGGACACGCTGCCGGCCGTGCAGCGCGTCGTCATGGGGTTTCTGCGGCAGTTACTGCGACCGAAGGATCGCGCATTCATCGAGGCTTTCTCCGATAAGCCGGACATTCTCGCGAGTTTCACGGCTGATTTTGACACGCTGGAGAATGCCCTTCTTGCCCTTTATGCTGATCGAACAACGGCCTTCTATGACGCAACGATCATGGGGCTCTTCCAGTTTTCCGGCGTTCGTGGTCGCAAGGCGATGGTGATCGTGACTGACGGTGAAGATACTTCTTCGAAATACACTTCCGAAGCCGTGAAAGACTTCGCCCTTCGATCCGGCGTTACGATCTATACGATCGCAGTCGATCTTGCCAAAACCAAGGTCATGGCGCGCTTTCAGCTCAGGCGGTTGGCCGAGATCACTGGAGGCCGGTCCTTTTTCATTTCCGGAAAGGACGAGTTGGACAGAATCTACGAAGAGATCGACGAGGAACTCCGAACCCAGTACCTGTTGGCCTACACCTCGACCTCGAACCGGCCGCCGGAGGAGATGCGGGAGATCAAGGTCAAAGTCGATCGAAGAGGAATGGATGTCAGGACGATTTCCGGGTACTTTCCCGGCGGTTTTTGAAGGAGTCTGAAAATGAGACCAGGAAGATCAGTTTCTGTAGCTCTGGCGCTTCTGGCCTTATTGTTTGCCTGTCCCGGCATGGTTGAGGGACAGCAGTCGTCCGAGAAAGCAGCGGCTTCTGAGGCCAAACGAGGCTATGAGGCGGCGCGACGAGGCTATTGGCAGGAGGCCAACGTTCGTTATGAGAGCGCGAATCGGCTCAGACCGAATGATCCGAAGATCCTCAGTAACCTGGCAGTGTCCTTCGAGGTGATTGGCGACTATGACAAGGCGAGGGCGGCCTATGAACGGGCATTGGACTTGGCGCAGAACCAACGCAACATCAAGCGAAATTTCGACCTCTTTGAAGATTTTGTCCGGACTTATGTCGACAAGAAGGACAAGGGGGAACCGGCTTCCGGCGATCCGGAAGAAAAGCAAGGAGAAGGTGAAACGACTGAGGCCGCGCAGAAAGTGGAGGACAAGACCAGCAGCGAAGGAGGCGGCAATGCGGAAGGTGTGTAGGCCACGGTCGGCGGTTTTCTGTTCAGTGGCTTTCCTCAGCCTGGCCATCCTTCATTTTCTCGGCGGAGTTGCCGATGCGAAGGAGTTGCGAATTATGCTCAGGGTCGAACCTGAGATGAAGCTCGAAGGCACGGAACGGATCTACGTCGGTCCCATTCTCCTGGAGCCCGGCGCCGAGGGAGTTGAGGCTGAGGGCCTGGATGTCATAGCGGCGCGCGAGTTTGACCGGTACCTGCGCCGACTCCTTCGGCGTGAGACTCGTCTCACCGTCCTGAATCCAATTGCGGACCTCGATTTGCCGACGAAAAACCCATTGGAGCTGGCCCAGATCACGTCTTTTTGGATGGACATCGGGCGGGAGACCGGCGCTGAATACATCGTCACCGCTGCCATCGACGTTGCCGTCCTCGACCGGGCGGGTTACCAGACGGAGGAATACGTTTCACCGCAGGATGGGAAGACCTATTTTCGACAGGTTTTGATTGAAGAGACGGGCTTCAGTTACGACATCCTGGTGACCGTTCTCGACGGTGAGAACGGAAAGGTCGTCTTCAGTGAGCAGATCACCGACTTCCAGGAGAAGTCGGAGCGAAAACTCGAGGTCTTCACAGATATGTTCAGCGATCTTTACACTCTGGATAATCGATTGTTGGCTATCTTCGTGCCCAGGTTTATTCGTGCCAAGAGGTATTTGTTCAAATGAGATCGGCGAATTTGATTGGTCCGCTTCCTTCGTCGGTTTTGAACTGCAGGATGGGAGAGTTGCATGAGGTTGCGTGTTTGGTTGGCGTTAATTTCCCTTCTGGTTGCGGTGGCGCCGGTTACGGCTCAAACAAATTTCAGGGGGGGCAAGAACAAGATTCGCTACGACACCTTCGAATGGCAGGTGTATGACACGCCTCATTTCCAGATCTCCTACTACGACAGATCCGAGCCTTCGCTTGACGAGGTGGCCTCCTTTGCGGAAAGTGCCTACGACGAGTTGGCCCGGCGTCTGAACTTCCAGATCCTCAAGCCCATCCCGATGATCATCTACGCGACCCATGCCGAATTCGAGCAGACCAACGTCATCGTCAGTTTCATTCCGGAGGGAGTCGGGGCCTTCGCGACGCAGTCCAGGAATCGGATGGTTCTCCCGGTGGATCTTCCCCAATACGGGCTTCAGACCCTGATCCAACACGAACTTACCCACATTTTTCAGTATGAAATCCTCTTCCAGGGTCGAATGGGCCGGGCGATTTACAGGCGACCACCCCTATGGTTCATGGAGGGAATGGCCTCATACCTTGCCCAAGACGAGGACTCTCTGGATGAAGCCTATATGCGGGACGCGGCCCTTTCGGATCGAGTGCCGTCGCTTGCTCAACCGATCAGCGGGTTCTTTGCCTACCGCCTCGGGCACATGGTTTTTGAATTTGTGGAGTCCGAGTGGGGAGAGGAAGGGCTTCGGGAATTTATCTTTTCTTTTCGCAACACCGTAGGGGGAAACATTTCCCGACCGTTGCAGAGAGTCTTTCGTATGGAGGTCGACGAATTCGACGCCGCCTTCAGATCCTGGCTGCGGCGCCGATATGAAGGCTACGATCACCGAGGGGTGCCCCGAGAGTTCGGTGGGGTCTTTTATTCCGGGGTGCAGCGTCCGACTGCCGAGCTGTCACCGGTCGCCTCGCCGAACGGGGATCTTGTCGCTGCCTTCACCACGGCAAAGGACGAAGTGGACGTTGCAGTCTTTGGAGTGCCCGATCGACGAATCTTTAAAAATGTTACCAAGGGCTTCACAACGAAATACAGGTACCTCATTGCCCAGGCCCTTACCGTGGGCCCGAAGGTCGGCAGAGACATAGCTTTTTCACCGGATGGGACCCATTTGGGGGTGTTCGCCCGAACCGAGCGGACTCGAACCCTCTTGATCCTCGATCTGTATCGGGAGAAGCTTGTGCGTGAGATCGAAATCAAGGCGCCCATCGAACAGGCCGGCCAGCCGGCGTGGTCGCCTGATGGGCAATTTATCGCTTTTCAAGGCGTGAAGAACGGCCAGTACGACATCTTCCAGATCGATCTCAGTGACGAATCCATCAGCAACCTCACCGACAGTGAGGCATACGACGGGGCGCCCGTCTATTCTCCCGACG
>JAIOSJ010000187.1 GCA_021107705.1 Thermoanaerobaculales bacterium | reverse complement strand
CGAGCTCCTGGACGGTCCACTCATCGCTTCGCGGCGAACCGTCGGCGGCAAACAAGCGTGCCCGTCGTTCCCAATAGTTGGGGATCGAAGCGTTCCACATCACCAGGAAGTTGCCCTCCGAGTCGACCTCGATATCGGGTGCTACCAAATCCATGTCGTGCACCTGGCTGACCTGGAACGGGGGAGTTGCAGGCACCAGATCGCTGCTCAAGATTCGGGCCCAGATACGGTCGTCTTCAGACCCGGTCGAGCCCGAGTCGAGCCATGTCACCACGATGCCGCCGGACCACGCCGCGACATCGGGATGGAGAGGGTATACCGCCGAACCGTCCGAAATCTGGACTTCCGCTCCCAGAACTCCGCCGAGCCCGCTGACCCGACGGGCGAGGATCCGACCGTTGACGAAGGCCTTGTCCGCCTCGGCGGCCTTCGTCGTCTCATCACGTGCCAGCCACACCACCACCGCACCGTCGATCGACGGCTCGCGGGCGGTTTCCGAATACCTGGGATAGATGGTCGAATCGTAGTCGTTGATGACGATCTCGCTTCCAAACCGAGCGCCGGCGGCGTCATACCAACCGCCCCTGATCTGTCTCCCGAGGATGTCGCAGTAGGTCAGGAACCCGTATCCGTCCACCCGCAGCGCGACGCCACTTTCACCCAACAAGTAACCACTGGGATTGGTGTGATAAACGAAGGCATCCCCGAGAGGCGTTACCTGTGCCCAGCCCGAGACCGTGATGAGCAGGACGAGTCCCGCGGCCGCGACGCACGATATCCAGAATCCGATCGATGTGTGGTCGCGCTGACTCCGGCGGACCGACGTGAGACCCATTGCGGATACGTCGAATAGTTCACATTTGCGACATTTCATTCGGTCCTCCCTGAACTGGTTCAGTCGGAAGCATCTGCCTTTGGCAGTACTTGAATAATATCATGCGAGGATTATAAGAACCGACAACTTCGTTTGATATTGAGTGATCAAAATTGACGCCAAATTCACATTCCATCGGTCGCAGAGCTGAGCCGCCCACTTAGAAACTCTTGCATTCCTTCCCGGGCAGATGACAACCCCAACTTTTCGAGGTCAGGCCATTCGAAAAATCAGGGGGAGAATTGGCGGAATGGGCGACAGGCACCCCGCAAGGAGGTGTTATCAGCCTGTTGCTAGGCAATATCTGGAGACGACTGCGTGCCATCAAGCTTCGGCACTGGGGTCGCAAACGAGTGATTCTTCGCAACTTCGTCAGGGCGGGAGGTAGCAACAAGACCGCGGGAAGATACGTCTACGGTACGAAGGATCCGTGGTGGGCGTTGTCGAGGTGCAATCCGGCACACGGTGCTCTCCCGAACTCCTATTTCGTCGATCAGGGACTGATGTCCCTGAAGGAGAGACAACAGGAGATTCTCCCACCACATCATCGCCCATGCGCAACAGATGTTGTCGTTTGGATAGCTGCAGGCGGACGCCTAAAGCCGTTGAATGAAAACCCTTTGCGTCTTTGCGTTAAAACTGGTCCCGGATTCCGGTCTTCATGTGTCAAGTCGGTTGCCGATGCGAATGCGGAGAATCTGGTATCGTGTATGGGTCTCAATGAGGAGGAAATAATGAGTAACGAAAAAAAAGGTCTACCCATCTGGGCTTGGTTCGGAATCGGTTGTGCGGGTCTCTTGGTGATCGCCGTGCTGATCTTGGTGGTCGGTGGGCTCTTTGTCGCCAAGAAAGTCCAGGATGTTGCGGGTGATTTCGAGGCAAACCCCCAAATGGCGGCGGCTCGCATGATCGTCAAACTGAACCCGGAACTCGAAGAAGTCGATGTCGATGAGGAGAACGGGACCATCACCGTGCGTGAGAAGAAGACGGGCAAGGAAATTACCGCCAATTTCAAGGATATCAAGGAGGGGCGTTTTTCCATCATGGGAGATGACGGCGAGGTCGTCATTTCGACCAGTGGAGACGATGAAGACGGTATTCTCACCATCACGACCGGAGAAGGGACCATGAAACTGGGCGGAGGCACGGGCGCTGGGGATCAGCCCGATTGGGTACCCCTCCCGCCAGGTGCGACGGTTGAGGGACATTTCTCCATGAGTGTCGACTCCGTCCAACGGGGCAACCTCCAGATCGTGACCGATCTGGATGCCGATGAGGTGATCGCCTTTTACCGCCGGAAAATGGAAGCTGAGGGCTACGAGATCCACACCTCTTCATTCTCGGGAGACAACGAGTCGGTGACGATCCTGACCGGGCATGAAAAGGGTGACGGCCGTTCCCTTACGGTGAACGTCAGTCATGGCGGTGAAGAATACTCTGTCGGCCTTTCCTACAGCGAAGGGGACTGAAGCCACGCCTCTCCCTTGGGGAGAGTCTGGGTAGGCAAGAATGGGCGTGGGTTTCCCCACGCCCATTTGCTTCTGCTTCGGGCTTCTGTTCTGCCTTCAGGGGCCAATGTGGGACACGCTCCTATTACACCTCACTTCGCTCGATCAGACTCTCCGCAATCTCCATACAGGCAACGGCTGCCTCGGAGTTCGGTCTGTCGATAACAATCGGGTTACCGGCGTCCCCGCCAACGACGATTGAGGGATCCAGTGGGATGGCGCCGAGGAAGGGTGTCTTGAGTTCCTCGGCCGTTCGTTGACCGCCGCCGGAGCCGAAGATGTGCTCTTTGTGCCCGCACTCGGGGCAGGTGTAACCGGACATGTTTTCCACCAGTCCGAGGACCTCGACTTCGAGTTTTGTGAACATATGGAGAGCTTTGCGCGCATCGATGATGGCGACATCCTGGGTCGTCGTGACGATCACAGCGCCGAACAGCGGCACATTCTGGCAGAGGTTGAGTGCGACATCTCCGGTTCCTTGAGGAAGGTCGATCACGAGGAAATCCCGGTCTCCCCAGACAACATCCACGATGAACTGCTCCAAATCC
>JAIOSJ010000279.1 GCA_021107705.1 Thermoanaerobaculales bacterium | reverse complement strand
CGTCGCAGTCCTCCTCCATCACCGAGGCGGAGAGGTAAAGCGTCACTCCCTCGGGCCAACCGCGGTCCATCAGGAGGCGGGCGCCGTAGGCCATGGCGGCGATGGCGGGAAGTTCGTCCACTGCGCCCCGGCCCCAGATTTCGCCGTTCTCTTCCTTGCCCTCGAAGGGGTCGTAGTCCCACGAAGCCGGATCGCCAACCCCGACGCAGTCGATGTGGCCGTCCATCAGGATTTTGAAGGGGCCGTTGCCGATGCGGGCCACGACCGTGCCCAGCCCGTCGAAGAAGACCTCGTCAAAGCCCAATTTTTCAAACTCGGCCTTGACCAGCTCGCAGCGTTCTTTCTCCTGCAGGCTCTCCGCCGGAATGGCGATCATGCGGCGAAGGAAGCCGACAATGTCTCGCTCCATTAATTGTGCGGCCTCAAGGGCTTGTTTTCCAGTTTCATTCATTTTGTTTGCTCCAATAAAGACATTTCAACACAGAGACACGGAGAACACAGAGGGGCACAGAGAGGAATGTCGTTCGCATCCAAGGGACGGACCCGAACGCACGCAGTTCATACGCCAAACAGACCTCATACACATTTTCGAGAAGTCCAGGCCCGAGATGAATGTGAACCTTAACGGCAGCATCCACAATCTCCCCGGATATCCGGTTGAGGTGATCCGGGATCTTTTCGGGCAAGGATGACACGCCATCTACCACTGAAACTCCTTGGACACCGGAGAGCAACCAGGTTCTCCGAACAGCGAACCAGCCTGACAGCCGCGGGCATAAGCCCGCGGTCCGAAGGGAATCCGGACCGAATCCGAGCGCTTGCGATCGGTTCGGGAGGAATTCTCTCCGGGAGGCCCGCGAAGCGTGCCGTCAGGTTTAACGAGCGCTCCTCTGTGTTCCTCTGTGCTCTCCGTGTCTCTGTGTTTCACTTGTGTTCCGTCCTATTTGTTTTCCAGTAGTTCCAGAACTCCGGTGTCGGCGTTGAACTGGTGAATTGCCTCGTCCCACTCCGGTACGCCGTCGGTCAGATCGGCCCAAAATGACGGATTCCACAGCTCTTCCAGCTGTTCGACGGAGCGTCCCTGCTGTTCGACCCAGGTGAAGTACTTGAAGTTGTGGATCGCCCGTCGATCACGGTAGGTCAATTCCCTCAGGTGATCGGTGGTCTCGCCCAGGAGTCGCCGTTCAAAGTCGATCGCGGCATCGGTCGGCGTATAGGCGCCATGCTCTTCGTTCATCTCGTCGAGGCGGGTCCGGTACATTTCGACCGAGTCGGTGAACGAGGTGACCAGGATGTCGTCGGGGCCGAGATCGTAGTACTTGGCGGTCTTGATCGCGGCCAGTAGATTACAAATTGAGGAGATGCCCAAATCATCCAGCTGGCCGATCACAGCTTCCGAAACGCCTCGGTCGGCCAGGAAATCCCGTCCGACCTCTTCGTTGAACAGCCGCATCAAGCGCATCGTGGCCTCGTCGTCGATTGCGGTGACGACGTCGGTTGTGCGCACGTTATGGATCCAAGGGATATGCTTGTCGCCGATGCCCTCGATGCGGTGGCCGCCAAAGCCGCAGGCCAGGAGAGTTGGACATTGGAGGGCTTCGGCTGCGGTGATGGTGACGCCGGGGAAGCGGCCCTTCAGGTAGTCGCCGGCGGCCAGGGTCCCGCCCGACCCCGTGGCCCCGACCCAGCCGGCCAGGCGTCCGTTGGGTCCGGCGTGTTGTGCGAGCCAGTCTTCGACGGCGGCGCCGGTGACGGACCAGTGCCACATGTAGTTCCCGAATTCGTCGAACTGATTGAAGATCACCGCCTCCGGCCGGGTGGCGCGGAGATCCCAGCACTTGTCGAAGATCTCCTTGACGTTGCTTTCGCAGCCCGGAGTTGCGAAGACCTCGGCGCCGATGTCTTCGAGCCAGCGGAAGCGCTCCTGACTCATTTCTTCGGGAAGGATCGCCACCGAATGACACCCCAGGAGGGCGCTGTCAAAGGCGCCGCCACGGCAGTAGTTCCCGGTGGAGGGCCAGACCGCGACCTGGTCGATAGGGTCGAATTCACCATGCACCAGGCGGGGTACGAGGCACCCGAAGGCCGCTCCGACCTTGTGGGTGCCGGTGGGAAAGTGACGGCCGATCAGGCCGACGATGCGGGTTTCGACCCCCGTCAATTCCGGTGGAAGCTCGAAGGCGTTGACCTTGCCGAAACCGTGACTCGTGGGATCGTTGTACCAGGTGATGCGGAAGAGGTTGAGGGGATCGACATCCTGGATGTTGATGCCGGGGAGCCGTTGGGTGACGGCGCCGGGGATCAGTGAGGGGTCTTTCTGTTGGGCCAGGGTCGGTATCAGAATGCCCTTTTCTCGGCAGCGCTCGACCGCACGGGCACGGATTTCATGGGTTTTCATTGTGGTCTCCATCCCCGCCTCGCAACACAACCCGGTGGGAAATGTGGGCCACCGGAATCGGCGGCGCCAGGAGGCGTCCGCGCATTGTACTCCTATACTGGCGGAGCCGAAACCAAAAACAGGAGGGGATAAACCCCTCCCCTACAAGAAAAACCGTAGGGGCGGGGTTTATCCCCACCCGAATGTCACGTCTAACTGACGCTCACTTCCGTTGGATCACTCTCCCACAGGCCGTGCTTGGTGCAGTAGGCGTGGGCCACCAGCTTGAGTTTCTTCATCGGGATGATGTTGAACACGACCTCGACCTGGCCCTTCTGGTTGCCCAGGGTTCCCGGTGGGAAATCGGCCCGTGCCAGCAGGGTCTCACCGCTGTAGAGGGCGATATTGGCGATGTAGTGGTCAAAGTCGTCCGGGTGGTCGTACTCGTTGCCCACCTTGACGGTGACGGCAAATTTCTCAGCTTTGCCGGCCGAGTCCTCACAGTGGATGAACGGCGAGTGGCGGTCGATGTAGTCCTTCTTGGTCTCTCGCTCGACGGTGTCGATATCTACGTAACGGTTGATTTTCGGCATGATGTCTATCCTTTCAGTATCAGTCTGCCCTAAATCAAACCAGGAGGGACCTTTGTGTATTCCTGCCGATGTCTGATCGACGACGACCCGCACTCGACGGCCACCGAGAAGTGCGGGTCAGGGCGCCGTCGTGGACCAGGCACTCAAGTTTCCGGACTCGAAGCCGTCGGTGAAGATGACGGTCCAGTCGAGGACGTACTTGCCACCGGAGTTGAGTTCCTGGTTGTTTTCGTCCAAGCCTCCCCATACGACCATCGAGTCGCCGCACCACACCGCCCGATGGCTGTAGCGGGGGTCGGGCGCGCCGGTTGTTGTCGTTTCCCTCCACTCGAGGGTCGCCGGCGAGTAAACGCCGCCGGTGTTGGTCGTGGGCGGACTGTCGAGAATCCATCCTCCCCACACGATGAGTTCGGATCCGGTCCACACACCGGAAAAAAGGGCTCTCCCCGTTGGGGCGCCCTCCTCAGAGGTGGCGATCCAGCTGTCGGGGGCGCCGAGGATATAGACGCCACCGGTGCTTACATAGATACTGCCGTCGATCTGACCTCCCCAGACGATCATTTGGGCGCCGGTCCAAGCGGCGGTGTGGGAGTAGCGTCCGACCGGGGCGTCCAACGTTTCGGTCGGGCGCCAGGCATCGGCGACCGGATCATAGATCCCGCCCGTGGCCAGGCAATCAAAGCCGCTCCAACCTCCCCACACGATCATCTCGGTTCCGGTCCACACCGCGGTGTGGTCGGTGCGAGACGAGGGGGCGTCGGCGATCGCGATTTCCTCCCAGGTATCCGTACCAGGCCAATAGCGTGCACCGGTGTTCAGGTAATGGGAGCTATCGTTGTAGCCGCCCCAGACGATCATCGACTCCCCGGTCCAGACCGCGGCATGACGTCTCCGTGACTTGACGGCGGTGGGCGGGGTGGCGATGTCCGCCCAAGTGTTTGTCGCCGGGTCGTACCTTCCGCCGTCTTTGTACAGGGATGTGCCGAAGCCGCCCCAGACGATCATCTCCGTGCCGGTCCACACGGCTGTGTGTTGAGTTCTTGGATCCGGGGCGTTTTCGGTGGACATGGTGGTCCAAGAATCCGTGGCGGGGTCGTAGCGTCCGCCGGTGTTGGTGACCGGCGAGCCTCCCCACACGATGACTTCAGTTCCGGTCCATACGAGCGAGGGGACGTTTCGCGCAGATGGCGCATTGTCAGTGGTCGTCGGGGCCCACAGATCTTGGGCCGTGATGGCCTTGCCGTCGAGAGTTTTCACCATGCCTTCGATCGTGCCGCTCTCTGCCGTCAATGCAAATTGAGGTGTTTGGCCCAGCGCAAGAAAACCGAGAAGCAAGCATCGGAGTGTCCATTTCATAACTCGAATCCTCCTGCCGGATTATGGCACGACATCTCATCGACAACGGCGCCACCCTTGTGGGTGGCGCCGGAGCATGATGTCGAAGTCAGGCATACGACCGTGACTGTTCGGCGTATGCCTTCCGGTTACTCGACCGTGAACCGGCTCAGCTCCACCGGGATGGAAGTGCCGCTCACGTTGAGGTCGAAGCTGCCGGTCGAGCCATTGTACCCGTCGCAGATCACGTAGTAGCGGCCGTCG
>JAIOSJ010000378.1 GCA_021107705.1 Thermoanaerobaculales bacterium | reverse complement strand
GATCGCTTGCAGGGCAGTTGATCAACCTCAGGGCGATGGAGAACTTTCACGATTTCCTGCCGGCTTTTCGGACGAATCTTGGCCACTACCTTGGTACCTTGGCAGAGTTTGTGGTCGGTGGGTATCTGTTCATATATTCTCGGGACGTTGGTCGTTGGTGGCGTCGGGGCGGACAGAAGCCGACGGTAGAGGCAACCCCGGTGCACCACAGCTGCCCTGAATGCGGTACACCGTTCGAACCCGACGAATATCGAGAAGGGGTGTCCGAAAAGCGTTGCTCGAAATGCAAAGCCGAGATTCCCGACACAGCCTTTGAGTAAGGCCGTTTCACGAAACCGGATTGATGACGCGCCCGACCGCGATGTCAAAAGGACGAACCCGACCGTACGCTTCTCGACTGGTCGCTGTTTCTCGCCAAGGCGCCCTGTCGATTGATCGGGATGGCATCGCCGGAAGACCTGGCACCGCGGTTGCTCAGGAATCCTCATGGTTTCAAGGTGATCGATGGCGGGAGCGCCTGAGGTTCCTGGCCGGTAGCCCGTGTTGGTTCAGGGCCCGCGCCCAGCTCGAAGCATGCCGGCGGACGCCTGAAGCCGCTAAAAGAAAAATCTCTGCGTCTCTGCACCTTTGCGTTAATTTCTTCCGGATATAGCCCATCCTTCCAGTTTCTCTCCTGCCCTCCGTGTTCCTCTGTGTCCTCTGTGCCTCTGTGGTAAATCTTGGAGATGGTTACGCTGTCAGCTTCAGGTTCACGCGAAATCACCCAGGCGCAGGGGTTGTCGCCGTGCCCCCCAGGTCCCCGGGGGGCCGTCGAAGTGCCCGGCGCACACGGTGCCGCAGGTGGTGCATCGGCCGTCGTCAGTCAGGTTCCAGGCCGTTAGAGTGTATCGATTGCGGCCGATGAGCCTGGCGCCGCAACTGTGGCAGAGAGTGGCGGCGCCCTCTTCATCATGCACGTTACCGGTGTAGACATAGTGAAGGCCGTTGGCGAGGGCGATGCGACGGGCTCGGCTGAGGGTCGAGGCCGGCGTCGGTGGGTGTGTCCGCATCTTGAAGGTTGGGTGAAAGGCGGTGAAATGCAGAGGGATCGAGGGTCCGAGATGTTCAGACACCCATGAGCTGAGTTTGTGAAGTTCGGAATCGGAGTCGTTCTCACCGGGGATGAGGAGGGTTGTGATTTCGGTCCACACTTTGGTTTTGTGCACCAGGTACTCGAGTGTCTGGAGTACCGGTGCGAGGGAGGCGCTGCAGAACCGGCGGTAGAAATCCTCGCTGAATGCCTTGAGGTCGATGTTGGCCGCGTCCATCGCCGAAAAGAACTCACGTGCCGGTTCGGGATTGATCTCGCCGGCCGTGACGGCCACCGTCTTGATATTTCTTTGGCGGCATGCCGCGGCGACGTCGATGGCGTATTCGAGGAAGATCACCGGATCGTTGTAGGTGAAGGCAACAGATCGACATCCGGTGCTTTCGGCGGCCCGGGCGATGACGGAGGGTGAGGCCGAGTCGGCCAGGGTGTCGGTCTCACGGCTTGTGGAGATGTTCCAGTTCTGGCAGAAACGGCAGGCCAGATTGCAGCCGGCGGTTCCGAACGAAAGAACGGGGGTTCCGGGGTAGAAGTGATTGAGCGGTTTCTTTTCGATCGGATCTATACAGAATCCTGAAGAACGACCGTAGGTCGTGAGCATGATCTGCCCGTCAAGTGCCTGGCGGACAAAGCATAAACCTCGCTGACCCTCTCGGAGACGACACCTCCGCGGGCAGAGTTCACACAGAATTCTACCGTCATCGAGTTGGGACCAGTAGCGCCCCGGAACATTCTGAGGAATCACGGCGCCCGGCGTATTCGTACTTCGGAGATTACTCCGAGCGGAACGGAATAGGTGACCGAACCTCCACCGACGCGGTGTTTCATGAAGACCTTGTCCGCGGTGATGCTTTCGACTCGAGCGGAAATTCGTTGGCCTGAGTACAGGATCAACTCGACCTTCTCTCCGATCATGAGATGGAGGTTCGCCTTTGGAATCGTGACATTCTTGCGTCGCCCTCGGCCCTCGGGTGGAGGCTCACTCTCGATAGGAACGGCAACGGTGCCTTCCTCGGTGTCAATCCCCAGGTTGGTTTCGCTCTCCAGGAATGGAGTGCCCGCGTCTTCAACGAGGGTATCTACATCGTCCCGCTCTTCAATTGCCCACGGGGTCTCGGAAGGATAGGAAATAGGATCTCCATCTGGTGGCAGTTCCGTCCTGGGGTTCCAGGAGGAGGAATCGTCAAATTCGGAGAAATCATTCAGGCCGGCATTCACGGTGAACATGGAGTAACCGAGCGTTCCCACCAGAACGACGCCGGCGGAGACCAAGGTGATAATGAAGGGAATCTTTGCCTCATCCCAGAATTTCACCGCAAAGACGAGGGCGGCAAAGGGGATGAACAGGCAGGCGAGTCCCCATCCCAGGCTCTCTCGAAAGGCCAAAACCAGCAGCCAAATCCCGGCGGCAAGACCGCCGATACCGCCAACAACGATCACGGCGAACCAAAGGGCCGTCATGGGGGGATCCTCCATTCCTCGCTCTTTGAGTGTACCCGAAATCCTAATAGGATATATTCCGGTCTGTTGGATAGCTGTGAGGCGCCTCGAATGAGTGTTGGGAGGGCTGGTTAGCTGTCCTGCCCGCGGGGGCCGGCCTGAGCCAGGACGCGTGCCACCGGCCGGAGATCCATCCACCACTGTTTCTGAGTTCGACGGACCTCCGGGTCCGAGAGCGTTCCCAGTTCATCGAGGTCGTGGAAGACGATCCGGCCATATTCGAAGCCGATGGCAATCGGTCCGGCGATGCCTTCGGTTGCATCTTCCAGCATTCGATCAACGCACAGCCGCGCGAGGCGAGTGGCCTGGATCCTGTCAAAAGGCGTCGGGTCACCGCCCTGTTGCAGGTGACCGAGAATGGCCTGGCGAACGTCAAAAAGATCGCCGCCCTCCTCTTCGAAGAGGTTCACCATGAACTGGGTGGTGTAACAGGGATTGGCCCGTTCGTTGCGGATCATCAGACCGAGCCTTTTGCCCTGTTCGAATCCCTCCACCAAATGCTCGACATCGGTCTTGAGGTCATTCAAAGTGACGCCTTCTTCGTGGAGGTACACCCTTTCGGCGCCTGAGGCCAGGCCGGCCATGAGAGCCAGATAACCGCAGTGCCCACCCATCACCTCGACCACGAAGCAGCGGCGTGACGCGACGGCGGACTGTTTGATCTTGTCGAGACAATCGACGATCGAATTGAGCGCCGTGTCCGCGCCAATTGCAAGTTCGGAACCCGGAAGATTGTTGTTGATGCTTGCCGGGAGACAGATCATCGGAATGCGAAAAGCATCGTGGTTTTCCCGCTGAGCGTGGAGCCCGTGAACCGAGGCGTATCCTGTCCAGCCTCCGACCACCAGGAGGGCGTCGATGCGATGTTCGGAGAGGGTCTCGGCAATGGCGGCGAAATCCTCAGATTGTGGGATTTTTCGCGAGGTTCCGAGTTCGGAGCCGCCGACTCGGGCCAGGCCCTTGACCGACATCCAGTCCAACTCCTCGACGTCATTTTCGATCAGGCCGGAAAAGCCATTGTGCACACCGACAACCGAGTGGCCCAGGTCGAGGCCGAAGCGAACCGCTGCGCGGACGGCGGTATTCATGCCGGGCGCTGGACCACCGGCTGTGAGCACGGCGAGGCGAAGCCTGCGCCGCCCGGGGGGACACGGTCGCGGCAGCGCCTGTATCAGAGTGTCAAGGGTTGCGATGGTTTGGCTGAATCCCTTTCCCCGCAGACGCATTGCCTCGTCGAAGTCTCGGCTCTTGATCGCTTCGGCCAGTCGGTGGTTGTCGGCGACGCATGTCGCAAGTGGAGCGCGGTGAATCCGGTTGTCACGCATGCCGATGAGCTGGGGCACGGTATCCGGCCCGGCGTTTATGATT
>JAIOSJ010000229.1 GCA_021107705.1 Thermoanaerobaculales bacterium | reverse complement strand
GCCCATCGATTTCGTACTGCCTTTTCCTTCGAACCTGTTCATGCGCAGGTTTTTAAGCTGCGCACCAGAAGCTTTTTCCTTCGACCAAGCCCAGAGACTGGAGCCTTTCGCGGATGAGTTTTCGGGCACCTCGGGAAGCGACCGCGGCAATGACGATGGTTTGTTCGCGGAGGAAATCCGCCAGAGAATCGGCGCTGATAATCGGTAGCCCGTGAAGCATTCGCCCGATCTTTGAGGGATCGATGTCCACGATGGCCTCGATCTGAGCACCCTCGGCAAGCAGAAACCGAGTCAGTCGGCGGCCGGTGATGCCCGCTCCCCACACGACGACCCTTGCCGGCGCCGCTACTGGACCGCGGCACAGAAAGTGGGCTTTGCAGCGCAGGAAGCTAAGGATCGAATATCGCTCGTCGGTGCGACTCAAGCGGTCGCCTCTCTCCCGCCAGAAAAAAAGGCACTCCCCCACTTTGGCGAAGACGGCGCCGTCCTCAAAGAGACGCAGCCAGAGGTCGTAGTCCTCGGGCCAGGCACAATCACGATACCCTCCGAGCCTCTGCACCGGCTCCTTGCGAAAGACGACCGAGGGGTGGGCCACCGGCGACTCGACAAAAAGCTCCCGCGCCATATCGTCATGGCTGGTCAGTCCGTTGATCCACTCTTCATAGAGGCGGAAGCCCTGCGCCACCTCACGCCTCGGAAAACACTTCACGAGACAGGAGACCACGGCGACCCCCGGCCGGTCGTCCAGGAGAGTGACCTGACGTTCGAGTCGCTTGGGGTGTGCGATGTCGTCCGCATCCATGCGCGCCACCAGCGGGGCCCGGCACAGACCAAGGCCGTGGTTGAGGGCCGGGATCAGACCTTCATGGGGCTGCCTGATCAGGCGAAGACGGCTCTCACGCGCTTTCCAGCGCTTGAGAATTTCGGTCGAGGCGTCGCTCGAACCGTCATCAACCACGACGATCTCAAACTCCCGCAGCGTCTGCCTCGCCAGACTTTGGAGACACGCCTCAAGAGAAGCGGCGGCGTTGAATACCGGCAGCAGGATCGACACGCGGGGAGACGTCAGTCCGGTTAGACTCTCATACCGATCCAGAACTGCACCTCGGTGTTGCCGATGCTGTCCTTGAAATCGTACTGACGTACAAAATCCCAATGCATCGGCAGACCCATCAACCAGGCCGTGATTCCGAATCCGTACGATGCGACGCCGTCGCACAGGCGACCTGATTCGCACACCACTGTGCCGTCCTCGAGGGTTTTCTCCCCCATGAATTGAAAACCCGGCTCCCCCTTATAATTAAATTTCTGCCCGTCGTACTCCGACCACGCTGCCCCGAAATCAAAGAAAAGTCGTCCTCGAACCTCGCCGACCCTCATGAACGCCAAGTCGAGTCGATCGACAAGAGGGAAACGCCACTCGATGTTGGCGAAGGACACTCGGTTTCCGGCCAGACCCCGGGTTCGGAAGCCTCGAACCGTGTCGTAGCCTCCGATGGCGTAGACGTTGGACGCATTGCCGTCGGAGTAGGCGGCGTAGACACGAAGTGCCAACTCCTGTCTGCGAGAGATAGCGAGATATTTTCTCCACTCGACAATAAGGTCGTTGTACAAGGCCCCTCCGTCGTCGAGGTCGTACCCGTAGAAGAGTCTCGCCGACCACCGAGAACCCTGGTGGGGTCCGTAGTAGTTGAATCGGGTCGTATCTCCCACGATCCCCATAGTGACCAGCGGAACCTGGTCGCTGAAACTCCGAATGACCAGGCCGTCCTCCGTTAAGAACGGAATATCCGCCTTTCGGTCTTCGAAGCCGAAGGAACCCTCAACCCGATAATGAGTCGAAAAGGGGTACTGACCGAACGCGGAGACACCGGTTCGCCGGAAGAGTTGTTCCCGCTCGGTGACTTCAATGCTTTCAGGATCGTAACCCGTGATGTAAAAACTCCGGTCGTCATACAGAAAAGCGCCCCAGTTCAATCTCGGCTTCAGATTCGTCCAGGCCAACCGGAAATTCGAAAAGGTGTCGATCGAGTCAAGAACCAGGGTGAACCGCTGATCTCCGAACTGATCGGTCATGACAAGGTATGTGAAAGACCTGAAGTTCCCGTCCTGGTCGACGCCGATATTGACCGAGAGATCATCGATAGAGAATTTCTTCTTCGCCTTTCTCGCCAGGGTAGGATCAATCGAGAGTGAAACCGCAGGCACGAAATCCTCGAGATCGAGACCAATCTTGGGGGTCTGGAGCTCTCCCACTTCTTCGGCCTGATTCGGATCGGCCACGTAGAGCTTCCATTGTCCGTGGGAGAAGCCTTGATACACGACCCTTTCGCCTTCCAAGGTCTCGATCGGCGTTGGGTTGAGGGCGGCGCCGATGACATGGGTCAGGCGATGAAGAGAATGGTGTTCGAGGTCCATAGAATAGATATCCCAGACCCCTTGTTCCCGATCCGAGGCAAAATACAGACGTTGTCCGTCGCGGGAGAAGAAGGCGCCGTCATCACTCCCCGGTCCAAAAGTCAGCTGGCGTCGCTGGTTGTCCCCGCTCAGGCTCAATTCTCCGAGCTTGGTTTCGAGACCTTCCTGGCTGGTGAAAACCAGGTGCAATCCGTCGGGAGAATAGACGGGCGCCCCGTCGTATGCCTCACTGTCGGTAAGGTTGCTGATGGACTCGTCACTGAGATCGATCTGGAAGA
>JAIOSJ010000130.1 GCA_021107705.1 Thermoanaerobaculales bacterium | reverse complement strand
GGCGACCGAGGGCGAAGTACGCGATTTTTACGAATCTCTCGCCGAGAGACTGGGAACGTCAGCACTTCGAGGCTCTGCAGCAACTCTACAACGGCATCCGTGAGGGGTTTTGGGGGGATAGCGGTTTTTCACCGTTCTGAGGAAGCTCTCAGCTATCAGCTATCAGCAATCCTGGGCTCGCAACACCGATAAATTCCGCGGGAGGAAAACCTCCGACGGGGTGTGCCGTCTATAATTCTTTCCGGAAAAGGTACCAGGTATGCACATCATGCGCATCTTGAGAGTCGAGACCCCTCGGGAAGCCGGCGGTTCAACTCGGTTCCGAAAAGGACCTGTCGATCAACGAGTCCAGCCCCAGGAAGAGCTGCAAGCCCTCGTCGATTGTCTGCAACTCGGAGGGGGAGACCTGACCGAAGACCCGAAGAACCCGGCGCTTGTCCACTGAGCGGATCTGATCGACCAGCGCACATGACGGCTTCATCAGACCCGAGGTCCCGGGACGAAGAGGCGGGTAGAGCGCCCCCTCGCCCGGCGTACCGGTCACCGGAACCACGCCGATCATCGGGAACCGCTGATCCTCGTTGATCTCGGGTGCGGTGACCACCACGCAGGGACGGGCGCCGCGCTGTTCGTGCCCAACGGTCGGATCGAGCGAAACCAGGACTACGGTGCCGCGTGCCGGCTTCATTCCGACGGGCCCGTCCACCCCATGCCGGGCTCCCATCGAACGACACGACCGGCCTCGAGGTCGACCAAACCTTCATCGTCACTGCCCGATCCGCGACCCCAGTCCTCGACACCCATCTCAGCGACCCGCCCGCATTCGGGGTGAGGGTTGCTGATCGACCGCTGCAGTTCCTGGTATCGACGCCACTCCAGCTCCCGCCGTGCAGCCTCGGTCACAAACCGGCTTCGGTTCACCTCTCTCCGATCGATCTCATCAACAATTTCGTCCGGCAAAGTCACGGTCACCCTTCGCATGTTGGCCTCCAGGTATGATCATACTTTAAATCATACTCTCACGCAAAACCCAAACCGTTCCCGCTCTCGACTTCTTCGACCAGACTCGGGCATGACCTGGCGGCTGCTCAACCCGAAGGGATGAAGGATCGACCACGCCGGCCAAGGCGCCGGGCGCTGAGATCTGCCCCTGCCGCTGTTTGTTGATCCTGTCGCTGTCGATTGCCACTGTCCCGGCCCCTGAATCAAGCCCCGAAAGCGTTCATCTGCTTTCCTGCAAAAAAAAGGCCCCGCCAGAGCGGGGCCTCAATGAATACGGGATGCTTTTCTACTCGACTGAGAACGACATGAGCGTTACGGGAACGATGTCCTCGTTGCCGCTGACGTCGTGCGGCGGGACCCCACCATATTCGTCGCCACTGATATCCCAGTCGACTTGCTGCGGCGGAGTCCAGGTTCCGATCGGAGGGGTTACGTCCACGCAGAAGCCCCAGGTTCTTTCTTCATTAGATATCTCCTCCATCTCATATTATATGGTCATTGACTATCTTCGAAATAATTCTCACTGTCCGCCCCGCACCGGCCAGACATAATAGATGAGCGTCTTGCCGCTGTAGCTCAGGCGGCCGTTGTCGAGGCTCACGTACCACGCGAAGTTCGGGTAGTTCATATTGGACGTCGACGACCAGTAGTAGAACATCCGCACGCCGAAGAACGCGTCGCCTTCACTCCACTGCGTCGTCCCAACCAGGTCCCGACAAGGGCGGAGAGAAATACTCGTAGTCGATCAGGCTCCGTAGCTCGTTGATGCTCGGCAAACGCCAGTCCCCCGCAACCGAGCCGTCGCCCAGACCACAGGTCCCGTCAGCTAAAGCCGCCGCTGCCGTCAATGCCGTTGTCCAGGGGGCTTCGCCACTCGTGTCGGTGCCCGCAAGGTCCGCACAGCTCGCATCTTTCAACCAGATCAACCCCGTTAGCATGTCGGTCACGGTCCCATCGCTGTTGTCCACAAACCGCGGGTTGGGCCAAGCCACCCCCGTCTGAAGTTCACCATCCTGACCCGTGCCCGCACAGGCAATCACCACACCCTCCTCGTCATAACACGTCTTCTGACCCGTCTCACCAACCCTCGCAGGCGCCCACCAACCCGATGTGTCCCCGGATTCGAAATCGTCATAAAATACGAAATCCTGACTCCACGCCGGTACCGAAAACGCTACCACCTCTTGAGCCTTTCACTTCGAACCTTGGTGAGAAGTGCGGGCTAAGGAACCGTATCGCTCCAGGCTGTGGTGTCGCCCGACTCGAAGCCGTCGGCGAAGATCACGGGGTCGAAATCAGCGGCTGCCGAGCAGGCGCCGACATATGTGCTCTCGACCGCGCTTGCGTCGGCCTGAGGGTCGCCTCCAGCCGCGCCGGAGCCGTCGAAGATCAAGGAGAGAGCGAAGTAATAGACCTCACCTTGTCGGATGCGCACGAGGCAAGAGAGCTGCGACGCCGGCAGAAGACCGTCAGCCGTGTCGCTGTCATCGTTGATGTAGGGGGCAGTCCCAGGCGTAGCCTCAACGCGAATGAACTGGCTCCTGTCCCCGTTGTCGACGGGGCCGCCGGCGCCGGCCGTGATGGAGTACACGGCGTAGCCGACGTGCACCGCAGTTACGTCCGAAAGGGCCCACGCGCTCGATGAAGGTGCTGACCATTGCAGCGTGATGTCGGCGTACCCTCCGAACCCGTCCGTCCCAATGTCGTACCCGGTCACGGCAGGCACGGGAATTGTCTGGGCCGAGGATTGAGTCCCAGCCTGTAGGTAGTCAATCTCGATCTCGACCCCCTGCAAAGCAACGACGGCGAACTTCCCGCCGTTCGAGGTGGATTGCGCCTCGACCAGAAGGCCGACGCCCTCGACAATGCCGCTGCAGCTGTCCGAGTTTGCCCACAGGATTCCGGGGTTGACGGCGATGCCGGTGGCGTCGTCAACGAGAAGCGCCAGAGCCGAACCCTGATCCGACGGGTTGGCGCCCCATGCCCAGTAGTAGGACGTGAAGCCGGTCTCAGTGTTGTTAATCCCGTCGAACGCGGGCGCCGGCTGCCCTTCGGCCATGTAGGCATGGTCACAGGTGCCGGCATCCGCGATACCAGAAGCTGCCATCACGGCAGCCGGAATCAAGACGAAGAGAAGAAAGCGTTGCATCTGCACTCCAAGCACTCTCAGTGATGGGTTGGTGTCCACGTCCATGGGCAGTCACCGCACGGAGCTGACAGGTCCACACACGACAGGTCGACCGCGTAGGCGCGGCTCAGCTCGACCTCGAAGGGTGTGCCGTAGGACGAGCCCACCACCCAGCTGTCATAAAGGCCGGTGGCCTCGTTCCAACGGCGGATCTGAAACACGTGGTCCGTGCCCCCGAGCGCCTGGCCCAGGTCCTCGGCATCGAGAACGTCCGGGGTTCCATAGGAGTCGTCCACGTCAAGGTGCGGTGGGATGGAGATCCAGCGCATGTTGACCCCGTCGGGCGTGTGGCAGTCGCTGAACTCGAACGAAGGATCGTGGGCGCCGACCAGGTTGACGATGTGGCCGGTCTGCCCGGTGACCTCCTGCAGCTCGAAGGCGTACGCGGCGCCAGGCTCAAGCTCGAACGGCGAGCCGCTCGAGCTGCCACCCGTCCAGGTGACGTAGTCGCCTGTCGTCTCCTCCCACCTCCAAACGCAAACCACGGCGCAGTCGCCTGCGGCCTCAGTGCAGGGGGTAGGGAGCCCGGCAGGTTGGAGGTCCTGGACAAGATCCTCGGCATCGACGAGAAGGTTGGAGTTGCTGTCGGGTGGGGTGTAGGCGTAGGGTAGCGCGACCCAGTACAGACCTGCCGTGGGGCCGTTGCTGACAAGGCTGAACTCTTGTAGCGGTAGCCGATGTTGCTGGCCTCAGTCTGGATCGTCACCAGAGCCAGGAAAACCAGAACCACCCCGACGAAAGGCAGATGTCGACGCTTCATTGCTTACTCCGTCCATCTCCGGATGCCTTCACCCCTTCGATCCGCTTGAGCACATCCTCTCGGAGCAGGCTGCACTGCTCGCGAAGCCAGAGTGGGAGGTCCTCCGTATCGACGAGCCGGTCCACGATCTGCTCGGCCTCTTCCGCCTCGCCGAGGTAGAGTTTGAGCCACGCAATCCCGAAGCGCATCTCGTCGGCGCCGGAAAAATCAGGGCGCAGGTCAAGATAGCTCGACAGCTCCTCGATTCGCGCGGCGTAGCGAGTAAGCCGCCCCTCGTTGGTCCTACGCACACGTTCAAGCTCACGTTCACGCACATGCTCCTCAAACGGAATCTGGGGGACTTCGGCGGGGCGAGCGAGCGGGCCCATCGCCATCATGGTTGTTCCGCCGGAGATCACCCAACCGGCATAGACCGAGGCCGGGAACTCTCGCACCAGCTTCTCTCTGAGTTCGTGAGACCCTGGCAGCCTGTTGAACCGCTTGTCGCCGTACTTGGCGAACGCCTGGGCGTCGATGCCACTAGGTTCAACGATCTCGAACCGAAACCGATTCGATTCGACCTGCAAGTTCGGGATACCCTCCCTCTCCATCAAGCGATCCCAACCCCGCCCTGCAGGCGCGTACTCGATCCAGATCTCATACCGGCCGGGCCCCAAGATCCAAGGCTGATTCAGATAGCCAACGATCCTCTCTCTCGGCTCGAGGGTGCGCGACGCTTGAATACCCAGGGCAGATATCCCCTCATAGATCGGCAAGAGCGGCCCGGGCTCGTCTCCGGTGATCCTCAGCTGCATGGCGCCGTGGCTAATCAACCCGAATAACGGTCCCCCAGCGATCGTCACCGGTTCGTCGGTTCTATTCTCCAGGGTCGCTCGCATCCGTATCGGCTCGCCGAGCAGGTACCTCTCCGGCCTCGGGCTCTTCGAGCCGAGAAGGGTGATGGTGAAGGGTACCGGTGGCTCCGAAGGAAACAGGTCACATGCGGCCCATATCAGACACAGTCCTGAGAGAATCATTACTCGCACGGTGTTCTTGTTCATTGCGGGTCCTCCTGATTCCTGAGGCCAAATCCACAGTCCGGCAAGGCGCAGGGGTCATCGGGTTGGGGGTCGTATGCGCCCAGGTCCTCACACTCCATGCGGTTCACCCGATCGCGCCGCTGTGGCGCCTCAGGACCGCCGGCGCTGTCGTCCGGGTCGCCGCTCATCAGGCATCTGGCGTTTGCGAGGTTGGGGTCAACACAGCCGGGACTGCCGCTGCACCAGGCATCGTTGCTGGTGTGGGCTTCGCCGCCGGGGTCGTGACCGCCATCACACGGAGGGTCCTCGTTGACCATAAACTGGTGTGCGAGTTCGTGGTCCGTGGTGTGAACCGTGTAGTTCGCGACGCAGGTATCGTAGTTTGGCGCCGGGTAAATCGTAGCCGTGCATGCGGCCTCGACGGCATCGACAAAGACCAAAGTCATGTTGCAGGCGGAGTTGCTGAGTCCGCCGAGACCCTCCGAGGAGGACGACACGCCAACCAGGTGGAAATAGTTGTGCGGGTCATCGCTGGCCGGGAGAATCGGGTCCGGCTGTTTGTTGTCGAACCACAGCTGTGACATGCGGCACCAGTCGACTCCGTCGTGGGGTTCGAAGTCGAACCACTCGGATGGCAGATACGGCATAACGCCCGCGCCGGCCGTCGGCATCTTGAACGACACGAAGGCGTCGTCAAAGGCGCCGGTCTTGTTATCCCGGTTGTTGAGCCGGCTGGGATCGGCCATGAAGAAGTCTGCATCCGTGCCCGTTGCCTCGACACAGACGCCGCCCCCCTCGCCCTGGTGCGCCGGTGGGGGTGGTGGGTCGGGATGGTTGAAGTCCCATACGGGGGGTGCGGGAGGCTCGCCAGGAGTGGGAACACTGCCGTTGTACCTGAACTGCAGATGGTAGGGGTTCGAAACGCAGCTTGTGCCCGGCGCCGTCCCCAGGGTCACGGTAATGAAGGGGTCATCAGGATTATCGACAATCGAGTCACAGAGGTACGCAACGTCATGTGGTCCCTCGAAGGTGTTCACCGAGTCGAAGATATGAATCACCTGGTTCACGTGAAGGTCGAGGTCGGCATCGCGCCGTTCCCACGTCTCACCGACCTTCTCTTTCGCGACCCGAACTGTGGAGTCTCCGATTCCCGCGTCCGGCGCCGAACCAGGATCAGCGTAGATCATTCCACCCACGCGGCACATCTTGTCGTTCTCGACATAGGCACGTTTCCACGCGGTGACAAGCGCGCTCATGATGACGCTCTTGCCGCTCGGCTGGAAGAAGTACACCCGGTAGTTGTCGCCGGCGTAGCGTTGCGTGATTCGGAACTCGAACTCACAGGCGTCAACCCAGCCGGCGCCACATCCGGACTCGCACTCCTTGAAAGTGTCTGTGTCGGTAGAGGTGCCCACACCGGCACTGCCGTCGAATGGTTCCTGGTTGTCACAGCTTCCGTTGGGCGAACCCGTTTGCGGGTCCTCCCAGGGAAGCCAGCAGGCGTCGAGCGTGGGTTTTGGCTCGTAGCCGGCGGTCGTGGGGGCATCTCCGAGCATGGCGCAGATGTCCCGAGCGACACCATCGCCCCACCATGCCTTGACCTTGAACGTCGAGTAGTCCGTTGCAGCCGGGTCAGAGTCCCGGACTACTCCCTGGTAGTCGGCTGTGTCAGCCGTATCTGGAGCGGATACCCAGACATGTGCCGTTTTTTCGTAGGGCTCGGCCTTGAGGCCGGGCGCCGGCCAGAGTGCAATGTTCCCGCCGGTGTTGTGGGCGAGCGTCACGCGTGTCATCAGGGCCGAGACCCAGGCTGCGGTGGAGTAGCTGCTCCTGCTCCACGTAACCGTGCGAAGGGAGGTCCCGGTGGAAATCGCGGAGGCAGCCCCAGGGTTGTCCAGAGGAACAGCGCTCACCGCGCCCGTAGAGAAATCCGCGGCGAGCACCGCGCCGAAGCTGCCTCCTGACTCATGCCACACGTCCACGCCGAAGAGCCTGCTGAAGCCTGTCTTGAAGGTCGACACCGTCTCGTTCGTTGCCACGACGCTGATCTTGGTCTTCTCAGGCACGTAGAGATCCCCGGTGGCCTCGTCGACCGACATGCCGACCTGATAATCCCAGTTCCAGTACCCACCGCGGTTTCCGTAGTCGTTGTCGGTGATGCCTGAGCAGCCGCCGGCGGTGACATTGACCTTCTTGATGTACTCCGTGCCGGCGCCCGCATCCTTGAAGGCGAAGTAGACCACGTCGCGGCCGCCCAGGCCGTCAGGATTTGGGTCTGGGGCAGCGCCCAGGACCTGGATGGCGCCGCTGCCACCGAGGTTGACGCAGTTCGCCATGTTCGCCGGCGGATCGGTGGCAATCCTCCTCGAGCCGCCGGAGCCGGCGATGGTGCCATAACCCGCGTAAATGGTCCCGAAGCGGTCGGTCTTGGTGCTGGTGTAGTGTATCCCGGTGTACGGGCCTTCGCGGATCTCTCTCGTCCAGCTTTCGGAGGCAGGGTCGTAGTAGTGGCGATGCACATGGTCACCCGCAGCCCGCGAGGCGGACCAGTACTCGCCACCGATGTCGGTCCCTCCGCCAGGCCGAGCGGCAAACCCGAGCGTACGGAGGATTTCCAGTGCGGGGGCTCTCCAGATGGATGTCGACGGAGATGGGATCGCTCTGAAGAAGGCCATTCGTCAGAGCGATAGAGCTCGACACGGCGCCAGGGGGAACGGTGAAGTCCAGCTGGGTGGCCCGCTGGGTGGCGGTGTCGGGGGCAAGACAGATCCCACCTGCAAAACAGATGAGGTTGTCCTCCGCGAGATCTGAGAAGCCCGTCCCGGTCAGAGATCCTGTGGCGCCGATGACGAGTGCAGAGCCTCCTGGAAGCGGGTCCAACGTCGGGGGAGGTGGCGGAAGGTTCCCGGCGCCATCCTCGCCGCGGTTGGTCTCTGTCTCGTCCGTCACGTCGAAGAACTCGAGGTCCCTGCCGCTCGAAAGGGCGCCTACGTAGGTATGGGTGGTCGACGCCTGCTGGCTCAGCACGTATGGATTCAGAAACTCGGCCGTGGATGAGCCGACCACGTCGTAGGTGGTTCCTGTCGGCGCCCACGTCAGCACAACATCATCACCGGATTTCGTGGCTGTCAGTGTGTTGCCGACGCGGCCCGTCCCTCGCGAACCTTTCGGAGCGACATCCAGGCGTCGCTCCCGTGAAGTGGCTGCACTACTTGGGGGAGCGGTACCGCTCGAAGTCAGGTCATCATGTGTTTCATCGAGCCCATCCGGTCCCACGCTCCATACCGTGTACCGCCCACTGCTTGAATCGCATCGGTAGGGTTGACCCCAGGGGTCACGCACGATGGGTGCTTCCCAGTAGTTCTGTTGTTGCAGGAAGGCTGCCAGAGCGAAGATGTCCTGTGTCTGAGGGTATTGCCCATGGTCGAGAAAGGCCATTCCCATGGCGGTGTTCCACACCCTCAGATCCGAGGCTGTCTTCTCCGTCGAACTCTGCGCGGTGGGCGCCGCCTGGATGGGCGAGGCGCCGACGGCAAAACACACGACGCCGACGAGCACGAGAGCAATCCTGTCGAGCCGAATCCAATATCCCATAAGGAGTTCCTTCGCTCTGATCCAGACTACCACCTTGGAGGAGCACGGACACCATGACCTGATCCTTCTGCTTTTGTTTCGTCTCAGCATAAGCACAAAGGCCCTGGCGGGTCAAGCGTTTTTGCATATTTGGCAGCTATGTCATGTTAGACATGTATCCGCGCACCTGCCTCGCCCCATGCCGTGCACAACAAATGCTCAGAGCAGCGCTGGGCGCGAAGATGCTGGCTAACCTACGGGTGCTGTCAAATCCGAATCCACGGACACACTGTGACCTACTTGGTTGACGCCAACGTGCTCAGCGAGGTCACCAAGCCAGAGCCGGAGGGTTCGGTCGTGACGTGGCTTCGTGAAAATGAAAAACACTTCGTCGTAGACCCGATCATTCTTGGCGAAATCAGATTTGGAATCGCGAGCCATCAAGTATTTCTCAGGCGCCGCCAAACAGGCGACCGAGGGCGAAGTACGCGATTTTTACGAATCTCTCGCCGAGAGACTGGGAACGTCAGCACTTCGAGGCTCTGCAGCAACTC
>JAIOSJ010000163.1 GCA_021107705.1 Thermoanaerobaculales bacterium | reverse complement strand
GATCGCAAGGACCTCTCCCGGCCGGACATCGAGGTTGATATCTTTCAGGGCGATCTTTTCGGTAACCTTCGGTTGTCGGGGGGTGCCTGATCGACGGCCGAACAGTCGCCCTTTAAGGGTTTCATACTGCCCACGCCGACCCTTCCAGCGATAGACCTTGCTGACATCCTCGAACACCAGCGAACCCGGCTTCACACAGCCTCCACCAGTCCATCTCTCATGCGACTGAAAACCAACGTGCCGATGATCCAGGCCGAGACGCCGACACCCATCGCGAAGGCCATCGTCTTGAGCTCCGGAACGGTGCCCGCGAAAGCAAGGTCGCGATACACAGTCACCAGACTCACCATCGGGTTGAGCCGCAGAGCCTTCATCAACATCGGATGCAGATCAAGCCCGTCCAGTGAGTAAATGATCGGTGAGGCAAAAAAGAGCAAATTCAAGAGATGACCAACAAGATCTCGGAGATCGCGATAGTGAACCGCCGCGGCAGAAATTCCGATGGCAACGCCCCCCGCAGCCAGAACCCAAGGAATGATCGCCAGCGGAAGAAAAATAATGGTCCATGGAAAGGGATGCCACCCGGCCACCGAAGCCAATGCCAGGGCGCCGATCAGGACGGGTAAGGCGAGAAGGTGGTGTACGAGCTGGGAGAGAACCGTAACCGCCGGAAAAATTTCCGGTGGACACATAACCTTGGCCAGCAGGGGTCCGTTGTCGATCAAGGTGATAGCCGCATCGAGCACCGTCCCGGAAAAGAACAACCACGGCAGCAAGCCGACAAAGAGAAACAACGGATAGGGCTGTCCACCGGGAAAACGTGGCTGGAAAACAGTCGTGAAAACAACGGAATACACCAACAGTAACAATAACGGGTTTACCATCGACCAAACAAACCCTAGGGCCGATGCTCGGTAGCGTGCCGCCAAGTCCCGGCGCACCAGCACCCCAATCAGAGCCCTCTGGCGCCACAGAATGAGCAGGAGGTTCACCCGGCCAAACCCCTAACCCGGCAAAGCCGAAACCAAAGAGCTTCCGCCTCGCCGCGGGCTGTTATTGGCAAGAGACTCATCATGTCAAACTGGTGACAAACTCATGAACTCGCAGACCTTACCCCTCCGCAATCAAAAGGGCCTGTACCTGGCGCAAAATTCGTTTGCGCTCGGTTTCCAGGTACCGGCGGTAGGTCTGGACCTGTCCATCCTTGACGATGAACATTTTTGGGTAGTGTTTCACGTCCCCATAGTCGTCAAACAAAATCGGCCCGGTCACACCCATGAAATCAGTCACACCAAAATGGAGAGCCTTCTTGATTTCCGGTGTGTGCGGCGGATTCGCGATGGTGAGGACCTGAATTGCCACTCTCATCGCATCGTAACCATGCGCCGCAAATACGTCAGGCGCCCTCTCATAGGTGTCCATATACTTGATTACGAAGGAGGCGACCGGTTCCTTGTCTGAGGTCCGGTCATAGGGAGGAAGCGGGAACAGTATCCCTTCGGCATCCTCGCCGGCGTTCTTGATCGCTTCACTGATGTAAAACGCAGAGGTGGTCACAATCCGCCCACTGAAGGCAGCCTTTTTGATTTCTCGAATCATTTCGAGAATCTCGCCGCTGTAACCAACCAAATACACGGCTTTGGGCTGATGTCGCCTCAGGGCCTGGTGCAGCTGAGTCGTCCAGTCTTCATCCTGAAGATCAACCCGGGCCACGACCGAGCCTCCGAGGCTTTCCTCATACTGGCGACGGAACTCGGGTTCGATCCCGCGGACATATTCCGTATTTCCGGCCACCAGGAGAACCTTTGAAGCCCCCAAGCGATCCATCATGAATTTTCCCGCTGTCTGTCCCTCAAGTTCGTCAGACGGGTAAATCCGGAAAAAGAGTTTGGACTCGCGCGTGAGACCGGGTGTTGAAGCCGAGGGAGACAGGCAGACGACATTCAGATCTTCAAGCAAAGGAAGGAGCGCCCATGCCTCGTCGCTGGTGGCGGCGCCCAGCATGATCTTCGCACCCTTCACCTCAACGAGACGTCGGAATTCCTCCTTCGCCCGATCCGGATCTGATTCCGAATTCGCCCAGATCACCTCAAACCCCACCGGGAGTTCACCCTTGGTTCGCGCATCGGAAATAGCAAGTCGCATCCCGCTCTCGATGCTTTCGCCGTAAACCCCGGCCGGGCCGGTCGCCGGAAGAACGACTCCGACAACAGGTTTTACGCTGCAGCCAGTCAGACCTATTGCGACCGTCGTCATGAACAGTAGTGCAATTTTTCGATGGCCGACCATGATGCCGTCCCCCTTTGTCGCACGGATGGGCGCCCCATTATTGAAATTCACTCTTCGACCTGAGCGTCTTTCTTCTCGAGCGAGGCCAACCCTCATCTCATCCCGACCATGCCAGATTAACACAGCCCCATGAGGGATAATCTGGCATCTTGATCAACGGTCAATAATTCAATCTCTTACGGATGAGAATGGGCTAATTTTCAAAAATCAGCGCGTACAAATCGCGTCGGCTGATGTTGAGTTCTCGCGAAGCGACTCGTTGAGCCTCCCGGCGGTCCCCCACCTCCTCAAGGGCCTGTTCATACGCGCGGCGAGCCTGTTCCCGAGTCACAGGTCCAGATGGCGCGGACTTCTGGATCACAGGTCCAACGACCAGGACGTACTCCCCGCGCGGAGCTGCCGCTTCTCGCCCATCTTTCAAATCTCCGAGAACTCCCGTCTCCGCCCTTTCGTAGCGTTTACTGATCTCCGCCAAAAGCGTCGCCGGACGTTGCCATCCGAAGACTTCAGCCACATCGGTCAGTTCCTTGGCCAAGCGATGGGGAGAAAGAAAGAAAACGAGAGTTCCGGGAAAGGACAGAAGACCCCCCAGGCGCCGCTTTCTCGCTCCTTGCCGAGGCGGGAGAAAGCCCACCAAGGTCGCCGGAAGCGGTGGCTGTCCGGCTGCCGCCAGAGCGGCGGTAAAGGCCGAGGGGCCGGGCACGCTGGCCACCGACAACCCCTCTTGACGGACCTGATGGACCAAAAGGTACCCCGGATCCGAGAGTACCGGGGTCCCCGCATCGCTGACGAGGGCCACATCGTCGCCCCGGTTCAAGGCGGCCAAGACATCCGGGATGACCTTGGTTTCGTTGTGCTCGTGCAGAGATCTCAGGCTTCCGCGAAGTTCCAGACCGAGACCGGAGATCAGCCGACGGGTCCGACGAGTATCCTCTGCAAGCAGAAGATCGACGTTCTCGATCACCTCTCCGGCCCGCCGGCTCAAATCAGCCAAAGTACCGATTGGAGTCGCCACAATCCAAAGAGTACCGGTTTCGCTGCCGGCCACCACTTCCTCCGTCGTTCCATCATATGGCGGTTCAGACCGGTGGTGATGAGATACCATCTGTTCATGGTACCCCTCTCCGTCCTCGGATGCCCTGGAGGCCCGGCCGGTAACCGCCCGCGAATCAAAAATCGTGAGGAGGTGCGAGATGTGCTCCCGAATGGCCGCGGGTTTAGTCGTTCTACTTCAATGGCTTACGGAAGTTCAAGCGGGGACCCGTTCTGGGCGGCCGGCCCCAGAGTGGGCGTTGTCTCATTCGCAAATTGCAGCCGTGATGGAGTTATCGGCCGGGCCCTCAGGCGTCAGCGAGCGGTTTTCATCGCGGTTTGCTTCCTGTTTGGCGCGATCCTTCCCGCATCGGACCAAGTTATCGATGAGGTTCTCGCGACGGTGGACAGCACTCCGATCCTCCGTTCCGACCTTGTCCTGGCCGACCTCGTCGGACTTGCCGATGAGCCGACCAACAGTCTCCTTGATGCCAGGATAAGGCTCGAACTTCAGTATCGCGATCTCGCAGATTCGGGCGCTCTTCGCCGGCTGGAAATCGATGTTCCTGCAAGAGTTGAAACACTGATCGACCGGGGGGGCGACCGATCGACTGTGCTCGAAGCCCTCACCGTCGCCGGGCTCGACTGGAATGATCTGGAGGCCCTGGCCATGAGAATGGAGGTCGCTCGCGCCTGGACGGATCAGCACCTTCTCCCTCGAATTGTCGTCACCCTCGACGAGGTTGAAGATGCCTATCGCCGACTGGTGGTGAAGCCCGCCTTCGAGCAAGGTCATGATCCCCCGCCTCTCGCACGAGTCCATGACCGGGTTCGTCAAGTTGTCGAGCAGGAAAAACTCAATCAGGAGATCGAACGTTGGGTGGAGCACTCTCGGGAACGACATGAGGTCGTTCGCTACGTCCCTTGATGCGCCTCCCGTAAACCTCGGCCGCGGCGAGTACATCGGCAGTGTAGGTTCGAGTTGCTCCAAAGGTCATCGTCAACAAAAAACGTGCCGTGTCACAACCTTTTCCACATTGATCCAACCACTGCCGGGACTGAGCCTCCCCAGCGTTATAGGCAGCCACGGCCGGCGCGATAAATCCGTCAAAAGCAGCCACCAGACGCCCCAACTCCTTTGACCCGAGTTGCAGACTGAGTCCTGGGTCAAAAAGGTCTTCCTGGAGAGGAACGGCGAAACCGATACTCGTCGCCACATCAGCGGCCGTAGCCGGCATGAGTTGCATCAGGCCACGCGCCCCGACCCGCGAGAGGACTCCGGGGTTCCAACGACTTTCCTCGCGAGCCACGCCTGCGACAACCGTCCAGTCGATGTCGGCTGCCGTCGCGACCTCTCGGACTCTCTGAAGGTGGGGCAGTGGATAACTTGCAATCTCAAGGACCTCGGGATAGGCCCGTAGCGGCACATCTGCCCCTCGGGAGCGCCACGATGTATCGGCTGCTCGAATAGCACGCCACGGCATCTCCTCGGCGGAAAATGTCCGCGCCGTCCAGAGGGCTTCTTCGGGTGTACCTACAGGAAAGGCATTGGGATCCCAACGAACGGCGCCGGCCCTCAAGCCATGCTGCCACAAGAGACCAGCGAGCCCTGTTACCACTGGTTCTTCCATGCTGACATCCAAGGGGCGACTCTTCGCCACGGCCTTTCGCACCTTCGAGAGTTCTCGAGGATCCCATTCGAGGACACTCCACTTCCGCAGCGCCCGTCGACTCGCAGCACCACCTTCCACCACAGCCGAGCGTTGCTGCTCACGCCATTTTCCCACCAACTCTCCGGGCAGATCTCCCATCGTCTCTCGCGCCAATCCGCCCCAGAAGATGTCCAACTCCGGCGCCGCCCGCTCCAAACGCTGGAGCGCCTGATCGAACTGCCCCGCTTCGGCCAACACGGTCGCAGCAAGCACGTGAGCCGGCCCCCTCCATGGACGACTCGACACCCTATTCAGCGCCTCCAGGCCCACGTCGACCTGAGCCATAGCAAAAAAATGCAGCGCTACCAACAACCGGCCGCGTGACCGCTCGCTCCGGAGACGAATACGGGCGATTCCTGCTTCAGCCAGATCCACCCTTCCGCTTCGCAGCCGCAGACGGGCCAGAAACAGGCGCCGGGAATCGGTCGTGTCGGCCAAGACGGCCAGCCGAGCCTGTTCCACTGCCTGACCGAGATCACCCCCGAGTTCCAAGGCCCTGGCAAGGTGGACTCGAAGCTCGGCCTCGCGCTCCCGATTCGGGACAGCCGTGAGGGCCCTTCGATACCAGGTTACGGCTTCACTCCACTGGTCACCCCGAAAGGCACAGCGACCACGCAGGAATGACGCCTCCCAAATCGGAACGCCACGACCCTTGCCTTCGACCAATGCCTGGAGTTTCGGCGCCGCAACTTCGTAAAGAGCATGTTGATAGAAGCATCTCGCCACATACCACCGTTCCCTGGGGGTGAGATCCGGCAATTCATTCAAAATATGAGCCGCCTCAAAAGCTGCGAGGTCAACTCGGTTGAGTTTGAGCATTCGTCCGAGCACCCTACGCCAGCTATTGTCCTTTGGATCAGCGAGACCCACCTGGAGGCGGCCCCGACTTGAGCGCGGCAGACGTGGGACGATCTTTTCGAGCTTCAGCCTGGTAACCGGCATGACTCCGCTGCGCAGAACCAGGAGGGCGACTTCGAGTGCGGCCTCACGCAACTGCGGGGTTCCCGGAGATTCCAGGGTTTGGAGGACAAGGGCCACCGCTCGTTCTCCGTCTGCCTCGGCCACTGCCTCGGCAAGTTCGATTCGGGCAACCTCCGCGAGAGGACCACCGGCCATCGCCCGCTCCAGAAGCTCCACCTCGGCAGCCTGATCTCCCACAGCCCGCGCCGCATGTGCAGCCACCAAAGCCTGTGTTTCCGATAGAGGAAGTTGCCTGTTCCGTCTCAGGGCAGCAGATACGGTCATCGGTGTGTCTCTCTCGGACAAGATCGGGTCGAACCTCCCGGAGCCCATACCGCCGACAACGACTCCTGCGACAAGAACTACAGACCCTGCAACGCCAAGAACCAACCTCATGATTCGGCGACACCAAACTCGGAGAAATCCTCAATCACGGGAAGACGCAGTCTGCCGGCCCTCTCGGCCTGACCCGCCAACGCGTGGGCATCGGCAAGGGCAAGCCTTGCGGTGTAGGGATCATTCAGATCGAAGAGTCGTTCCTGGATCGACTGAGCCGTCTCAGTGTTGCCTTCAACTTCCTCGACCACCGACGCAAGCGCGAGAACTCGGGCATCACCCGTTGCTCGAACGGAACGGTCCAGGGCCCGGAGGGCGCTACGGGTATCTCCAAGCGCAAGAAAACAACAGGCCCGATGATAGTCAATTGACGAGGTGACCCGGGTGCCCCTCCATGGCCGATAACCATCGGCGTCGAGTCCGGCGAAAAGCTCTCCTGCAGCCTGCCAACGACCAAGATGCGCGAGGACCAAAGCAAGGTCGAAGACCCTCTCCGGCGGGGGCGCCTCCGCCAACTCTCGCCTCACTGCTTCTTCAACGGCCGCCGACGATGCCTTGGCGCCTAGATTCAGAAAGATCACGCTTTGAACCGACCAGAATCTCTCGCCTTCCTCGTCGCCCTCCATTCGAGCATCATTCATCCGCCGCGCGGCCTCCTCCTGGGCGAAGCGGAGCGTCCAGGTATGGTGGTCCTCCCTCTGCGGCGAGGCATTCACACCGAATACGACGCCTCCAACGACCGCGGCCGTGATTGAGAGGACGACCGTCCTTCGTTCCCCTTGGTTCCAGCGTTTCATCACTTCGTGGACGGCCAATCCAACTAACAAGGCGATCGCCGGCAGCATCACATTTCGTTGCCGCGAGGTGACATAAAAGAGGATCATCACCAACCATACGCCGCCGACCCAAAACGCCAGTACTGCGGCCTCATGCCTTTGCCGCCCAAATGCCCACCCGAGAGCGGCGAGACCCGCCGCCAACCCGAAAGGCAGCCAGAGAACCTGCAAGCTCAACTCCCTGTCCTTGCGCTCCATGGTGGCCAAATCCCACGCATCATACGAATGAAAAGCCAGGACGGCTTTGCGAGCCATCAACCGAAAGGCAGCCGCCGGCTGGTGGCGGACAAAGGAAAATGCTCTTTTCGCCCAGTAGCTGTTCGAAATTTCCGGGGTCGGCTCGACCTGGAGGGCGCGCCCCGCGACCACCCGATACGCCACGTGAAGTCCATCCGGGAGTGCCAATACGTGTTCCAGATCCTTTACGATCGCAGGCGCCTCGCCTTGGTATCCACTCGTCATTGCATTCCAGCCCTCAAAAAGGACCGTTCCGGGATTCATGGCCGGCGCTGATGTGCCCAGAACGCCGGCAACGATGGTCTGAGAGACGATCATCGGCAAGGCCGCTCCCGCACCGAGAGCAAGGACAAGGATCCCTCGGGGAGTCCCTCGCTCTCGGACCCATAAAGCCGTACCCAGGAGAATGAGAGGCAGCAGAATCGAGGGCCGTGTTGCAGCGGCCATTCCGAAGAAGAGGCCTCCCAGGGTTCTTCCTTTCCAACCCTCTGACGTGAAAATCACCGCAAAACCAAGGCTCGTCAACAACAGGATGAGCGTCTCCGGCTCGAGTTCTGAGGCGTTCACGAGGGCGGCCCGACTGCCCAGAAATGCCACCACCGTCGCCAAGGCGGGCCATGGCCCCCACAGCCTGAGGGCAGCTACTGCGCACACAACGGCAGCAACTGACACCAGGATGATCTGCAGGGTACGAATACCCTGGGGATCAAGACCCGCAGGCCCCGTCAACAGAAAGATAAAACCCAAATATCCCGGGCTGATATCCGCCATCCGGTCCACCGGCCACGATCCTCGGACGATTTCTTCGGCAAGGGCCGGATATTTGGCGAACCAGCCCTGATCAAAAAGCCGATTCACCACATTCAGCCTGAGAAGAGTGATGGCGCCGACAGCCACGAAAACAAAAACGGCCGCAAGCCGATGCGGCATCCAGGCGCCCAGATTGAAACGTCGGCTTTTGTGCCCTTCACCACCTTCAGGGGAAATGTTTCTCGGCACGTCCGAGTTACCCCTTACTCGGGGGCCGGCAGAAGACCCCGAGTTCGACTGAGCAGCGGACAATATCGTGAACAACCATCTCAGGCGATCATAGTGGGCGCCACCAAACAGATCAAGATCTTCCATGAAATGAGTTCTTTAACTCGTTTTCGGTGGACCTTCGACGGAGACTCGGTTACAATGCCGGGTGCGTCGGCCTTGACACGAGGGCGGAGGAAAAGTCCACCACTCACGACGCTCACTCCGGAACAGAACAGCTTAAGCGGAGACACATATGAATGACCAACACGCAAGAGTTCTTATCATCGGATCCGGGCCGGCGGGACTGACGGCGTCCCTCTACTCCGCGCGGGCCGATCTGGAACCGGTCGTCATCGAAGGCATGCAGCCCGGTGGACAGCTCACCATCACCACCGAAGTCGAAAACTATCCCGGGTTTCCGGAAGGCATTAACGGACCGGAGTTGATGCAACGAACCAAGGCCCAGGTCGAGCGTTTCGGCACCCGTTTCCTTTTTGACGAGGTCACCGGCGTCGATCTCGACGGTCGGCCAATCGTCGTCCATACCGCGAACAACGGTGACTGGACCTGTGATGCCCTGGTCATCGCTTCCGGCGCCACCGCCCGCCTGCTCAGGCTGGACTCGGAGACCGAGTTGATGGGTTACGGCGTTTCGGCCTGTGCAACCTGCGACGGTTTCTTTTACCGGGATAAGGAGATCGCCGTAGTCGGGGGCGGAGATACCGCGCTCGAAGAGGCGGTCTTCCTCACAAAATTTGCTTCGAAGGTCACACTCATCCATCGCCGCGACGAACTTCGAGGCTCCAAGATCATGAGACAACGAGCGAAGGAGAATCCGAAGATCGAATTCGCCTGGAATTCGGTTGTGGACGAGGTCCTGGGCACCAAGAAAAGCGGTGTGACCGGTGTTCGCCTCAGGGATACCGTGAACGGCACGACGAGGGATCTCGATCTCGAGGGCCTGTTCATTGCCATCGGCCACAAGCCCAATACCGATCTCTTCAAGGGCAAACTCGAGATGGACGACGTCGGCTACCTCGTGACGGCGCCCGATTCGACCAGGACTTCCGCCGAGGGCGTCTGGGCCTGCGGCGATGTCCAAGACAGCGTCTATCGCCAGGCCATCACCGCAGCCGGAACCGGCTGCATGGCCGCCATCGAGATTGAACGATGGTTGGCCGAAAAGGAAATATCCTAGATTCGACGACGCCGGCCTGGATGAAATTGGGCTTTCGGCGGGTTCTATGTAATAACTCGAGTGGGCCTTGAACTCCGGCCTTTCTCGGGTCAATTCAAAGATTGGGAGGTCGCATGATCTCGTTTAGCGAAAATGCCATCGACAAGGTTAAAGAGTTCTCAGGACAGATGCCTGAGGCCGAAGGAAAAAACCTGAGAATATTCATCCAGGGGGTCGGCTGTTCTGGCTTCTCCTATGGGTTCACCTTTGACGACAAGCGTGATGACGACACCGTGGTGGAAACCGGCGACATATCAGTCCTCGTCGATCCCCACAGTGCCCCCCACCTCAACGGCTCCACCGTGGACTTCGTCGAGGACCAGAGGGGCGCCGGTTTCACGGTGGACAATCCGAACTCCCCGGCAAGCGCCTGCGGCGTCGGCGATGGCGGTTGCTCGGGCTGCGGCTGATATGGTCTCGACCCCTGACGAAGCCCAGAAACTGGAGGTTATTCGCCTCGGTCACCCGATCCTGCGACAGGTTGCGGATCCGGTGCCCGAAGAATATTTCGGCTCCAGCCGGCTTCATGACCTCTTTCGCAACATGGCGAGGACCATGGGCGAAGAGGAGGGTGTCGGGCTTGCGGCCCCACAGGTCGCTGAAGCCCTTCGTCTATTTGTTTACCGGATTCCTGGAGACGGCGAAATGGCCGCCGTTGAGCCGACCCTCCTCGCAAACCCCGAGATCCGGGCCATCGGTTCGGAAGCTGAAGAAGGGTGGGAGGGATGTCTCTCCATCCCGGGTCTTCGCGGACTCGTCCCCCGCCACAAACGTATCAAGGTGAGGGCTCGAAGCCTTGAGGGACAGAGCGTTTCCTTCACGGCTGACTCCTTCCAAGCCCGAGTCATTCAGCATGAGTTCGATCACCTCGAAGGGGTGGTCTATCTGGACCGTATGACCTCCCCCTCATCGCTCGCCTTCGAGAAGGAGTGGGAGCGCTACATCCTCCGAGCCGACGAGTGAGGTCAGACCCCACTGTCGGTCTTGATGTTTCCGACAGCGGACAAGCCGACGAATTCCGGCCTTTCCCCTCGTGGGCCACACTGGTAGCTCTTGGGTTCGGCGTCATTGCCGGCACCTTCGAAATCCCGAACACCAGCATCGGGTGGCATCTCGCCGCGGGCCGTTGGATGGTGGAACACGGGAGAATTCTTCGTTCCAACCCCTTCACCTTCACCGCCGAGGGAGTGGCCTGGCTCGACCACGAGTGGCTCTTCCAGGTCATTGTCGCCACCACTGATCGCCTCGGCGGCGGCACGGCCCTGGTCGCTCTGCGTATGATCGTGGTGGCATTTCTCGCGCTTCTTCTGGCCCGCATGGTCCACCGACAGGGCTTTGGCCCCGGACCCGCCCTGGCCCTGGCGGCTCTATGCATTTTCGGCGCCCGGATGCGATTCTTCATGCGGCCGGAACTTGCGACTCTTGTGCTCATTCCCCTGGCAGTCGATTTGTATCTTCGTCGCTCGGATCGCTCGACCGGGAGAACCGCTTTCGCCATAACCGGCATTGCAATCGTGGGCATCAATCTCCACGGCGGCATTCTGGTCCTTCTCCCGCTGCTCGGCGTCTTGTGGGTTGGCGAAGGTCTACGCGCCCTGCTTGTCAGAACCTCGCCCTGGCCTGCAGCGACCTCAGGAGTGACGATTCTCGGGGCGGCGACCCTCGCCATGCTGGTCAACCCGTGGGGATGGCGTGTCCTCCTCGCCCCCGTTCATCTCTCTCAGTTGGTAAAACAACCTTACGTGCCGAATCCCGAGTGGATCTCCCCTGGACCCTTCGATGTGCCGCTTCTTTTTGCGGGCATGCTGATTGCCGCGATTGTGATGTTCTCCCGGGAGCGAGACGCGGTTCGGTGGTTGCTCTTCCTCGCCGCAGCAGCCCTCGCCTTACGCTACGTGCGCAACGTCGGTCTCTTCTTTGTTTTGCTCCCGCTGGTCATCGCGCCCGCTCTGGCTCGTCTTATTCCGCAACTCAAAAATGAGGGACGGCGGGTTCTTTTCGCCGGATTGGCAATCGTGGGCATCTTGACGGCCCTGCTCTTCGACGCTCCGGGCTTTCCCCTCGGTTTTGGGTTCTCCACCGGACGGTATCCGGTAGCCGCCGGTCGTTTTCTCGAGGACCATGGGCTTCTTTCTTCTCGAATCTACAACGATGTCCGATTTGGCGGCTGGTTTATCGGACGTTACTACCCTCCGGTCAAAGCTTTCATCGATGATCGCAACGAGGTCCATGAAGAGGTCTTGGCCGAACTTTGGGACATCGAACGTTCGAGTTCTCCCGGCCGGTGGCAGGCCATGCTTGACCACTGGAAAATCACAACCGCTCTTCTGAGGTACCACGAGCCCATCTCCGTCGTCTCTCCCGAAGGCCGTGCTCTCGGCCTCCGAGGTTTTTCGGCTTTATGGTTTCCGAAGACCCGGTGGGCCGTCGTTTACTGGGACGATATCTCCATGGTCTTGGTCGATCGCCTTGCCGTTGAGCCGGACTGGCTCACGACCTACGAGTATCACGTCATTCGCCCCGACGACGTCGATCACCTTGCCGCCCTGGTTCTCCAACAACCCGAGCTTCTCCCTCAGGTCCAGGCCGAACTTGTGCGAAAAATCACGGAAAATCCGGATTGTCTCCAAGCAGCAGCGATCGCCTATTTCGTTCTTCCCAAGTGACGGCGCTCACAATATCCCGCACAAAAGCCTCATTCGGCGATATTTGTGGCACAATGGAAGGTCGGGAGGACACCATGGCTGACCTTACACCTCTGGATATCCTCGGCGTCGGTTTTCCACACAGGATGCGTGGCTACGATACCGTGGCCGTCCGTGCCTTTCTTCAACAACTCGCCGGGGCTATGGAGGAGTTGTTTCGTGAGCGGGGAGAACTCAGGCAGACGATCCACCGCCTCGAACAGGAGTTGGGGACTTTTCGTGAGCGGGAGTCAGCCCTTCAGGACGCCCTGGTGGCAGCTCAGAAGACTGCAGAGAACACAATGGAAACGGCCCGAATCGACGGCCAGCACGTCGTGGACGAGGGACACAGGCTCGCCGAACGGCTGGTGGACGATGCGTATCAAAGAGCCCAGAACATCGAAGGTGTCATTGGTGATCTTCGATCCCGCCGGCGGGAGGTTAGAGCGGATCTCATGCGTCTCACGGAACTCTTGCAGGGAATGATCCAGGACGATCAGCAGCTTGAAAAAGAGGACCGGGCGACACCCCAGGTTGCTCTGCTGCACCGCCGAGAAGACCAGCGTCAGGCGTGAACGACTCGCCGAATGGGCTGTTGCTCCCGTTCCAAAAGACCAACCAATCTTTCCGCCACCGCTTCGGGGTCGAGATCACGCATACAATTCCGGTGCCCAAGGGGACACTGCAGGCGGTGACACGGCGAACACTCAAGGCCCAAAGTCATGGCGGCTTCCGAGTGACCGACCGGCGCCGTCCGCAAGGCCTCAGTCGGCCCGAAAAGAGCGAGGGCCGGGATCCCAAAAATCGCTGCCGTATGCGCCGGACCGGAATCGTTTCCGACCATCGCATCCATGAGACACAGGACCGAAGCAATCCCGGCCACATCCAGATCGGTCCCGAGGACGGGAAGATCCAGTCCCGAAGCCGCGACGACATCGGCGGCAAGCCCTTCCTCCCCGGGACCCACGATGACGACAGGTGAAAACCCTCGGGCTCGAAGCCTTTTCGCCAACAGACCGAAGGACTCCTGCGGCCACCTCTTTGCGGAACCGCCCCAGGCAACCCCTGGAGCAAGACCGATGAGACCCTTTCGGTTCCCAATACCGACCCTCTCAAGAGCCTCGCGCCCAATCGGTCGGAGGACCTCAGGCAAGATGGCCCGCCACCCGGCGTCAACGATGGGCAACCCGAGTTGCCGCAATACCGAATCGGCGTCATGGATCTGGTGTCGGTCGCCGCCGACTCGGTGGCTCCAACTGAGGAGAATTCTTCCTCCCTGGTTTCTCGTTCCCGCCGACCACCGAGCCGCCACTCTCAGGACGATCTTGGCACGACTGGCGTTTCGCATCGTGACTCCGATGTCCGCCCTTCCTCCCCTGTTGACTATTTTTCGACTCACTCGAAGGGCGCCCTGGCGGCGAGGCGTAGCAATTACATCGGCCTCTGGATAGAGAGCTGCGATCAACCGAGCGCTTGAAGGTCGTACATGGAGGATGGTCGATCCCGAAGAATTCGCTCGCACCAGCCGGTCAGTGGCGGGCAAGGCCATCATCAGATCCCCCAGCCAGTTCGGCATATCCACCAAAAGCCGGCAGGGAAACTCTTCACCCGCCTGATATCCATGACGGAAAATCCGCAGAGCGTCCATCATCCCGATTTTGGTTGGGCGCTGACTGGGGTTGGAGGGGTTTGCCTTCATTTACTATGGTCTTTCCACGGGGTCTACGGATCAACCCGGTGAGTTGCCCATAACATCAGCTCAGGGGTCGGAGCAGACACCTGGTGAGAAGTGCGGGCTAACCCTTCTTGTCGTCACAATTCACCCGAACACCGCGGATCTTTTCGGCCCGACCCGTCTCTTCGTCGATATCGATGAGGGCCCCACGTAGCTGGACGTCTCTCTTTGCCGGTTCAAAGGGCCGCGGGGTGTTGAGCAGAAAACGTTCAAGCACCTTGGCGGGTTTCATCCCAATGATCGAATGGTAGGGCCCGGTCATCCCAACATCGGTCTGAAGTGCGGTTCCTTCCGGAAGAACTCGTTCATCGGCGGTCGGAACGTGCGTGTGGGTGCCCAGAACCGCCGACACCCTCCCGTCCAGATACCAACCCATCGCCTGTTTCTCTGAAGTTGCCTCAGCGTGCATGTCAACCACCACGATGCGGACTTCGGGATGTGCCTCCACAATCTCTTCAAGAACGCCGTCCACACAGTGGAAGGGGTTGTCGATCGGCGCCATCAGCGCCTGACCCTGGAGGTTGATGACTGCGACCAAGGTGCCGGCGGATGTCTCGGCCACACACCATCCCCGCCCCGGATTGCCCCGAGGGTAGTTGGCCGGACGAAGCAAAAACGGGTGAGCATCGAGCAGGGGCACACCCTCTTTCTTGTCCCACACGTGATTACCGGTAGTCCAAACATCAACCGGCAGCTCCTCGAGTTCCTCAAGAACCGCAGTGGTGATTCCAAAACCGCCGGCCGCGTTTTCGATATTTGCCACGACAAAGTCCACCGATTCTCGGTCCACCAGCGGCTCGAGTTCCTGGCGCAACCCCCGGCGGCCTGCGCTTCCCATCACATCGCCGATGAAGAGAACACGGATCACCGAGCGTACTCCACCGACCTCGTTTCACGAATCACCGTTATCTTGATCTGGCCCGGATAGGTGAGTTCCGCCTCGACCTTCTTGGCGAGATCACGCGCCATCCAGCCGGCATCCTCGTCGGAAATTTTCTGGCTTTCCACGACGATGCGCAGCTCACGTCCTGCCTGGATCGCATAGGCCTTGGACACACCGTTGAAATCGGCGGCCATACTTTCCAATTTCTCGAGGCGCTTGATGTAGTTCTCGAGGATCTCTCGGCGGGCGCCGGGTCGGGCGGCGGACAACGCATCCGCCGAGGTCACGAGCACGGCCTCGACACTCTGCGGATCGTAATCCCCGTGGTGGCATTCCATGGCGTGGATCACGCGATCGGTCTCGCCGTGTTTTCGCAGCAGCTCCCTGCCCAGTTCGAGGTGGGTGCCGTCCATCTCCCGATCGACCGCCTTGCCGATATCATGCAAGAGCCCGGCCCGCTTGGCCACTTGGGCGTCGGCGCCCAGCTCTTCAGCCATATGACCCGAGAGCCATGCCACTTCCAACGAATGTTTGAGCGCGTTCTGGCCGTACGAAGAACGGAACTGAAGTCTGCCCAGGAGCTTGTGCAGCTCCGGATGAAGGTCCGGAAGACCTGCCTCAAGGGCCGCGGCCTCACCGTCGCTGAGGAGCTTCTCCTCCATGTCAACCCTGACCTTGGCAACGAGTTCTTCGATGCGGCCCGGATGGATGCGGCCGTCCTGGATCAGGCTGATGAGGGCGATTCGGGCGATTTCCCGCCTCACAGGCTCGAAGCACGAGAGAATCACTGCCTCCGGAGTGTCGTCCACAATCAGATCGACTCCAGTCACCTGTTCGAAAGCTCGGATGTTACGACCCTCGCGACCGATGATGCGCCCCTTCATCTCATCAGACGGAAGATCGACCACCGAAACGGTGCTCTCGACAACATGCTCGGCAGCAATGCGCTGGATCGCCATCGAGATAATGCGGCGGGCTTTTTCCTTGGCCTTCTCAGTCGCCTCATCCTCGATTCTCTTTGCCATCCCGGCGGCATCCATTCGGACTTCATTTTCGAGTGCGCGCAGCAATTCCGCCTTGGCCTGATCCGAGGTCAATCCGGCGATCTGCTCGAGCTTTTCTTTCTGGATCACCACAGCGGCCTGCAGTTCGCTTTCCGCCTGCGCCAGGTGCATCTTGCGTTCGCCGATGTCTTTTTCCAGCTCCTGGATATTTTCCTGTCGAACCTTTAGATCGGCGTCCCTATCCAGAAGGAGGCCCTCCTGCTCGGCCAGGCGCCGTGTGAGACCATCCAGTTCAATTCGATAATCACGGGTTTCTCTTTCGAACTCAGTTCGCGCCGAAAGCAGACGCTCACGCGCCTGGACTACCATGTCTTTTTCGACTCTCTGTGCTTCTATTTCGGCCTGCGCAACTGTTCGCTGCCCCTCTAACTCGGCCTTTTTGAGCATGGATCGTGCAACGGAGCGACTCCTCCGCCACAGTACCCATACCATCGCAAGACCAAGGAGGAACGCTAAGGCCAGTACGCCGATTACGACGTTCATCACCTGTGGCGACACGATGTACCCCCTGTCAAAGAGCGATCAGAACGCTCGGCAGGAAGCGACTCGGAATCTCTGATGATGGAAGAGCTATGTAAAAGAGGCCCCCACTACGGCCGTGTGAGCAACCCTATTTGAACCTGCGATACCACAGGTTGGCGCCTGCCTCCCATCCGTCTCCCACTCGAAGAGTAGGCATCGGGACGGAAAAACCCGGCAATCCATCAAATAGGTGTTGGTTCAACGATAGTTTCACCCATCACCAACCGCGCAGGGACCTCCAGACTTGGTTTCGTTCGGGCTCAGCCCGCTATTCATGGCGTCTTCCAATCTTGTCACAAGATTCTCAGCTTTTCGCTCCAGAAAAATCTGCCGTTCATCCTGATCCGATTCTCGTTCTTGATATAACTCGTCAGCAATGTTCAAAGCGGTCAAAATCGCTATTTTGACCGTATCCACACTAGAACTCCGATCGGCGACCTCCCGCATGCGGTAATCAACGAATTGTGCCAGTTCTTGGAGGCGTCCTTCGTCTCCATCCGCCCGCAGCCCGAGCTTCTGGCCGAAAATTTCGACATTGGCTCGAACGGTCGCCATGAAATCCTCCTTTCCCGATCCCAGTATACCAGCGCTCGTCAATGTGGCGAATTTCACACCTATCGCGAGCCAAAGCTAAGAAAGAGGGCCGCGTTGAACGCGGCTCTCAACACAACACCACCTCAAAGAGGAAAACTCATTCCACAGAAGGAACTATTTTCCATCCACGGACTCATGCTCCTGCAGAACCCCGTCGATGAGAGAAATCACCTTTTCCAGGCGTCCGGTCATTTCGCCCCGTTGCCCTTCGAGTTCTCGGGCCCGATCGGCGGCCTCGGATCCCTCCTGAAGACGAGACTCCAAGTCCACCGCCTGACTTTCGAGTTCGGCCACTCGTGCCTGCAGGGTCTCTTCGTTCTTTTTGGAATTTTGATGGCCCTCGAGAATCTGCTCGATTCTCTCCTCCAACTTCTTCAATAAGATTTCCATTGCCATGATCACCTCGTTATGTGAATTGTACGTCGAACCGTCCACTCAAGGCTGACCGCAGCCCTTCTTGGGCTTCGTTCACCTCTTCCTGAGTCAAGGAACGATCCGGATGCCGGTAGACCAACCTCAAGGTAGAACGCACATGTCCGGCAGGAAGACCCTTGCCCGAGTAACGCGCCTCCATCGAAACTTTTTCAATTCTCTCGCCGGCCAGGTCCCACACCGCCGCTTCAATTTCAGAGTAGGGCAGGTCCAGCTGATGCTCGATCGTCATATCGGCCGTGATGGCCGGAAATCGCGGGAGTGGCCGAAATTTCGGCAGCACCGGTTCGGCGGCAGCAGCATCAAGGTCGAGTTCAGCCACCAGGAGATCTTGCTTGAGGCCCCATCGGGCCGCCTCCTCCGAACCCAGGCGTCCACAGACGCCGATCACCCGGCCCGCTGCATCGACAAGTTCGGCGCCTTCACTCTGCTCAAGCCAGGGCGCACCCCCCCGTCGCCACCCAATGTCAGGAAATGCCGTATCACGGAGAATGTTCTCCACAACTCCTTTGAGTTCGCTGAATCCTACCCGGTCCACCCCCGGCCAACCGGCGCCACCGCCGGACAGAACCAGGGCAAGTCGCTCGCGTTCGTGCATTTCTCCCTCGTGATCGACGGAGAACACCCTGCCCTGCTCAAACAGGGCCAAGGACCTTTCACCCTGATTGAGCGTCTCGCGAGCCGCGCCAAGCAGGCTTGGTACCAGAGACCGGCGCATGACGGCCTGGGTACTGGCCAGAGGATTGACCAGACTCACGCTCTTGCCGGGACAAAGAGGCCAATCTTCCAGACGCCGATCGACCTGAGGCTCGATAAAGGCCCAGGTCACCACCTCGGCCAGACCGGCGCGAACTGCCGCATCACGCCCGCGATCGATCAACTGCCAATTGGGATGACGCCGACCGGGAGGGGTGCCGAGGATTGGGAGTTCGGCCGGAATGGCCTCGTACCCGACGTGACGGATGATCTCTTCGTAGAGATCGGCCGTGCGCTCGATGTCCCCACGAAAAGACGGAGGGGTGCAGATGACGCGGTCACCATCGAGACGAGGAGCGAATTCCAATCCCGCAAGGATTCGCTCAACCTCCGAGGCAGAAATTTCGAGGCCCGCGAAACGGCCCAGAGCCGAAATTCCGAACTCGTGGTCTGTGGGTTTCCACGGCTTCGGACAGACATCGATCTGCCCCCTGCAGACCTTCGCGCCGGTGAGTTCGGCAATCAGACGTGCCGCCAGATCCGCCGCGACGGGGGCCATTTCCGGGTCCGCGCCACGTTCGAAGCGATGAGAGGCTTCAGTATGAATGGCGAAACGGCGCGCCGACCGCCGCACCGAAAGGGCATCGAAATGAGCACTCTCCAACAATACGTCGATCGTTGTGTCACCAATCTCCGAGTCGGCGCCACCCATGACGCCGGCCAGGGCAACGGCCCTTTCGGCGTCGGCAATCACGAGGTCATCCGTCTCGAGTTTGCGCTCAAGTCCGTCGAGAGTCTCCAGAATCTCCCCCGCGTTCGCCCGCCGAACCACAATCCGGCGACCGGCAAGTCGATCCAGGTCGAATGCGTGCAGAGGTTGACCGGTCTCGAGCAATACGTAGTTCGTGGCATCTACAATCGCGTTGATCGGCCGCACTCCGCAGCGCTCGAGTCGGTCTTGGAGCCACTGAGGCGACGGAATCAAACGCACTCCGCGGATCACCCGCGCAACGTAGCGTGAACAGAGGTCCGGGTCACGAATCTCCACTGCCGCCAACTCCTGAGCAGATTCGGTCGTTTCCTCAAGCTCATGTTGAAGCGTCTTCAACCGCCCCTTGACGGCGACCGCCGCCTCACGGGCCAACCCGCGGTGGTTCATGGCATCAGGCCGATTGGTCGTGACCTCGATGTCCCACACCTCGGTCGAGTCCACTTCGTCTCGAGTCTCCACGAGGAGACCACAGTGAGTCAGGCGTTCGGCCAAAGTATCGGCGTCGGCATCGGTCTCCAGATACTCCCTCAACCACTCCAAATCAAATTTCATGCAAACTGCCTCGTCAACCTCTGATCCCCGGAGAAGAGCTGGCGCAGATCGGGGATGCCGTACATCAACATCGCCACCCGGTCGAGACCGAGGCCGAAGGCGAATCCGGTGTAGCGTTCGGAATCGATGCCCACCCGTTCAAAGACCCGTGGGTCCACCATGCCCGAACCCAGAATCTCGATCCAACCCGAGCGGGAACACACGGCGCAGCCGGAACCACCACAGAAAATGCAGGTGATATCCACCTCGGCCGAGGGTTCGGTGAAGGGAAAATACGAGGGTCTGAAACGGACATCCACACCGTGGCCCGAAAAAAGGGCGTGGAGAAAGGTCTCCAGAGTGGCTTTGAGATTCCCGAAGGAAATGCCCTCATCCACCAAGAGTCCTTCGATCTGATGGAACATGGGCGAGTGCCGGAGATCGGAGTCTCGGCGATAAACCTTACCCGGTACGATGATGCGGATGGGCGGCTTGCGGTTTTCCATCACTCTCGCCTGCACCGGCGAGGTATGGGTTCGCAGAAGCCTGTCTCCAGTGACATAGAAGGTGTCATGATCATCCCGCGCCGGGTGGTCCGAAGGAATATTCAGGGCCTCGAAATTGTGCCAGTCATCCTCGATCTCGGGGCCGGCCTCGACGTCATAACCCATGCGAAGAAAGATCTCCTCGATCTTCCGACGCACCAGGTTGACCGGATGCTCGGCGCCGCGCGTGAGTGCCATTCCCGGAAGACTGATGTCCACCATGTCCTGCGGGGCGGCGGCGCCCGAAATCGACGCCTCCCTGGCCTCATCCAAGCACTTGCCGATGTCCTGCTTGAGATCGTTGAGCGCCCGCCCGTAATCCCGCCTCTCTTCCTTCGGAAGATCCCGCAGTGCGGCCGTCAGGTCCAGGAGGAGACCCGATCGCCGGCCGGCATACTTGACCCGCACGGCCTCGACCGCGGAGGCGTCTTTCCCGGCCTGACCCAGGTCCTCCAGGAACGCTGCGCGCACTTCATCCAACCGAGCGACCCCCATGTCGGCTCAGGCCTGATTCTTCGCGAGTTCGACCAGCTGACCGAATGCCTGGGGGTCGCGCACCGCGAGATCCGCAAGGACCTTGCGATCGAGATCACAGCCGGCGCCCTTGAGCCCGGCAATGAAGTTCGAATAACTCATGCCGTTCAAGCGGGCCGCCGCGTTAATCCGCACGATCCACAGACTGCGAAACTGCCTCTTGCGCTGTTTCCGGTCCCGATAGGCGTACTGCAGCGACTTCTCAACCTGAATCTTCGCCGTCCGGTGCAGGCGGGACTTACCGCCCCAATAACCCTCGGCCAAATTCAGAATTTTCTTCCGACGATCCTTACGATTACTTCCTCTTTTTACGCGCATTTCTCTCTCCTCAGCCGTGCAGCATCAACGCGAGAACCTTCGCGTCGCACGGTTTCACGATGGACGAGTCGCGGAGATTGCGTTTCCGCTTGCGCGACTTCTTCGCCATAATGTGGGATGTGTAGGCGTGGTGACGTTTGAACTTGCCGTTCGCGGTCTTCTTGATCCGCTTGGCCGCGCCTCGATGAGTCTTCAGTTTCGGCATCTTTCTCTCCTTAGCTTCTGAGTTCCTAGTATCGTGTTCGGGAAGTCCGTTGCCCTATTCGCGAAGTCATCGTGGTTCCTGGCAAGGCACGACGACGCAGTCGTAGCATCGCTACTTCAAGGAGGAACAACGCAGCCAGGGGCCGCGATGGCCGGCGAAAAGGGTGATGGTATTTTCCGAACACGACACTAGAGTTCCAAAGAACGGTTTTCGATCTTTTCGACGACTCGGTCCAACACCGAGTCGAGAGACTGCACACCCTCGTCACGTCGGTGGCGCAGTCGCAGGGACACGGTTCCGTTTTCGGCTTCCCGCCCCCCGATCACAAGCAGATACGGCACCTTCATGGCCTCACCTTCTCGAATTTTGTAGCCGAGCTTTTCGGACCGCCGATCCAGCTCAGCGCGCACTCCCCGGGCGCGGGCGGCGGCGGTCACCTGTTCGGCATACTCCATGACCGCATCCGTGATCGGTAAGACACGGAGCTGTTCGGGGGCGAGCCATGGCGGAAGGTCGCCGCCGAAGTGCTCCAACATCACCCCAAAGAAGCGCTCCACCGAACCGAGGATCGCCCGATGGATCATCACCGGCTGCTGTTCGGCGCCGTCGGAATCGATGTATTTGAGGTCAAAACGGTCCGGCATCTGGAAATCGAGTTGAATCGTGGCCAACTGCCAGGCCCGACCGAGGGCGTCGTGCACGTCAAAGTCGATCTTCGGTCCGTAAAAGGCGCCGTCACCCGCGTTGATCGTGAAATCCACCCCGTCTCGTTCTTCGAGACAATCCGCAAGCACCTTCTCCGCGTGCTCCCAGACCTTGGGATCGCCCATCGCCTTCTCGGGTCGGGTTGAAAGGAAAACCTTAATGTCGTCAAAACCGAACAGTTCATAGATCTCAAAAATGAAGTCGAAGAGTTTCTCGATCTCGCTGCCGATCTGATCGGGCGTGCAGAAGATGTGCCCATCGTCTTGGGAGAAGGTTCTCACCCGGGTGAGACCCGTCACGACCCCGGAGCGCTCGTAACGATGGAGCCGGCCGAAGTCTGCGATGCGGATCGGCAGGTCGCGATAGGAGTGGGACCGACCACCGAAGAGCAGGCAGTGGGCCGGACAATTCATCGGCTTGATCGAATTATTGCGATCCTGGACATCGTCGAAGGCGTCGGCAAAAAACATGTCGTCACGGTAGTTCTCGTAATGGCCCGATCTTTTCCACAGCTCGACGTCGAAGACCTGCGGGGTGATGATCTCGTGGTAGCCGTACTCGAGGTATTTCTCCCGCATCAAATCCAGGAGACCGTTGTAGACGATCGTGCCTCGCGGGTGGAAGAAGGGGCTGGCCGGCGCCTCGGGATGGAATGAGAAGAGATCCAACTCCCTGCCGAGACGGCGGTGATCGCGCTTGCGCAGCTCCTCGAGGCGGGCGAAATACTCGGCCATCTCCTTTTTGGAGGCAAAGGCCGTACCGTAGATCCGCTGGAGCATCTCGTTGCTCTCGTCACCCTTGAAATAGGCGCCCGAGGCCTCCAGCAGCCTGACCGCCCCGATCTGCCGGGTGCTCTGCACATGGGGGCCGCGGCACAGGTCCACAAAGGACCCGTGGCGGTACAAGGTGATTGCCTCACCCTCCGGAATCGCCTCGAGGCGTTCGACCTTGAGTTCCTCGCCGCGATCGATCATCAACTGCCGAACCTGTTCGCGATCGACTTCGTCCCGCTCGAACTCAAGATCTTCCTTGATGATACGGGCCATCTCTTCTTCGATCTTCTCGAAGTCCTCAGGTTTGAAGGGTCGCGGGAAGCGAAAATCGTACTGGTATTTTTCGGAGTGATCCTGACGACCGGCATCGATCAGGGTTCCCGGCCACAGACGCTGCACCGCGTCGGCCATGACATGCTCTGCGGAATGGCGAATGACCTCTCCGGCCTCCGGATCACGCGCAGTCACGATGCGCAGAGGAGCGTCGGCCACCAGAGGCGTGCGCAGATCAACCAGACAATCACCGACAACACCGGCCACGGTGTCCCTGGCCAACCTCTTTCCAATGCTCTCGGCAACCTCGAGCACCGTTGTGCCCTGCGGGTATTCCCGCCGGCTGCCATCTGGCAATGTCACCGAAATTGTGCTCGACATGCTCGACTCCCATACCAAAAAAAAACAAAAAGCCCAACCACAACGGCCGGGCCTTCAGAATGCGTTGGTAGGCGCGCGCGGACTCGAACCGCGGACTTCATCCGTGTGAGGGATGCGCTCTAACCAACTGAGCTACGCGCCTTCATTCTGGAAAAATGGTAGGCGCGAGCGGACTCGAACCGCCGACCCCTACCGTGTCAAGGTAGTACTCTAACCAGCTGAGCTACGCGCCTAAAGGCTATTGACGGGTGGTCCAGAGACACTTGAACCGCATGGGTTGAAACCCGTCTTCGACCGCATTTTATTGACAAAGAACAGCCCCGAAACCGAGGAAAAAGAATACTAACACCGGCCCTCTCGGGTGTCAATTTGGCCCGGTCTCCTCATTGGGCTCCGTCCTTAGTGTCACCAACGATCGGGGTCGAGACCTTCGAAGACCACGAGAGTGCTGCGGCTGTTGCGGTGATTCAAAATGAGCCTGCCCGTTTTTGGCTCAACGGTCAGAGGAAGGTACTCGAAGTGTGGGGGCGGCGGGTCGGCCAGGTCGACGACGGCCTGGCGAGACCACTGCCATGAGCCGACCGTGGCTCGATTGATCACCAGCTCGTCGTGCTCTCGCTGAAGTTGATACATCCTGGACCCATCCGGGCTCCAGGCGACGCGGGTCGGCGAGTCGCTGATCTTCTGTGCCGTGCCGCCCTCCGCCGGCACGATCCAGGTTCCCTGGTTTTCATCCGATGCATCGGTCCAGACGGTGTAGGCGATCCGCTTTCCGTCCGGACTCCAAACCGGGTAGTCTCCACCGGGTGGGCTGACGGCGCGCTTTTCTCCCCCGGCCGAGGAAACGACCCACACCTGCAGCGGTGAGCCGGCGCCGAAAGCCACGAAGCGACCATCGGGGGACCAGGAGGGAAATTCCGAGCCCTCGACCCCGGTCGCCAGGGTGATGGCCTCGCCTCCTGATCGGCTGATCACCCGCAGCTCCACTCCGCTTTCCTCGCCGCTCTTCAAAAAGGCAATGCGCCGGCCATCCGGGGAGAAAGCCGGGGAAGCGGCCTTCGCTCCGGCGGAGGTCATTTCTCGGTCTTCGCCGCCGTCGGGATCGGTCATAACGAGGGAGGGGCGCCCCCGCCCAGTCCGGCGAAAGACGATGGTTCCATCACTGCCGACACTGCCCCAGCCGAGGTCACGCCGGCCGCATCTCTGGCAGTCGACTTCGCCTGTCTCCGGGTCAACCGCCAGCAAATCATAGGTTTCATCTTGGGTGGCTACGGCCAGCCGTTCCCCGGTGGCGTCAAACGCCGGGTGATGGAAGACCAACCGTTTCGGCAGGAGGCTTTCGATCTCGGACTGAGAGATTCGCAGAAGATCCTGGTTGAAGGAAACCAGCAAGGACCTTCCCTCCGGGTGCCATGTGACGCCCTGAAGATGGCGTCCCTCGGGCGCCCACTGCTCGACAGGGCCATCGGGCTCAGGTGTCACGAAGATCCCGGCCCGGGTGTCACTCCCCCCGCCGAGCAGGGCAAAGCCGCCGCCGGGCCGAGGCAGGGCCTCCCACCACCACCGATCCGCGTCTGCGTGCCGAAAAAGCTCGACCCGCCCGCTGTCCGGCGCCCAGGTGCTGAGGCTCGAGACCCCGTCCTCCAGCCGCGAGAAGACCAGGCGCTTCTCATCCAGCCAGCGACCGTGTGCGGCGTTCTCCAGAATCCCAACCGGCGCGCCGCCTACCGCCGGCACCACCTCCAGGACCATCCGATCGCCCCCGACCCTGGTGAAGGCGACCGCCTTGCCGTCCGGCGAAAATACCGGCCACCCCGGCGTGCCCTCCTCAGTTGTGCCGACCAGAGACCACGGTGGACTGCCGTCCACCGGCACGACCAGGACTTCGGTGTCACCCCCCCGCTCGACTTCCGTCATGAGGGCAGTACCTTGCGGGTTCCAGGTGATCTGGTGAAAGGTCCCCGCCACGTCGAGAAGTTCGTGGGCCCTCCAATTACCCGGCGCCGGACGAAGCTCCTCCGTCCCCACTCGACCCCCGAGGAAGCCCGTGAGACCACCGATCGAGAGCACGAGCCCCCCAACCATCACCCGGCGAATAGCCCGGCGACGACGCCTATCGCTCACGGCACGAATCGAGCTGGTTTTTATCTCTACCGTAGGGCCGTCGATATCAAGGCTCTCTGCCCGCTGAAGGAATGCCTCGAGATCTTGCACAACCATGTCGGCATTCCCGTAGCGGTTCGAGGGCTCCTTCTCGAGACAACGTTCTACGATCGCTTCAAGAGCAGACGGAACGCTCGGACAGGTATCCTCGATCTTCGGGTAGTCACAGCGAATGACCGCCTGCAGGACCTGCACAGGCGTCGAGCCCGTGAACGCACGCCGGCCGCACAGCACCTCATAGAGAACAACGCCGAGGGAGAAAAGATCACCGGTTTCGCTGACGCCGCGTCCAAGGGCCTGTTCCGGCGCCATGTAGGGGCAGGAGCCGAGGACCATCCCCGGCGCGGTGAGCGTGGCCTCCGGGACATGTCCCGCCGCCCTGATCAGTCGAGCCAGACCGAAGTCGAGCACCTTCGCGTGGTCATCATCGGCGATCATGATGTTCGAAGGCTTCAGATCGCGATGGACGACTCCGGCGGTGTGCGCCGCGGCAAGGGCACGTGCCACCTGCACCATGATTTCCGCCGCCTGACGTGGCTGCATCGGACCGTCGGCGATGATCTGATCGAGAGCTCGACCGCCCACGAATTCCATCACGAGGTAGGGAATTTCTTCCCCGGTTCCCGGATCGGCGGTGCCGATATCGA
>JAIOSJ010000321.1 GCA_021107705.1 Thermoanaerobaculales bacterium | reverse complement strand
GAGTATTTCGGGATCATGAGCTTTGGCCATATCGTGCACCTCCGTGACTGACAGTCTAACATACTGTCAGACTGGTAACGCAGGCAACTACTCCTCATCCGGCCATCACAAATCTGACGTGCGCCCTCAGCCGAGCCCGAGATCTTCGGCCTTGACTTAACGTCATATGTCGCGTTAACCTTTTATCAAACTTAACTTAAGAGATGCGATTGGCGGCGGAGCGGTTCGTTCGACCTGCTGTCTGGCGGCGGGTCGGGTGTGAGGTTCGGATTCATCCAGCAGGATCGATGAGGGGGAAACCCGATGCAACGCAAGAGACTGACCTGTCTGAGTATGGTTTTCGGAGTTTTGTTTGTCGGCATGATCGCACCGTCCCCGGCTTGGGGCCAGGGGAAGAACATTGGTGGCTCGAACGTCATCAACCTGTTGGCCGATCCCATCCCGATCGGCGCCCAGACCCTGTGCTTCACGCTGGACATCGTCTCGGACGACGGTGAGTACATGGATCGCTTCGAGGTCGATCTTCCGGACGGCTGGCCGATCGATTCTGTCTGGGGGGACAGCGTTCCGGTGGCTAACGGCTGCTCCGGCGCCCTTCCGCCGGTAGTCGGTATTTCGGCAGGCAACGTGGTCTACTGGCAGTCCACAGGCTACCCGCCTCAGACCGGTTGCGGGGCCTGGCAGCCTGGTTTCTTCGACTTCTGTGTCAATGTCACTGTGCCCGACGGCACCGGCGCTCCGTGGACTTTCCCCTGGAACATCCACGGCGATGGTTTTAGTGCAGACCCGCATTTCGTATCCGGCGCCTATGGCCCTGTCGACGTCGAGGGACCACCGGACATCGACATCGACCCGTTGGCCTTGGGCAGTACCCAGTCGCCCGACACGGTGGCCGTCCTGGGGTTGGACATTTACAACCTCGGCGACGGAGCCCTTGACTGGTCGATCGTCGAGGAGCCGCAGACGAGAGCCGTGCGAACAGCCGGGCCGATGGCCCGGTGGGTAGTGCACCGTCCCGTTTCCCGTGGGGTTCGTCAGGGAGTACCCGGACTGAGCGGCGAAGCCGGGGTGCCGGTGGGTTTCTACAAGGGTGTCAGGGCGGTTCTCTACGACCAGACCGACAATCCCGGCACCGAAAGCATCACCTCTCAGGACTTCGAGCCGGCTAACGACAGCTACGACAACCAGGCCGCCGACGATTTCGTGATCCCACCCGGGGACGTCTCCTGGACCGTCGAACAGATCGAGGTCTCAGGCGCGTATTTCAACGGTACCGGCCCAGCTCCGGCGGTCAACGTGCGGTTCTACGAGGACACGGCCGCGACCGGTCTGCCCAGTACCCAGGTCTATGAGGCCCTGGGCCTGGTGCCGGCCGACCCCGGCAGCCTGGGCAATTTCATCATCGACTTAGGGGGAGTGCCGGCGTTTCTCTCCGCGGGCGCCTACTGGGTCTCGGTCCAGGCAGTGATGGATTTCGGCGTTAGCGGCCAATGGGGCTGGACCGAGCGCACCGTACAATCCAACAACGAGTCGGCCTGGCGCAACCCGCCCGGTGGCTACGGCACCGGGTGTGCGGACTGGGGTCCACGCACCTCCGGCTGCAGCATTGGAACGGAACCCGACCTGGTATTTCGCCTCAACGGCACCGTTGGTGGCGGTGGTTCCACCTGCAGCGTCCCGACCGACGTGCTGTGGCTCAGCGTGGCACCGAGTGCCGGGACCACCCCGCCCGCCGGTACCACCCTGGTGGACGTGGGCTTCGACTCGACGGGATTGGGCCTCGGCCTCCATAACGCCAACCTGTGCATCCTCAGCAACGATCCGGATCCAGGCCCCGGCAACGGCACGGAGCTGGTCATCATTCCAGTGGAACTCAACGTCGAAGAAAGTGGAACGCCAGACATCGACGTCGACCCGCTGTTCATAGGCCACGCCCAGTCACCCGACGAGGTGCTCATCTCGCCGTTGGAGATCAACAACCTCGGCGATGCGGACCTTGATTGGTCGATCGTCGAAGAGCCGGATGCAAAGGGCCTGCGAGCCACTTGCAGCACCCCGGCCGACGTGCCTTGGGTCAGTGTGGCGCCGAGCGCCGGGACCACTCCCCCCGCCGGTACCACCCTTGTGGAAGTGACCTTGGACTCGACGGGCATGGGCAGCGGCACACTTCACGCCAATCTGTGCATCCTTAGTAACGATCCGGATCCGGGCCCCGGAAACGGCACGGAGCTGGTCATCGTTTTATTGGAAATGGTCGTCGAGGGCGATGACCTCATTTTCGAGGATGGTTTTGAGTCCGGGGACATGATCGAATGGTCGGCCGTGATGCCTTGAAAAGCAGCGCCGGCCTTCGAGCCTTGATGACTCGACGGCAATTCTGCCGTGAGGCGTAGCCTATTTCGTTTGTCTTGGGTGCCAGCTTTGGGTGCCACGTACCCCAGGCTTACCCTGGCGCACTCCTGGCACGGATGGCAAACAAGTCGTCACTGCGCTGCGCGACGACCGATCCGAAGGAGATTCTGGGCGGATCCGCGACGAGCTTATTGACGGCGATCATCTGTGGCCGCATCTGTGAGCCCTCGTTCAGGGTTTGCGATAGAATAACCTTGGCTGAACATGCGGTACAGATGGGATGCGAAAATGGGAAGATATTTCTGCGCGAGTCCAAAGCTCCACCAGCGCCGCCACGCGCTTGTGATGGCGCTGGTGCTT
>JAIOSJ010000346.1 GCA_021107705.1 Thermoanaerobaculales bacterium | reverse complement strand
TCGACCGTGTTGACCGTCCACCACTCCTCGAGTGTGCGTGGGTTGAGGCCCGTCAGGGCGACGATGTCCTGGTTGGCCTCGGCGATTGCCGGGATCCGGTCGCCCTCGTTGCTCTCGAGGTGGCCGGCGCCGTCGTAGTGGAAGCGCTCGACTGTGCGATTGAGGTCCGCTCTGCTCTTGCTGCGCCTGAGACTTGCCTCGGTCCAGCTGAGGCCGAGGGCGTGCACGGGCTCGGTGATCTCGTCGCCTGCGCCGGGGACTCCGGTCACAACGTTGGTCGGCCGGCCCTGCTCGTCGTAGGCGTACACGGAAGTCCAGCTTTTGCTTGGAAATTGCGGAGGACAGGACACCTATTCAAAAGACCTCGATAATCTCGCTCTCGTCCAGCTCGTCGGGCATCGGGCTATTTCCCGAGCTATCGAGGCCCACTGTGAATGGAGGGAGGCCAAGCATGCGAACGAGGGCCGCGTGATGCTCCAGAGCCGAAAAGCATTCGGCAATGCCCCTCAGGCTTAGAACGACGTCGAGTTCTGCGGCTGCTTCGGGCCGGCCGATGATCTTTGAAAGGACCCTCGAGTCACCGCCTTCCGGCGGGTCGTCTCTTCCCTCAAGGAGACCCGGATGCGACACATAGCGGTCTGATACTTCACCTTTATTCGCCAGCCAGTAGGCCAGGACATCATCGTCGTGATTCAAGACCGCAAAAACGACACAGCCGAAGGCTTGGCTGAAGGATTTCGCAGCCAATTCGACAAGGAGCGGATGTTGCCCTTCAGTCTCCTCCAGGGATATCGCGACCCACCCATTTCGTTCCGGGCAAATGACCCCCACCTTTCCTTCGTCACGAAGAAACCGGACAACATCGTCAGCGGATACGTCTTGGAGCGAAAAGTTGGTATAGAACACACCCATGGCGACCTCATTTCAATACACGGTTAATTGAAGCGACCTGTCTGTTCATATCTTCGCCCGAGGGTATTCAATTGATCAATGAATGCGTTGAGCAACGTCAAGAAGCAACGGTAGTTTCGGTCGAATTCCTCTAAATCGAACCAATACAACCAATCTTCCGGGTCACCAACGGAAAAGAGTTTGCCGGGCCGCAGGGCCCCCCGAGGACCGTTCTCGACCCAAAGGGTCAGGTATGGATGGCTGTCGTGTACGCCCTCCACCTGCCACTCGTATTTCACCGATCCTAGCGGGGTCCACGCCTCCCAAACCCTTTTCTTCGCACGATTCCACATGGGGGGCAGGAGGTCGTTGTCCGCTTCCGTCATCAGTTTCCGACCTTGCCTTGTGTTGTCGGTAGCAAGGGCCCACCGTTTCCCACGCTCAATGAGGATTTTGGGATCCACAGGAACTCGATTGATGCCCTGGACCTTTTCAATGAACAAAGAGACCCAGGGCATTCTTGGCCTTCCCAGAAGATAGGCAATGAACATCAGGAACAGATGTCGAGCGAAGTATCGCGCATCTTCGGGTGAAAACTCCCACTTCGATCGGCACATATCGCTCAGTGACATGATTCCGAGGTCATTGATGATCCGGAACTCTCCCCTTTGATGAAATGCGTCTCTGGCAATCCAAAAAAGGGCGCGCCGCATCGGGGACCGATTCATGCCCCACCTGCCAGCCCAGGGGGCAGTGTGGCTCCCGGCGGGAGAAACTCAGGCGGTATGATGGCAAAGATCGGTACCGGTACCGAACCGGCCGCACCAGCAGCCAGCGATTCGGCCATGGCGGCCGCCATGCCTTGCAGCATTCGATATCCTAGGCCCGATGCCAATGCGAGCTCAAAAGCCTGTCTTAACCCATCTGTGGCGAAACCTGGGTTTGCAGCGCCCGCCGAAGCGAGTTCGAGCTCTCTGAGTTTGGGTGCGTAAACCTTCACCCACGGTCGAATCGTCTCTCTCAAGTCTTCTGAAGCTCCACCGAGAAGTTCGTAGAAGACCATCCCGGGATGAAAGCCCCCTTCAGGTGAGAGAATCCGGACCGTGTACAGGCTCATGTCAATATCCATGACGGCCTTACCCGGGATGCCCACCCCGGCAATGGTTTCAGGCATCGACTTCGCCAGATTCCCAAGCTGAACATGGACGCCGTGAGCCGCCAAATAACCGACCTCCGCCTGGATCTTAATCAAGGTCCATGTGAGCGCTCTCGGGTTTCGCAGATAGGTCACCGGCTTGAGTTCCAGAAGTTCGCCCCCTTGACCACCCTTCCCAACAGAAAGCGCATCTGGTCGGAAAATCGACTTGATAGCTGTGTGGACCCATTTCTCGTTCATGTCGGGCAGCCAATGCCATTTCCATTCCTTCGATGGCGCCAGGTTTCCGTGGTTGCGCACGGCCGTGCCCAACGACTGATTTGGGTAAATTTTCCTTCCCATTCCGCGTTGACCCTCCGCCCATGGGCTCTTTGTGATCCACGAACTGAAGACGAGATGCGCCTGGATTCCAGTCAGGAAGTTGTATGGGTGGCCAAAGTTCATGAGGCCCAACGGATCAATCGCGTTGGTCGTATTTGATCCAACGAAACTATAAGAGTTCGCCTCATCCAGGTATTCGAATGGATCCCGCTCCAAGAAAGCGCCAACCCCCGGCGCATACCACCTCGCCCTGTAGTAGTAAAGCCCCAAATCCTCATGCCACCCGCGCCCCTGAAACAGGCTCGTCACCCCATACGCACTCTCAGCCCTAGGCTCGGAGTCCCCGGCAGCTTCATAAACCACCAGCACGGACTCGGCATCGCTCGCCAGATGCGTCAAGCTCACCGGCAGCGGCGTTGAGTCCACCGCCTGGCCGGCCAGGTCCACAAGCTGGGTCGAGGTGACCTCGTACTCGCCCAGCACCAGCCACGCCGCCGGGTCGGGCGTCCATTTCACCATCTG